>JAGHUM010000055.1 GCA_018064855.1 Candidatus Physcocola equi
TTCTTTTGCTCTTACTCAAATCAATACTTGGAACTGCTGAAATGTGTTTTGAAATTCGCTTTCCGGAAAATAAGTTAGCTTTTTAAGGGCTGACTATATAAATACTATTACACAATAAAATCAGCCTTTGGGCGAATATTTACGAAATAAGGCAACTCCCTGTTTTGGGCACAAAAAGAAACGTAAACATCTATTCTGTTGTAAACATTTAATATCCGCTTGTCTTCCCTTTGCTTTTCAAGTATTCTGCCTTGCCGGGATAGCTGCAACTGCCAATGGCTCCACACCAATGAACAAAGGCAACGGAATCATTATATATTACATTGATTTTCTTGCCATGAAGTCCCAAAGAAAAAATGTATAGTACAGGTCCTTGGTGTCTGTTATTTAATCTTCATGTCTTCTACCCATTTGTTCAATTTGCCATTATAATAATCATCTAATCTTTCTTCCACGTGTTTTTTATCCCACACTGCACAACATTCCAAGTCAATACATTGTTCTCTTGTTGCAGCAACTATTACACCCGTATTAGGATTGTATATTTCAAACTCTATTTTTTCTCCAGTATGTTGTATGTACTGATTTGGCACTATTTCAAATTCTTTTCTTATTGGAAGTTTTCCGACTTTTAACCATTCTCCACTAGTTATTATATCATCATAAACTCCAATGAAAAAAAGTGGTAACTTGTCTTGGAGAATTTCAAAATTATATAATCGTTCATTAGAAACATAATCAAAAAAAACATAGTTTTTACAATGCAATATCTGAGCATAGTAATATCTTTCATTTACAGTTACCTCTAGAATAGCCCCTTTTGTAATCCTTTGCTTAATCATTATTCTCCAAATTCTTGACTTATTGTTACAAAAAAGCCAGTCCGTCAAGACTGGCTTTCTATAGTATCACAAATATGTTTATTTCACCGCGATTTTTGCAACGCGTTTTTCATGACGTCCACCTTCAAAATCGGTTTTGAAGAAGGTCTCTACAATCATGAGCGCCTCTTCTTTTGAAAGAAAACGGGCAGGGAGGGAAACGACGTTGGCGTTGTTGTGTGCTCGTCCAAGCATGGCGATTTCTGGCCTCCAACTCAATGCTGCACGTACACCCTGGTGCTTGTTCAATGTCATGCTGATGCCATTGGCGCTGCCGCAGATGGCGATGCCAAGTTCGCAGGTGCCGTTTTCGATTGCTTCACCGAGTGGGTGGGCAAAGTCCGGATAGTCGCAACTGTCGTTGGTGTCGGTCCCGAAATTTTTGATCTCCTTGAACACAGGTTTCAGTTTTTCCATCAAGTAGAATTTCAACTCGGTGCCGGCGTGGTCATTAGCAATGCCAATCACCATTTCTTTTAAGTCTTTCATTGATTTGGACGTTTTTTTGTTTTCTCAAGAATTGAAACACGTTTCAGATACTATATAGAGTTTTCTGAGGAATGTATTTGAAACAATGCTTAATTTTTTGCAAAGTTAATTTTTTTTCGTGGCATAGACTTTATTTGAAATCAATAATGTGCAACCTTTCTTTCAAAAAAACTCCTTGTCTTGTTTTTTTCTAATAACTTTGTACACTGAAAAATGATAATTTTATTGAATCATGGCATTTGATAATCGTTCCAATGATAACAAGTCGCGCAATGGTGGCTTTCGTTTTGAACGGCCTGAACGCAAAAAGGTCCCTTATTCTGTCGTCTTTTTGATAGCGTTGGGCGTTGTTTTGTTCTTGGCGATTGCCCAGTTTTTTATGAAATAACAATTATAGACTTCTATAAGTTTACGCACAGTATATGAAAAGATTAGTTTTATTTTTAATTGCTTTTTTTTCTCTTTCCTTGTCGGCTCATGCGGTTCTTAAGGAGAAGGATTTACCCAAAACTCTGGCTGTACTGAGATCTGAACTGGAGGCTTCGTACCTTCAGCAGCAGGATTTGGTGGCCCGTTTTACCGAGGAAAACAAAAAACAGCATGGGATAATCATGGATATGATGCAGCGAAGCAACCAGATTGGTGTCATGCTTTATTCCCAGCACGACAGTCATACTTTCGACCTTGCTTACGCTTGTCAGGAGGCAACTTCTCTTTATCAGAATTTTAAGAAGAATTACAAGCCTTTTAATGAACTGATGGCTTTGGTGGATAATGAAATCGAACGTTACACCAATTTGATCGCCTCTCTTGAAAAATTGCCGCCGATGACGCAGTCCGCACGCGATTCCATGATGAAGAAAGTCGATATGGATTCACTCAAACTGATCATGAAACTCATGCCTAAGCCGGACTCTGCTCAAATGGCGAAAATGAAGGATTTCATGCTGGATGAACAGGGACAAGACGACCGTGCTGCCTGTCTTATCTATGCCAACGCCATGCTCAGCTCTTATAAAGATTTTCAAGAGTCGTTAAAGGCTGAAATCTATTATTATGAGATGGCTGAGGGCAGACTTAAAGAATCTTACGACTATGCGGAAAACTGCTATAAAACTTTGCAGACGAAGATTTTTATTGATGGCTCCAACTCATTTCCATCCATTTTAAAGGACTTCTCTCTGAATGCAAGCAAAGCAAAATCAAGCATAATAAACAAATATACCGATAATAAGGTTGAAAGGATGCAGTCGGAATGGAGCGGCTCTATCATTTTCGGTTTGATTGCTTTTGTTCTTTTCTATATGTTTATTTCCATCGGACTTGGTATTCTTTTGGTGAAGTTCATTCTTCCAAAGAAAATCTGGACTTTGGAGATGTTTAAAGACAAAGAAAAATATTGCGCTGTCGTTATTGGCGTTTTCTTGTTCGCTATTGTTCAGATGGGGCTGAAGACTTTCATTTATCACAACTTCATCATGATGGCTTGCAAACTCTTGATTGAGTTCGCTTGGCTGGTCGGCGTGATCCTCACTTCCATGATTTTCCGAATCGACGACAAAGACAAGTTGAAGGCAAGTTTCAAAGTCAACCTCCCAACGATTCTCATGGGCTTGATGGTGATTTGTTTCCGTATCATTTTCATTCCTGACCATGTCATCAATTTGTTGTTCCCTATTATTCTGGTAGTGTTTGTTGTTTGGCAGTTTGTAGTTGTTTACAAATACAGAAACGTGTTGGAGACGACGGAAAAAACATTCGGATGGCTGACATTCTTTGTGATGCTCGTTTCCTTAATTGTTTCCTGGAATGGTTTCACCTTCCTTTCTGTGCAGGTGTTTATTTGGTGGATTTTCCAGTTGACTTGTGTCCTCACTGTGATTTCCGTTTATGACTTCCTCACCGATTATGAATTTAAAGTCGTACCAGACAAAATCATAAAAATCAATATCGCTACAGCAACTTCAAAAATCGCTGAATGTGAAAGTACGATTGAGGAACTGAAGGCGGAAGATAAAATCGACTATTCTCGTCTTATCGCTGATAAGGAGAAGGAACTCAACCGGTGGAAAAACAACCTTAATAAGTACAACCAGCCTGGTTACAAGGTCGATTTCTTCAATGCAGAGGAAAGAAATGTTCACATCGACTCTACTTGGTACATCGATTTGATACGTTTGTGTATTGTGCCTATTGCTGCCGCTCTTTCGCTCTTCTATTCGATTTATTGGGCTGCTGATATGTTCAACTTGTCGGAATTTTGCAAGACGATTTATTTTGATAATTTTATCAACAAACCAGATCTCATTCAGGTTTCTGTTTATAAAATTATGGTGGCTGCAGTGCTCTTCTTCATCTTCCGCTTCTTCAACTTTATTATTCGTGCATTCTATTCGCGCCATTGTTGGCTCAACAACGTTCAAAACAGCGACTCAAATATTTCCATGGTCAACAACCTTTCTACGCTGGTGGTATGGGGTGCCTATATCTTGATTTTGTTGAGCATTTTCCAGGTGCCAAAGTCGGGCATAAGCATCTTCACCGCAGGTTTGGCTACAGGTATCGGTTTCGCCATGAAAACCTTGCTCGAAAACTTCTTCTATGGCATTTCTTTGATGAGGGGCGCGCTCAGAAAAGGGGAGTGGATAGAATGCGATGGTGTGAAAGGTGTAGTGTCCAACATTTCTTACCAAACAACTCAGATTGAAACGCTTGAAGGGTACGTGATTTCTTTCCTCAATTCTACCATGCTCAACAAAAACTTCAAGAATTTGACAAAGAGTGGAAACTACGAATTCTTGTATTTCACAGTGTCTATTGCTTACGGAAGTAATGTTGAATCCGCTCGTAAGGTGATTATTGATACACTTAAACAGATGAACAGGGTTTTGGTGGAAGGACATAACCTGATTGACATTACCAGAGAACCAAAGGTGATTGTCTCAAGTCTGGCAGACAGTGGCGTTAATCTTTACGTTTCGTTATGGTCTGATGTGAAGAACAAGTATTGGATCAAAGGTGAGGCGCTTGAACGTATATACAATGCACTTAATGAAAACGGTATCGAAATCCCGTTCCCTCAGTGCGATGTGCATATCAAACCAGAAAAGAACTGATTTTATTCCTAATGCCTTGCGATACGGATTTTCGCAAGGCATTAGTGTTGTATTGGCAGTTGCAAAGTCCGAAATGCTGACATTTAGTCAGAAGAGAAGCGTTTGGCACAACCTTTGCGAACATAATCGCAGATAAGTTGCAAGGAAATCTTTTTTTCTTTAACTTTGTCTGATATTTTTGTACAATTGAGTTATTCAGCGCCCTTTATTAAGGTCCACGCAAATTTATTATTTATGGGATTTTATAATATTCTATCAAAGATTTTCGGCAGCAAGTCCGACAGGGACATGAAAGCCGTTGAACCTTACATCCAGCAGATTGAGTTGGTTTTGCCGACCATTCAGGCTCTTTCCAATGATGCACTCCGTCAGAAAACCTACGATATACGTCAGGAAGTCAAAAACTATGTGAAAGACGAGAGTGAAAAAATCGAGGAATTGAAGTCTCAGATCGAAGGTCAGGAAATTCGTCAGCGCGAAAAAACCTACAAGGCAATCGACGAACTGGAAAAGAAGAGACTCGATAAATACGAGGATATTCTCGATCAGAAACTTCCAGAAGTTTTCGCTATCGTTAAGGAAACTGCAGCTCGTCTTTCTAAAGGCGATCTTGAAGTGACTGCTAACGACATGGACCGCCGCTTGGTGGAAGAGGGTAGAGACTTCCTCTACATTGAAGGTGATAAGGCTTACTATAAGAACCATTGGACCGCCGGAGGTTCTGAAATCACTTGGAACATGGAGCACTACCGCGTTCAGTTAATCGGTGGTGTGGTTCTCCACAAAGGTAAAATCGCGGAAATGGCAACCGGTGAAGGTAAGACTCTCGTTGCGACTCTTCCTGTGTTCATCAATGCACTTACTGGTAACGGTGTTCATGTAATCACTGTTAACGACTACCTCGCCAAACGTGACTCGGAATGGATGGGCCCTCTTTATATGTTCCACGGCCTTACTGTGGATTGCATCGACAAGCACCAACCTAATACAAGTGCACGTCGTAATGCTTATCTTGCCGACATCACTTTCGGTACAAACAACGAGTTTGGTTTCGACTACCTTCGCGACAATATGGCAAACGATGTCCGTGAACTTGTGCAGCGTGGTCACAACTACGCTATCGTCGATGAGGTGGACTCGGTATTGATTGACGATGCGCGTACGCCTCTCATCATCGCCGGACCTGTAACCCGCAAGACTGAACAGCAGTATGAAGCGCTTTGCCCTCGCGTTGAAAACCTTTACAAAAAACAGCGCGATTTGGCCACCAATTACTTGGCCGATGCTAAAAAACTCATCGCTTCTCCAAATAAGAAAGATAATGAAGAAGGTGCTCTTGCGCTCTTCCGCTCTTATAAGGCTCTCCCTAAAAACAAACCTTTGATCAAATTCCTCTCAGAGGATGGCATCAAGGCGCTTTTGGTGGAAACCGAGGAGTATTATATGCAGGATAATAACAGAAATATGCACATCGCTACTGATCCGCTATATTTCATTATCGAAGAAAAGAACAAATCCATCGAACTTACCGACAAAGGTGTTCAAGAACTTACTGGCGCTTCCGAAGATCCAAAATTCTTTGTGATGCCTGAAATCGGTGCCGAAATGGCTGCTATTGAAAAGGAAAATCTTACGGAAGAAGAAAAAATCGCCCGCAAGGATGAGGTGATGCAAAACTATTCCATCAAGAGCGAACGTATTCACACCGTTAATCAACTCCTCAAGGCTTATGCGCTCTTCCAAAAGGATGATGAATATGTCATCATGGATGGCGAAGTGAAGATTGTGGACGAACAGACTGGCCGTATCATGGAAGGACGTCGTTATTCCGATGGTCTCCACCAGGCTATTGAAGCGAAGGAACATGTTGAGGTGAAGGAGGCTACTCAGACTCATGCTACCATCACACTCCAAAACTATTTCCGTATGTACCACAAACTTGCTGGTATGACGGGTACTGCTGAAACTGAGGCTGGTGAACTCTGGGATATCTACAAACTCGATGTGGTTGTCATACCTACCAACCGACCAATCGCCCGTAAAGACCTCGATGACCGCATTTATCGTACAAATCGCGAAAAGTATGCTGCTGTTATTGATGAAGTGCAGCGCTTGATCAATGCTGGTCGTCCGGTGCTCGTTGGTACTACTTCTGTCGAAATCTCTGAACTCCTCAGCCGTATGCTGAAGATTAGAAATATCCCTCACGAAGTCCTCAATGCAAAAGAGCATATGCGCGAAGCGGAAATCGTGGCAAAAGCAGGTCTCTCAAGTTCGGTAACTATTGCTACCAACATGGCAGGTCGTGGTACCGACATTAAGTTGTCTGATGAGGTTAAGGCTGCTGGTGGTTTGGCTATCATCGGTACCGAACGTCACGAAAGCCGTCGTGTTGACCGTCAGTTGCGTGGTCGTTCTGGTCGTCAGGGTGACCCAGGATCTTCTGTGTTCTATGTGTCTCTCGAAGATAAACTGATGCGATTGTTCGGAAGCCAGAAAATCGCCAACTTCATGAAGAACAGATTTGAAGAAGGTGAAATGCTTCAACATCCTTTGGTTACAAAGTCTATTGAAAAAGCTCAGAAGCGTGTCGAGGAAAACCACTTCGGTGTTCGTAAACGCTTGCTTGAATACGATGACGTGATGAACGCACAGCGTGAAGGCATCTACAAGCAGCGTCGCCAAACACTCAACGGTGAACGTATGGGTGTCAATATCATGAATATGATTTTCTTCTGCGTCGCTCGTATTGTGGAAGATGCGAAAGACGCTCGCAGTTATGCAATGTTGGAAGAAAATTTGCATCGTTTCTTGTCTATCGATTCTCCTGTTTCTGAAGCGGATTTCAATAATCTGCATGAACAGAAAGTGGCCGACTGTATCTTTGATTATGCAATGGACGCTTTCAAGCGTAAGACGCAGGCTATCATCGATAAGACATATCCTGTCATCAAGGATGTTTTCGAAAACCACAAAGAGCAGTTTGTAAATATCGCCATCCCTATCACCGATGGCAACCACGTTTACAATATTCCTGTAAATCTTGAAAAGGCTTACAACTCGCAAGGTGCTGAGGTGGTGAAAGTATTTGAACGTGCCCTTTTGCTTCACTCGATTGATGAAAAGTGGAAGGAACATCTCCGTGAAATGGACGATCTTCGCGATTCTGTTCAAAATGCAAGTTATGAGCAGAAAGATCCGCTTGTGATTTATAAGAAAGAAGCGTCTGTTCTTTACTTTAGCATGTTGCGTGAACTTAATATGTCCACTGCTGCTGTTCTTATGCGCATGAAAGTGCATGAACCAGATCCTGAGCAGATTGCGGAAGCACAGCGTCAGGCTGCTTTGGCACAACAGCAAATGGAGGCTGAAATGGAAAAGCAACGTCAGAGAATGATTGAGCAGAAAGCTGAGGCTGAACGTATGCAGGCCGAGATGGAAGACCGTCGCCGTCTTCAGTTGGCTCGTATGCAGGCTGAAGCGGAACAGCAGGCTGCTCAGCAGGAAAAAATGCAACCTATTGTAAATGGTAAAAAAGTGGGACCAAACGATCCTTGCCCTTGTGGCAGTGGTCTCAAATACAAGAAATGCCACGGAAGACAGTGATTTTCTCCTTCTGAAATAATAAAGATTAAGGTTGTTTTGGCTGTGATGATGGCTGAATCAACCTTTTTCTGTCTTTTGTTTTTGGTCGTCTTTAAAATTTTTTATTTCAACATCTTATGTTGGGTTTTATTACTTGGACAGTTGATCCAGTCTTACTGAATATCGGGCCGCTTTCCGTGCGTTGGTACGGTGCGCTTTGGGCTTTAGGTCTCTTGCTGGGCTATTATGTAGAGTCGAAGATTTACGACCACGAAAAATTGCCGGAAGGTACCATGGACAAGTTGTTTTTGGTAATGGTGCTCAGTACCATTATCGGAGCCCGTGTTGGTCACTGTTTCTGTTATGAAACGCAGTATTTCCTAGAACATCCTCTGGAAGTGCTTTATGTGTGGCGCGGAGGATTGTCGAGTCATGGTGGTGCCTTTGGTATTCTGTTGTCTCTTTTCTTTTTCGCAAGATTTGTGGTTAAAAAGTCCTATATTTGGGTGCTCGACCGTATTGTTATTGCTGTGGCTATTTGTGGGGCGTCTATTCGATGCGGCAATCTCTTCAATCATGAGATATATGGCGATCCTACCAATGTGCCTTGGGCGTTTTCTTTTATGTTGCATCCGCTCACTCAGCACACTACAGGTTTTTCGGAACCAAGTCATCCAACTCAGATTTATGAGATGATTTATTGCCTGGTTACTTTCGCAGTTATTTTCTTTCTGTATTGGAAAACTAAAGCAGCAAAGTTCTCCGGACTTATTTTCTCTGTTTTCTTATTGGGTGTCTTTCTTTCTCGCTACTTCCTTGAGTTCATCAAACGTCCTCAGGAGGACTTTGAGTCGTCGATGCTTCTAAATGTAGGTCAACTGCTCAGTCTTCCGTTTGTGATTGCCGGAGTGGGCATAATGGCATATTGGATATATCAGCATTTTCATGAGAAAAACGCTTCTGTGGCAACATCTTGCGCTCCTGCAGCCTTGTTTGTCGTCGTACTTGCAATTTTGATGCTTATTCCTGCCTTCAATCGTCAGGCAGAGTTAAAGGCTGAGGCTACCATAGAAAAGACTGAGGTCGCAGTAAATCCAACTGTGGGGTTAAACGATGAACAGGTGCTTAGTCTTTTGACTGGCAAACAGTTTCGTTCCGATGCAGGAAACATCTGGATGATAAACCAACGTAATTGTATGGTAGTTAATGGTAAACGCATATCGGAACCAATAACCAAGGTTTTTGAAAGTTCTACTCCAGGATGTTATTATTTAAATGCAGACGGACTTTACCCTAAATCGGTTCATCGATATATGGTAACAATAATTCCTGATGGTAAATCCGTATTGCTTAATTTGAAAGATCCTCGTGGCAATTATGCCGAATTGAGTTCGCCTTTTTTGGTGAAATAGTTTTTTTTCGTTTGTATAATTTTCTGCTTATGAAAAGAAGTATTTCTAAATGTATTTTTGCTTTTTTTGCCATGTTTTTTGTGGCAACGGCATCCGCTTCCAATATCAGCAATAAAGAGCTGCTGCAATATCAGAAAGCGGTGCTTCTGATGGACCAAGGTAAGTACAAGGAAGCGCTGCCGCTTTTTAAGCAATTGGTGAGAGAAAACAAAAATTTTGTGGATGCTTCGTGGTCGCTTGCTGAATTGTATAAACGCATGGGAGACGATGCCAAGCACATCCAGGCTCTTCAATATGTGGCAAAACCTAAGGTCGATCGCTATTGGAATTCCATGATGCGTCTTGGTAATGCTTTACTGGATCTTTGCAACTATCAGGAGGCCATCGATATTTATAAGCAGATTCCACCATCTGAACAGTATTATTACAAAACCGCACAACCTAAAATTGCTAAGGCTGAGGCGGCACTTAAATTGGTAGCCAATCCTGTGCCTTTCCAAGTCACTAATATGGGGCCAAACATCAATACGGTTTATGATGATTATTGGCCAAGTCTGACCGCTGATGAAAGCTTGTTTTCTATTACGGTAAAGCTCAACAGACTTGAAGGTCAGAGTGATTTTGGCAAATCGGTACACGAAGATATCTTTGTAAGTAAAAAACAACCAGACGGACATTGGGGAAAGATTGTCAATGCCGGAACGAACATCAACACTTCTTATAACGAAGGTGCACAGAGTGTCTCTCTCGATGGACGTTATATGTTTTTCGTGGCCTGTGAACGTCAGGGTGGTCAAGGTGGATGCGACATATATTATTCTATTCGCGAAGGGGATAAATGGGGACCTGCCATTAATCCGGGGGCTCCTCTCAATACCCGTGCTTGGGAAACAGGTCCAAGTCTCAGCCCAACGGGCGATAAACTTTATTTCGCGAGCAACAGACCTGGAGGAATCGGAAATTCTGATATTTGGGTGGTTGATCTGACTATTGCGCAGGATGGTAAACTCACGTTCTCCAATCCAAGAAACCTTGGACCGAATATCAACACCAAAGACGATGAAATGTCTCCGTTTATTCACGCCGACAACAGTACGCTTTTCTTTTCGTCGCGCGGACGTGGAGGCTTGGGCAATTACGATGTGTTTGTAACTTACCTTGATTCTACAGGTAAATGGGGCACTTCTCAAAATATCGGTTATCCGCTCAACACTTGTAAAGACGAAATTGGTTTTGTGGTCAACGCCTATGGAGATAAAGCATATTTCACCAGTAACGGACAAGAAAAGAATGGAAGGGGAAAAGACATCTATGAACTTAAACTCCAAGATGGCAACTTCAAGCCGATGAAACACATGAAATATGCCAAAGGCAAGATTGTGGACGCTGATACGAAGAAACCTGTCATGGCACAAATTGATGTGTATAGCATCAAGTCAAACAAAAAGGTGTTCAAAAGCGTGAGCGATGGGGCCACGGGAGAGTTTGTTAGTTGTGTGCCGGAAGGCGAGGATGCAGGTGTGAACGTTGATAGAAAAGGCTATTTATTCTATTCTGAGTATTTTGATGAAAACCAAAAGGTCAAATTTCCAGAACAGGGCGTGAAAATGGAGAAAATTGAAGTCGGAAAGAAGATCACGCTCAAAAACATTTTCTTTGATTTCGACAAATATTCTCTGAAACCTGCATCTCATCATGAACTAGACAGACTTGTCAAATTCTTGAAAGACAATCCTCAAGTCCGCATCCGTCTTTGTGGGCACACCGATTCTAAAGGTAATCATGACTACAATGTGACGTTGTCTGAAAACAGAGCGAAAATAGCATATCAATATCTGGTGGATCGCAGAATCGCAAAGGAGAGATTGGAATATAAAGGTTTTGGACCTGATCAACCTATTGCTACTAATGCAACCGCTGAAGGTCGTGCGTTGAACCGACGCACAGAAGTTATTATCATTGCTAAATAAAAACGAATCCTATGTCTGAAGTATATATCACCAACACTTCTCATTTCTTTCCCAACAATCCCGTCTCAAACGACGAAATGGAAGAGTATTTGGGACTGATAAATGGTAAGCCTTCTTTGGCACGGCGTATTGTGCTCAGTAAAAATGGAATTAAATCGCGCTACTATGCTTTAGACAAACATGGTAATGTGACACATACAAACGTGCAGATGGCCGTCAGCGCTATCAATGCTTTGCGCTCCGATTCTTTCAATCCCCTTTCTGCAGATGTACTCGCTTTGGGTACAGCCTCTCCCGAATTGATAATGCCGTCTCCTGCTATTATGGTGCATGGAGATCTTGAAGGTGCCGATAGTATGGAGGTCGTTTCTTTTCAAGGGTCTTGCTGTGCGAGCCTTCAGGCATTGAAATATTGTTTTATGTCTCTTTCCGGTGGTTTTGCCAAGAAGGCTGTTTGCGCGGCGAGTGAACGATTGTCCGCTCTGATGCGTGCTGAAAACTTTAAGGCAGAAGGAGATATCGTGGCACTTCAGAAAAAACCTATTCTGGCCTTTGAAAAGGAATTCCTAAGGTGGATGCTTAGCGATGGTGCTGCTGCGCTTGCTTTGACTACCGATAAGCCGGCTGATGCTCTTTCGCTTAGGATTGACTGGATCGAGTTGGTCTCTTATGCTAATGAGGTGGAAACTTGTATGTATCTGGGTGGTGAGAAAAATGAAGATGGTCAGGTCATTGGGTGGAATATGTTCCCTCAGGAAGAATGGTTGAGAAAATCGCTTTTCTCTTTAAAGCAAGACACCCGTATTTTGGGAAGCAATATTGTCAATAAGGGTGGCGAATTTTTGATGAAAGTAACTGAAAAGCATGGGCTCAAAGCCGAGGATATTGATTGGTTTTTGCCTCATCTTTCTTCTATGTTTTTCAAAGATGAGATTTTTAATAAATTCAAGGAGTTAGGGTATTATATTCCAGAGGAAAAATGGTTTATCAATCTGCCAAAAATAGGTAATGTGGCAACGGTTTCGGCTTTTGCTATGATTGATGAACTTTTCCATTCCGGCAGATTGAGGAAAGGTCAGCGCGTTTTGGTGATGGCTCCCGAAAGTGCTCGTTTCTCCTATGCCTATGTCTTACTTACTGTTTGTTGATTCTTAAGATGAATATTGACGACGTTCCTCAAGATTTAAGTGTTTTCCGTGGCTCTGTAGTGCGCGATGTCGCCTATGCTGTTGATGCCGATGGTAATTATCAAGCCGTTGTAAGCGATGGCTGGAATGTTAAGGCCGACGCGCTAAGAACGGTTTTAAACGATATTGATGAAGATTGCATGGAGATTGCCAGACAGGTGGTAAAACATGAAGTCAGTCCTTTGGCCTATTATATGGCGAAAGGTTTGATGGATGTTGATATGTTGGCAGATAATTCAGGAATCAGCAAGCGAAATGTGAAGAAACACTTGGAATGGGATGCTTTTCAAAATCTGGACGACAAAACCATTCAGATTTATGCAGAAACTCTCCGTATCACTCCGGAAATGTTGAAAACATTACCTGAAATTGACTAACTCTGTCTTGTTATGGAAATTGAATTTAATCATAAGATTGCCGCGCACTGTGAAAACGGTGTGATTGCCAATATGCTCCGTTTCTATGGTTTTGATGTGTCGGAACCTATGATTTTTGGTTTGTCTTACGGACTATTCTTTAGCCACATGCCTTTTGTGAAATTGGCAGGTCAGGCTGTCACAAGTTTCCGTACGTTCCCCGGCGTACTTTTTAGTCGCGTTACAAAGCTTTTAGGTTTTAAGACTGAAACCGAACGATTTTTGAATGAAGAGAAAGCGATGGCTAAGGTCAATAAACTGGTGGATGCTGGAGTGCCCGTAGGTTGTGTGGTGGGTATGTATTATTTGCCATACATGCCTTTGGAATATCGCTTTCCTTTCAACGGACATAACATCTGTGTGGTTGGACACGATACAGAAAGCAATGTTTACACAGTTAGTGACCCCAACTGCACTGAAAAAGTGAAAATCACAGCAAAAGATCTTCAAAAAGTACGTTTTACCAAGGGCGGCACTTATCCGCTGTTCGGACAAATGTATTGGGTGAAGGAAGCACCGAAGGAATTGCCGGATATGGCTGAATTGGCGGTGAAAGCCATAAAGAAAAACTGTTGGTATATGACATCCCAACCTTCATGGCTCCCATTCTTTGGAGTAAACGGTATTGACTATTTGGGCAGGAAGATGGCTTTGTGGGAAGACAAACTCGGCAAAAGAAAGGCTGCTCTTGGTCTGGCCCAGATTATTCGTATGTTGGAAGAAATAGGTACAGGTGGTGCCGGTTTCCGTTTCATGTATGGAGCTTTTCTGCAGGAAGTAGCAAAACTGACAGGCGAAGATGAATACAAGACTTACTCGAAGCGAATCACCGAAATTGGTGACAAATGGCGTAGCTTTGCTGCCGAAGCAGCGGGTGTGTTCAAACGTAAGCAAGGCTCAAAATCTTACCCTGAATTAGCATCTTTGATTTCTGAGATCGGACAGATGGAACGCAAGTTCTTCACAGATCTTGCCGCTTTCAACAAAAACGTGATGAACAGAAAGAATTATAAATAATCTTTCTGTTCATCACGCTATTGCCATTTTTCTCTTGTTGTTATCGTTGCCTATATTATAGACCTCGACTGAGACCAATTGTGGTCCTATTATACAAAATCTTCGCCGAATTTCACTTTCGCCTCGTTGACGAAATCGCGGATGCGCTGTTCCTCATCTTTCTTGCATATCAAAAGAACGTTGTCTGCTTCTGCGATGATGAAGTCTTCTGCTCCTTGTATTACTGCAAGTTTGCCTTCTGGCATGGAGATGATATTTCCTTTGCTTTCATAAAGTAAAATGTTTCCTCCTTTGCGGACTGCGTTTGCGGTCTCGTCTTTCTCTCCGATTTCATAAAGCGAACCCCATGTGCCTAAGTCACTCCATCCAAAATCGGCTTCAATGACGTTCACATTTTGTGCTTTTTCCATAATGGCATAGTCGATGCTCTTGTTGGTGCACGACTGATATATCTTATCAATGTATTCTTGCTCTTTCGGTGTGTTGTAAAATTCCATCCCATCGCGGAATTTCAGCGACAACTCACTGGCATACATCTCAAATGCACGCGAAATGGACCTTACGTTCCAAAGGAACATTCCTGAATTCCAAAGAAAATCGCCGCTTTCCAAAAACACCTTTGCCAATTCAAGATTGGGTTTTTCTGTAAAGGTTTTCACCTTGAAAACGCCATTGTCGCTGTCTCCTTCTGTCTGGATGTAACCATAGCCTGTTTCCGGACGGGAAGGACGAATGCCAAGCGTCATCAGGCAGTCGTGGCTCGCTGTATAGTCCATGCCTTTGGCTATGATGTTGACAAACTCATCTTCTTTCAGAATGAGATGGTCTGACGGACTTACCACGATATTGGCATCCGGACATAGTGAGGCAATCTTATAGGTGGCGTATGCTATGCATGGGGCGGTGTTCCTTCGTGCAGGCTCAAGTAAAAGCTGTGAAGGCTTTATTTCCGGCAACTGCTCAAGAATCAAATCCCGGTAGGCAAAATTTGACGCAATTAAAATGTTCTCGGCTGGCATTAGTTTGCGGAATCGGTCAAAAGTCATCTGAATCAGCGTACGACCGGTGCCAAACAAATCAAGAAATTGTTTCGGGCGTTTGGATGTGCTCGATGGCCAAAAACGACTGCCAACTCCACCAGCCATAATTACGCAATAATTATTGTTTTTCATATTCTTAATAATAACGTCGTTAACAAACGATGCAGTAGGGTGTGCATCTCTTGCGAATTTACAAAATTTGCGACCTTTTTCAAACAAAAGCAAAAGAAAAAACATCTTATTAACTGCAAAAACGATTATCTTTGCAGTCCGATAGTTTTTCAAGTTTTATTACGAGAATAGGTTGCATGAGTAAAAAGGCAAAAAAAATTGGTTTGGTGCTTGTGGGTGTTTCTTTGCTCACTTTCTTTGCGTGTGGTGGTATTAAACTTTCTCAACAAGGAGAATTGGAGCCCGACAGTAGATTGATGGAAGGAGTGGACTCGTCAACAGTTATCTTGCCCGATACAACTCCTAAACGTCTGACTTTGTTGTTTGCCGGTGACTTGATGCAGCACCAGGGACAGATAAATGCGGCAAAAACCGATTCTGGCTATTCGTATAAAGCTTGCTTCGCTCATGTAAAGGAGCTGATATCAAAGGCTGATATTGCTATTGGAAATTTTGAGGTTACACTCGGAGGACAACCTTATAAGGGATATCCATGTTTTAGCGCGCCTGATGAATATTTCTACGATATATTGGATGCCGGTTTTGATGTGATGCTGACTGCCAACAACCATTGTCTTGATAAAGGCAAAAAGGGACTGGAACGTACCATTCATATTATGGATTCGCTTCGTGTGCCACAGTTGGGAACATATCTCGATTCTACCGACCGGGCCAATCGTTATCCTTTGCTGGTGGAGAAAAATGGCATTAAGGTTGCTTTGCTCAATTATACTTATGGAACAAATGGCATCAACGTGACTGCTCCTAATGTGGTGAATTATATTGACACAACCATCATTTCCGCGGATATTGAAAAGGCTAAAAACATGAAACCGGATTTGATTATAGCTAATATGCATTGGGGCGTTGAGTATCAGACTAGCCCACACCCAACTGCCGTCAGTTTGTCAAAATGGTTGTTTGGCAAAGGTGTGGATCATGTTATTGGCGGACATCCTCACGTCATTCAGCCGATAGTCGTGAAAACGGATAGTGTGACTGGCAATAAACAGGTCCTCGTTTATTCTCTCGGTAATTATATCAGCAATATGACCGCACCTAATACGGAGGGTGGCCTTATGGTGACGCTTTCTGTTGAAAAAAGAGGAAATGTGGTGAAAACTACCGATGCAAGTTTCAGCAAAGTGTTTACAGCCCGTCCAACAGTGAGTGGACTGAAGGTGCATACCTTGTTCCCTGCCGAAAAGGTCGATTCTTCTCTCAATCTGGCCCAACGCGCGCGTATGCAGAAATGGATTAACGATGCTAATGCTGTCATGAAGCATAATGTCGGCATAGAAGAAAAATATTAAAAATGTAGTGCATGGATAGAATATTTAAGATTATGGGCTGTGTTGGTGGGTTGATTTGTCTGTTGATCCTCCCTAAAACGATAGTAACCACTAAGGCTCATATTGACGAAGTGTGCGACAGAAAAGACATTTCTGAAAAGGTGGAGATTTATGGGGGAAATAAGAGAATTGAGCAAGGAAAGGGTAGTGCATCTATCTGCTATCTGCTCAATGTCGGATACGAAGGTAATGCTTATATGGTAGAAGTACCTGCTGACGTTTATCAGGTGGCTGCAGATGCTGGTTTTAAGAATGTCAAGGCAAAACGAATGTATTTCGACAGAGAAAAGAACGTTGTACGTTACAATTCCGAACACATTCCTCTCCACTCTGTTATTGTGAGTTGGGCGCTGATTGCTGCCATGCTTATTGGTAGTATCCTTATGTTCAATAACTCTATTTTGCCAAAGAAAAAACTGTAATTTGTGTTCTCAGTTAAAAGCCCCGAAAGTTGGAGTTTCATCTTTCGGGGCTTTTGCTGTATTTGTGCGCTTTATTTTACAGAGATTTTCCTGCTGCCGTCTTCTTGTTCTTCAATGTGTACTTCAATGGCGTCTTCTGGAATGAGGTTTTTGACCATCTCAGGCCATTCTATCAGACAGAGGTTGCCGCTGTAAAAATAGTCTTCGTAGCCGAAGTCATAGGCTTCCTCTTCTTTGTTGATGCGGTAAAAGTCGAAATGGTAGATGGGGAATCCTTTCCCATCAGCATATTCGTTTACAATGGCGAATGTTGGACTGTTGATGACGTCTGTTACGCCAAGTTCTTCACACAATGCTTTGATGAAGGTTGTTTTACCGGCACCCATTTGGCCGTAAAACACATACACATTCTTGTCTGCAAGTTCTTTGCTATTCATTTCCTCAATGAATTGTTTTGCTGCTTGCTGCAATCCGTCAATCGATGGAATTTCTAATTCAAATAGCATATCTGTTGTTTGTCTTCTTGTTAACGTTTTATAATGGCAAATTTTGCAACATTGCTCTCATTTCCGTCTTTGGTAGTTCCAAATACAAAATAGACGCCTGTGGATGCACGTTGCCCGTTTGCAAGATATCCATCCCATGTGAACATGCTGCCATAAGACAAGCCATGACACACTATGCGCCCCATGGCATCGGTGATGCGGACTTCTGTGTCTTCCATCAGACCGCTTACGGTGATTGGCCCGCTGTAGTCTGGTGTCACTGGGTTAGGATAGACGTGAATGTCACTCAATGTGTTTTCTCCATCTGCGGCATCGCTTTGGTATGCGAACATACCGTTTGGTGTGCTGATAAAGACTAACCCAGTCTTGGGGTCCAATGCAATCTTTGTGATGGAATTGGTGGTTAGTGGACTGTTATCGGTCGTGAAATGGTGGATGGTTTCTTGCCCGTCTGGCGATAATAAATATGCTCCAGATGAACTGGTGGCGATCCATTTCCTGTTTGCTCCATCTACACAGATTCCGTTTATTTGTTCCGCTGCAAGCAAATAGTCTGCAAGGCTGTTGTCGTCTTGTCTGGTGATTTTGATGCGGGCGGCACGATAGTTGTCATTGAAGATGTTGTTGGTCGATCGTAGGATGATTGGACCGACGTCCGTTCCAATCCATATTTCACCTTTTTTGTCTTCTGCCACACAGAACACTCGCGAAGGGGTGACTTTGTTTCCATCGCTCAATGTGAAGGTGGAGATGAGTTTGTGTTTGTCATCGCTCGTTTTGCTTGGTGTTTTGTTGTCGTTTAAGACGAATAACCCAGAACCCAAACGAGGAAATGTAATGTATTTGTAACCGTTGGATGCTATCAGAAAGTCGGAAACGGTTGCTTTGTCAAAAAGTTCACTATAATTGAGCGAATACCAGTTCCCCTCCGTATCTTTCAGATTTACAAGGTTTCCTGCTTGGGTGTTCAGCACCCACATGTTGCCTTCTTTGTCGAATCTGATTCCTACCACTTGAATGATGCTAGGGTCTCCTGCCCATTTGTCCAGACTGGTTTCTTCGGCTGTGTATTTTTTTTCAAATTGTCCGTCGTAAAACTCGTAGATGGAGCGCCATGTCGATACATACATGCGTTTACTGTCTTTCGGATCGAGAGTGGCATCCCATATTGTTTTGAAATTCTTGTAGGCATCTTTGTTTTCAATCCCAATGTTATCTTCGGTAATCACGCGCCATTCTTTCCCGTCATACCATTGAACAATACCTTTGTCGGTATAGTCTGTCCCGAATCCGGAGATGAGGTTTTCTTTGTCGTATTTGAAGAACGATACATTGTTGATTTTCGGACCATCAGGGCAATATACGTCTTTTAGCGCGAAGTTTCCTTTGTCGTATCTCTTTAAGGTATCGCCTGTTACCCATATTTCGTTTCTCGTTGGGTCATAAATGGCATCGTTGGCTATATTTGAAATCATGGTGTCAATCTGATATCCTTTGCCGATGATGCCGATGTGTTTGTTAAATGGACTATAAACGGTTAGTTTGTCTTTGTAGATGTGGGCATAAGTGACGTTCTTGAAGTCGCTCATATCGACCGTCTCCCATCCGTTCTTCCATTGATACCATTCCCCGTAAAATAAGTTTAAAACGCCATCATACCACACCATCTCATGTTCCCAGTCCGCAGTAATTGGTAAGTCATGCGATTCCCAATGTGCGTAGTTGGACAGGTTGGGGTCTGCTAAACTGGCTGTGAAAAGGTAGTTGGCTGTGAGGGCATAGATGCTGTCTGACGACACTTGCACTTGTTCGACGTTTGTGTAACTGCCATATTTGCCGATGATGTAGGTGCTTACAACCTCTTTTTTCTGAAGGTTGATTACCACGATGCCAAATCCGCACGATAAATACATGTATTTGTCGTGAAATGTTACATTATTGATGGTGCGGTTTGATATTTCTTTACGGGCAATGTCTGGCAGATTATAGATCCTCCCTTTTTCAATGATGTCTATGTTCTGATTGGAATAGCAGATGACCAAGATGTCTCTTTCCTCGTTATAGGATGTGAAGTCGATGTTTCCATCGCTCAGACCTGTGATTTTGGAATAAGTCTCTATGCTCCCATCCTCTTTTTCTACAGAAAAAAGGTTGCCGTTACTGAGTGCGTAAACTTTATTGTTTGTTTGTGTGGCTTGCTTGATTCCAAGGTATGAGAAATGTGTCTGCCAGCCTCCTATCGCCATCTGTGCTTGCACTGAAATGCACATGAGGCATAGGACTGTCGCTGCCAAATATTTTTTTAAGTCTCTCATTCGGTTAGTTTTTTTGAAGGTGATTGATCAACTTTTCTACGGCTCTTCCTCTGTGGCTGATGCTGTTTTTCACACTCAGCGGAAGTTCTGCAAAGGTTTTGTCATATCCTTCAGGAATGAAAATCGGGTCGTATCCAAATCCTTCTGCTCCGCTTTTTTCTGTTGCTATGGTGCCTTCCACCACGCCTTCCATCACTGTCTCCTTTCCATCTATGATGAGTGCGATGACCGTGCGGAAGCGTGCTTTTCTGTTACAACATCCTTCGAGTGCTTTTAGCAGTTTGGCCATGTTGGCCTCCGGATCTTTTGCTTCACCGGCATAGCGGGCGGTGTGCACGCCCGGCGCACCATTTAGAGCATCCACTTCAAGGCCGGTGTCGTCGGCAAAGCAGTTGCAGTGGTAGTGCTGCCAGATATATTGTGCTTTTTGTAAGGCATTGCCAGCTATGGTGTCTGCAGTTTCCGGTATGTCAACGTCGCAGCCGATGTTTTTCAATGTGACAATTTGAAATGCATCTCCAATCTTGGCTTGCACTTCATCTACTTTGTGGACATTGTTGGTGGCAAAGCACAGCTGAATATGTTGGTCGCCTGTTGCGGCTTTTTTTTGTTGTTCCATTTGTTGTGTTTTCTGTTTCATGTATTTCCCAAAAATACGAATTTTTGACTAATTATATTCTTTTTCGTTTCCCACTTTTTGATATTTATGTGCTTTTTAGCGAATTTTGCTCAAATTTCTTTCTCATGAACAAACGTAACTTTCAAAAAGAACTTGAATCGATTATTAACCAGCAAACAAAGGCTAATAGGGTGCCTCGCTTACTTTTGCATGCGTGTTGTGCTCCATGCAGTAGTTATGTGCTTGAATATCTGAGTCGTTTTTTTGAAATTACTGTCCTTTATTATAATCCCAATATTTATCCGGAAACGGAGTATCATGTCCGTGTGGAGGAATTGAAACGGCTGGTGAGAAGTCTTCCAGTCCTTCATCCTGTCTCGGTGCTGGAGGGTGTGTTTGATCCTTCGCTTTTCTATGCGGCTGTCAAAGGTTTGGAACATGCACCGGAGGGGGGCGAAAGGTGTGGCGTTTGTTTTGCTTTGCGTTTGGAGGAATCTGCCAAGGTTGCTGCAGAAGGAGGCTTTGATTTTTTTACCACAACTTTGACAATCAGTCCGTTAAAGAATGCTGATCGATTGAATGAAATTGGCGAGCAAATGGCTGAAAAGTATGGGGTTTCTTTCCTTCCGAGCGATTTTAAAAAGAAGGGTGGCTATCTTCGAAGTATTGAATTGTCTAAAATCTACGAACTTTATAGACAGAATTATTGCGGTTGTGTTTTCTCCAAGCGAGATGCGCAACAATAAGATTCTAATCTTAGAAGTTGTTTAAATTTTTGTTGGAGATTTTATAAGTGGATTTTTCAGGATGTTTTGAATTGAATCTGAAAGGAGCAATGGATGCCCATTGTGACTGAAGAATCACTCAAAACAGACGAAAAAGACCTATAAAAAGCCCAACAGAAGAAGTTCGCAAAAATTTAAACAGCTTCTTAATCTTCTTGTCTTCTGGCGTATTCGCTTTCTTTTTCTTGTACCATAGATATATCTACTTTGTAAAATGTTGGAGCGTAGTCGTTATGCTTCATGCACATTACCATATACACTGGCGCATAAATAAGTTTTCCCACTTTTTTCAAGTTGTCGTTGCATAACACAACTGCTTCTTCTAAATCGTAGTCGGTGCATGTCATAATGTTTGATAGTGCACGGTGTACTTCGTAGTCTTTCCCCGATTTTACTTCTATCGGAAGTATTTTCCCTCGGTATTCGATAACAAAATCAATCTCGCCACGTTTTTTGTTGTTGTAGTAGAATGGCTCAAACGAGTGGGCTTTCAGTTCTTGTGCTACTGCATTTTCGTAAACAGATCCGAAATTGATGTCTTTGTCTCCTTTGATGATGCGAAGTTGTATGCCGTTTGCGTATTGGGCCGCAAGCAATCCGATGTCACTCAAAAACAGTTTCAACAGGTTGCGAGACATGGAGAGCTTGAGAGGCATCTTCGGTTCTTCTACATTATATACCGGAATGGCTACTCCCGCGTTTTTTAGCCATAGGAATCCATTGTGGTAACGGTCGTATTTGGCGTTTTCGTTGAGTTTCTTTAATATGAAACGCTTGTTTTTCTCATTCAGCTCCGGTGGAATTAAATCATAGATATGATTGATTTGTAGTTTGTCTTTGAAGTCGTATTTTGTGATGTCTCGTTTGTAAAGTGTGATGATGTCACGTTGTATTGCCATCACATCTTGAAGGTTGTTTGTCTCCAGATATTTCTTTACGGCTTCTGGCATTCCGCCTATCACAAGATATAGTCTGAACAACTCCATCATTTTCTCGTGTATGAACGAATCGACGGGGGTCCGTGTCTCCCATGCTTGTTGCAGATGTTTGATTACATTGTCTCCGATTCCTATTGCTTGTATGAATTCTTCAAAATCCAGTGGGTACATTTCTTTGACGCTCATGTATCCTACTGGCTCGGAACGCAAATCTTTTAATTCTACACCCAGAAGCGATCCGCTCATAATGTATTGGTACGTACCGTCTTCGACAAGAAATTTTATTGCTGTTACGATTTCTGGACATACTTGCACTTCATCAAAAAAAATCAATGTGTTGTTTTTTGTAAGATGCTTCTTCGCTATTGTGGATATACGAAATAGTATGTCTTCTCTCCCGGATGCTTTTTTTATGGCTTCTGCAAATTCTGGTTTTTCTACAAAGTTTATTTCTATGAAATTTTTGAAGGCTTTTCCTAATTCTCTTATTACGTATGTCTTTCCTATCTGTCTTGCTCCTGTTAGTAAAAGGGCTTTTTTTGATGTTTTGTAGAAATTGATTAAGTATTTTGATATATTTCTCTGAATCATAATTGTTTGCTTAGTTGCTGTTGGTTTGCCTGTTTCGTTTTTTTTTAGGGACATAGTTCTTGATTTTCCCACTTTTCCAAGATGTTTTCGCCTATTTTTCAAGGCAAATTTCGGTGTTTTTTTCCATTTTTCCAAGGTGTTTTTGCCAAAAATTTCCACTTTTCCAGGATGAATTTGCTTAAAATTTCCACTTTTCCAAGTTAATATCCGCGATTTTTTCCACTTTTCCAGGATGTATTTGCTTAAAATTTCCACTTTTCCAAGGTGAAATCCGCGATTTTTTCCACTTTTTCAAGGTGTTTTTGCCAAAAATTTCCACTTTTCCAGGATGATTTTCGCGATTTTTTCCACTTTTCCAAGGGCAAAACGCCCAGTTCTCCTTGTGAATATGATGCTTGTATGTTGTCTTTCGGTATATGTGTATGCTTTTCTTTGAACTTGTTTTATTTTTCGTGTCTTTGTGTTTTGGGTTATTTGTGCTTTTGTTGGCCTTTTCTCGTCTTTTTTGCTTACCTTTGTAGATGTATCATTATTAGGGAAGATATGTGTCAGTCTTTTTATATAAATCGTTTTTATGCATATTGTGTGGATCGTTGGTTCTCTCTTGTAGGAAAGGGAACTTTTGTTCACGCTTTTATCGGTATTCTTGTTTTCTTCTCCTCTTTTTATGATGGTGCTTGGGCTCAGAATAATGTGGTGGTTAGCGGACGCGTTAGCGATGATAAAAACATTGGCATTGAATTAGCTGATGTAGAACTGGTTGGTTCTAATTATGGCACGAGTTCTGATTCTGTTGGACGCTATTCTTTTTCTTTCCCTATGGATAATGTGGAAGATAAAGTAAGCATTCGTTTTTCCATGGTTGGTTACACTTCTGATGTTTTTGTGCTTAAAGTAAAACAGGGGGGGCACTATCGTTTGAATGCTACTTTGCGCGATTCTATCACTGAACTTTCCAGTATATCGGTGGTTGAATATGCCCGCCAGTCGGAGACAATAACTCGTTTGAAGGCAGATAAACTGAAAGAAACTCCTGGTGTGAATGTCGGTATCGAAGGCCTTATTTCTACACAGGCTGGTGTGGCTGTAAACAATGAGTTGAGTTCTCAATATACTGTGAGAGGTGGCAATTTCGATGAAAACTGTGTGTATGTCAATAATATTGAGGTTTATCGTCCTTTGCTCATTCGTGCTGGAGAACAAGAGGGACTTAGTTTCGTGAATCCAGATCTGGTGGATCGATTGTCGTTTTCAACTGGTGGATTTAGTGCGGAGTATGGTGATAAGATGTCGTCTGTTCTCGATATTCACTACAAGCAACCTCAGGCTTTTGAAGGTTCTGCTTCTGTCAGCTTGCTGGGTGCGTCGGCTTATATGGGGGCTAAGACGGGCAGTTTTTCACAAGTGCATGGGGTAAGGTTTAAGTCTAACGAATTTCTGTTGGGATCGATGGACACAAAAGCTGAGTACAAGCCACGATTCTTCGATTACCAGACTTATCTTGCTTATTCAATTTCTCCAAAATGGAGCGTGGATTTTCTTGGCAACATTTCCAGAAATAGTTATAAGTTTATTCCTGAAAGCCGAACTACTTCTTTCGGTACCATGACCGACACCCGAAATTTCACTGTGTATTTTGACGGACAGGAGAAAGATCTTTTCCTGACTTTCTTTGGTAATTTGGGTGTTACTTTCAAACCGACAAATGCTCTTGAATTGAAGTTGCTCACTTCTTCCTTCTATACCAGCGAGTCGGAGACGTATGATATCGCAGGCGAGTATTGGCTTAGCAATACTGATGGTTCAAACAACGTGACGGTTGATTTAGGTAAGGGTATTGGTTCTTATATGCAACACGCCCGAAATTGGCTCGACGGGCAGGTGACCAATGTGAGCCATCTGGGGGCTTACACTACCAAGAAAAATAAATTCAAATGGGGATTGACTTATCAGCATGGGTCTTTTAAAGAACGTATGAGCGAATGGGAGATGCGCGATTCTGCCGGCTATTCGATGCCGATGAGAAACGATGCTCTCTCGCTTTATTACAACCTTCGTGCGGACAATGAGATCAGTACAGAACGCATTCTGGCTTTTTTGCATGATTCTTATACTTTCCTTCCTAAAGCGGGTAGAGTGGTCCTGACTGGTGGAATCCGCTCTAATTACTGGTCTTGGAACGATGAGGTAATTGTCAGCCCTCGTGCTTCTGTTGCTTTCTTCCCGGAAAAACTTAGTCAGTGGGGGTTCCGTCTTGCTGGTGGTTGGTATTTCCAAAGCCCGTTTTATAAGGAATTCCGAGATACTGTAGGGGATGCGAATGGCAATGTGGATGTCCGATTGAATAAAGACATAAAAGCTCAGCGCTCTGTTCAGTTGGTTGGTGGATCCGATTATTATTTCCATGCATGGAACAGGCCTTTCAAGTTTACCGCCGAATTGTATGGAAAATACATCGATCGTCTCATTTCCTACAATGTGGATAATGTTAAGGTGGTTTACAGTGGGGAAAACGATGGCGATGGATATGTGATGGGTGCTGATCTGAAACTCTTCGGAGAGTTCGTCGCAGGAACTGATTCTTGGATGTCTTTCTCTTTGATGCGGGCCAAAGAAAATATCTATGGTGATGGGGTGGGGTATATCTCTCGACCTTCTGAACACCGCTACAATATTTCCATGTTTTTCCAGGACTACTTCCCAGGTTATGAAAAATTTCGTTTCAACCTGAAATTGATATGGGCAGACGGACTTCCTTTCGGACCTCCTCACAGTGAACGTAAAGAGGCTGCTTTTCGTTCGTCGGCTTATCGTCGTGTAGATGTCGGTGGTTCATACGTTTTGCAGCGTGGAAAATGTAAATTGTTGTCCAAGCCTGTATGGCGTAATCTCAAGGCGCTTACATTGGGTGTGGATGTGCTGAATCTGTTCGATATCAACAATGTCAATTCTTACTATTGGGTGACTGATGTTACGAATGTACAGTATGCGGTGCCTAATTATCTTACTGGCAGACAATTAAATGTTAAACTTTCTGTTGATTTTTGATTTTTTTGGTACGATTCTTCAAACCATATCATGAAACGTGTGTTTTTCTACATATTAGTTTTCGTGCTTTTCCCTGTCAGTTCTTTGTGGGCTGTCGGTGAATCGCCACAGCAGATTATCAACTCGCTCGATGCGCCTCTGAAGGGGGTGCGTTCTTCTTATGTTGATAGTCTGAAAAGACAGTTGTCTGTGCAGTATGTTGAAGATTTCCGTACGTATGGTCGTTTGGCTGCATACGATTCTCTCTGCGCTCGTGTTCGTATGTTTAAGGCTGCCAATGAACATAATTCCACCGATACACTTGCTGCGGCTATTGATATAGAACCTCCTATGTCTGAAATCGATCGGCTTAAGCAGGAAAACCAGAGCCTTAGAAACGAGTTGGCTATTTTGAAAAACGGACCCGATAAGGAGCCTGAGTTAAGCCAGTTGCAGAAACGTACGCGTTGGATTGTTAAGGAACTAGTCCGTATCAATAATTTTCAATGCGACTCGTTGGACCAGATATATCGTGATTCTTCTTTTGGAAAGACTCCCGTTTTCTTTGATTCTATGTCGGCGGACGTCCTAAAACCTTTCATGTCTGAGTGGACTCGTCCGAAATATTGGCTTGCGAAGCCTCAGAAACCTGCTTTTAAGACGAATTTTCAACGCCTATATGAGCGAAATCGAATTGCGCAATTTTCAAAACGCAAAATGGTTTATGCCATGATTGGACGTGACCCTTCTTCTGTCAGTTTTTACCAAGACGGAGATTATATTGATTTCTCGCAAAATCTGCCAACTGAAACAGTTCGCATGGAGGAGGATAACGACAACCACGCATTTTCTTTCGCTGATTTCGATGAACCTCGTCCTCGCAAGAATAAGACGGAAAAATGGACTTACAAAGGCAAACTCGATTTGCAGTTTACGCAGTATTATGTAACAGATAACTGGTACAAGGGTGGTGAGCCAAATGCTACATTGCTCAGTATCTTGGATTATGATGCCAATTACAGGGAGGGTCGCAAATACTGGGAAAATGAGTTTGATGTCAAACTGGGTTTCTATACCACATTCAACGATACCACACGTGCTTTCCGTGTGAATGAAGACGAAATTTCAATCGCTTCCACAATGGGGTATAAGACGCACTTCTCTCCAAAGTGGGCATATGCTTTGCGCGGAAGAATTAAGACGCAGCTTTTCAAAAACTATAAAGCCACCAATTCTAAAGAAATCAAGACTTCCTTCCTGACTCCTACACGCATCTATTTTGGTCCTGGTATGAAGTTCGATTACAATAACAACGTGTGGTTGTATGTTTCTCCTGCCACTTATAAACTTATCTTTTTGGTGAACGATGATATTAAAGACCCCAAGACGGTGGGAATACCAGAGGGTAAACGTTCTCAAAACGATTTTGGTATTAGTGCAGAAGGACGTGTGAAATGGAGGTTTACAAAAGATTTGAATATAGAATCGAACATGAAGGTGTTTGCTCCTTACAATTTGGAGAATGTCGATTTTGAATGGGAAACGGTAGGCACATTTAGAATCAATCGTTTCATCAGTACTCGTCTTTCTTTAAGTATGGTGTTCGACAGCACCCCGGAATCAACCGATTATGAAAGTCCGAAACTGCAGATTAAAGAACTGCTTAGTTTAGGATTGACGTATAGATTTCAATGATTATTGCTTATGAAAAAAACTCAGTTTCTAAATAGTGTCAGTTTCGTTTTGGCTTTTTGGTGCTTCCTGTTTTTATCTTCTTTTGACGGGGTGGCTCAGGAGGCGCAGTATGTTTCCAAAGGAGATGCCAATGGTGAAATTGGTGTTTTCCTGCCGAAATCAGAATGTGAGCCAGATCCTGTTCTCGATAGCATCAGTATCGAGAATGGAAAAATTTATGTAGAGGATCATCCCATAACTTTGGGCGAATTGTCTTATCTTATGCACAAGGTCAATCCCAGCCTTTACGAGAAGCAGCGTCAGGGGCAGGTGATGTATTTCAGTGGTGCGGCAGGTCTGTTTATTGGCCTTGCAGCAACTTGTACTGGTTACCATTGGATGGAAAATATGCCTTCCCGTGAGGAGTCTGGAAAAGTGATGCTCGCAGCCGGAATCCCAGTCGCGGCTTGTTCTGGCGCTTTGTTTGTGTGGGGCATTAGAAAGGCTATCTCTGCACGAAAGTCGTTTAAAAGAGATTGTATCGGTATTGGCTTGGAAGATCGTTTTAATGTCAATGCCGGAGTCAATTCTGCAAGTTTTTATTTCGTTTTTTGATGTGGTTTTGGGGAATCATGGATATTCAAGATAAATCAAAAAAGAGTTTTTTCTCGTTTTCTAAAAAAGACCGCATATATCTGGCAATAATCGTTCTGCTGTTTTTATTTGAACTTTTTACTCCTGGTTTCTCCTACTTTTTTTCGCGTTACCGTCATGAATGTGTTGATCTTGGTTTGCCAAGTGGATTAAAATGGGCAACTAGCAACGTAGGTGCATCTGAGCCTTGGAAATACGGGGATTTTTATGCATGGGGAGAAACGAAAACTAAAAAGACTTTTGATTTCAATAGTTATAAGTGGAAGGATTGGCTTTTTGAAAATTATACTAAATATGCTTCGGGTGGGAGATCTAATATAATGGATATGCCACACAAAGTTGATAATAAATGTGTTTTGGAACCAGGGGATGATGCGGCTACTGCAAAACTGGGTAAATCCTGGCGTACACCAACAAAAGAGGAATATCGTGAATTGATTTCCGGTTGTAAATGGGGATGGACAAATGATTATAAAAAAACGGGAATATCAGGTGTTGTAGGTGTCAGCATAGCGAATGGAAACAAAATTTTCTTTCCTGCAGCAGGTTGGAAACAATGGGATGAAAGAAATCTGAAAGGTGAAGTTGGCTGTTATTGGACTTCCTCTCTTTCTGATGACCCGGATGATGCGTTCTTTTTTGTTTTTCGTGATAATCGTTTTTCTGTATCTCGTGAAATGCGCTTTTATGGTCAATCTGTCCGAGCTGTCTTGGTGGAAAAATGATGAGCTGACTTAATGGTTCTGTGCAGAATTTGAAAAGTATGATTCAATATAATAAGCACAAAAAAACCGAGTTGTTACGAGAGGGCACTGAAAAACCTGCTCGCAGATAATTATCGCACTTGTGTATTGCACAAGTGCGATTTTTTCCGTATATTAATACTGTAAAAAAAACAGTTATGCTAGACCAACAGTTATCGCTTCAATTGTCAGAATACAGTGATTTATACGACAAGATAGTACCAAAGAATCATCTGCTTCGTCAAA
>JAGHUM010000007.1 GCA_018064855.1 Candidatus Physcocola equi
ATTCAAAAAAGATACCGCAAACTTGCCTTGGAATATCATCCGGACCTACCTAAAAACGCCGGGCGACAAAAAGAATGCGAGGAGAAAATGAAAGAAATCAACATCGCATACGAAAAAATCATAGAAAGAAAATAAAAGCGGGGACTCAAATTAAATGAATCCCCGCTTTGCGAAAAAACGTTTCGTTTATTTTACCACTTTAGTAAACTTCATCGAGCCATTTTCAAAGATTTCCTGCTTGATGAGCGCCCCTTTGGCTTCATCAGAAACAACGTGACCACCAAAGTTCATGTAGTGAGTTTCCACCACCTTAAGTTGATCAGCGCTATTGGCATCAACCCCAGTGCTTGAAGAAACAAACTCAATGTAGTCGATATCGAGCCAAGAAGAAGTAATCTCAAGTTTCAGGATGTGCTTGCCAAGATCCTTGATTTCTATTTTCTGCGTAACAGGTTCAAAAGCGGAGAAACTACCAGTGTTGTTTGAAACGAACTCAGAACCAATCTTATTATCGTCGAGATACAACTGGAAAGCGCCAGTTCCATTGTCTCCAGCAACGTATGCTTTGACCACATAGGTATCAGCCTCTTTGATGTTGACAGTATATTCAAGCCATTCGCCCTTTTCGCAGTAGCCGATAGCAGTAGCATTCATGTCAACGCCTTCGTTACGAGTGTCACCATTTCTGTTTTGTTCATCGTTGTCATGATAAGCATATCCTTCGCCACCGAAGTCAAACTCTTCTGCTTCCACCTTACCAGGAATGTCGAAAGGAACCCCATTGAAAGGAGCCTGAGCGATGCGGACAACCAAAGGACAAGAGTTGGTTTCATAAACATTGCCCGACTGGTCTTTCACCTTAGCCGAGAACGAATAAGTACCAGGTTCCAAATTTGTCACAGAGATAGAGAAAGGAGCGGCGTTAGTAGTGCCGATGCTTTCGCCATCCAAGAAGAATTCAGCAGAAGCCAACTTAGACTCTGTAGTCTTCACATTCAAACTTACATTAGCAGGCGCTTCCAAATTCTCATCCGAGATTTCGAGAGTAACGTCAGCCTGCTTGAATTGCCAGAAGTCGAACTGCATTTCACCAGAGAAGATGAAGAACAAATCGTGCTTACCAGAGATAGGGGTAAGACGAGTAGTGATATCCGTCAACTGACCGTTGGTGTTAGGCACTTCAATATAACCAGCCACAGGGCCATTGACCTTATCCAAGCAGATTTTGATAGCCTGTTTTGATTTAGAAGAAACGCGTGCAGAGAAAACGCTTGCGCCAGTACCGAAATCAACGCCAGCGACACCAATCCAGTCGCCTTTGTCGATTTTTGTAACCAACATATTGCTACCTCCATATTCGGTATCGATACCACCCATCCAAGCCATTGTTTCAGCCTCAGTCTTTTCAAAAGGATTAAGCGATCCCACCTGAGAGACACCAGCCACAGAGCCTTTAGACTTAGTAATAGTACCATTTGAAGTATTCACATTAACATAGTCAACGTGAGTAGAACGGTAGTTTAAGTTTTGGTTAGGGCAGATATTCATGGCGTTCTGCAAAAGTCTTGCATGGTAAGTCATATACCATTTACCCTTAAACTCAAACATTGAGTGGTGGTTGTTACCGCCATTCTGTCCAGACAAGAAAGCCCCCTGGTTAGCATAAGCCACGCCCGTATAAGTAAACGGCCCCATAGGGTTGCTTGAAGTCATATAACAGATTTCCGCATTGCTCATTGGGTTGCCTGGGCAGTTCCAGTTGGAGCAATAGCTATAGATGTATTTATTACCAATTTTATTGATACCAGCATCTTCAAACAAGTAAGGCGGATTGATTCTTGAAGGAGATCCACTTACGCTGATAAAGTCTTTACCGAGTTTTGCCACACGTGCTGTACCAGGATCGGCATTTTTACCACTTGGCACACCACCACCGAAATAGAGATAGCCAGTGCCATCATCATCGACAAGGACAGCAGGGTCGAACAACCAAGTCACATCGCTACAAGTAGGAGTGTTGCGTGAAATCAACTCCTTACCGATAGGATCGGTCCAAGGTCCCCAAGGGCAATCGCTGGTTACAACACCGACGCCGCTACCATTGTTGGCAAAATACAAAAAGAACTTTTCCTTACCATTGATAACAGCATGGCAAGCGGTTGGAGCCCATGAGCAAGAAGCCCAGTTAGCAGGTCCCAAACCTTGTCTTCTACCAGCCACCTTCATAGTGCCGTGGTCGGTCCAGTTGACCATGTCCTTAGAAGAGACACAGTTTATCGTGTTGATTTGTGAATAAGTGTTTTCAATCAAAGCGCCGTTTTTGTATTCAAGCACGTCGTTGGTCATATAAATGTAAACCTCATCATTATAGACCATAGCGCAAGGGTCAGCGCCAAAACGCTGAGTGAAAAGAGGGTTGTGGTCACTCTGGTTTTTGTAACCTTTAGTAAGCGTCACATTATTGAAATATGACGACAAATCGGACTGAGCATTAGCCAAAGTCGAGCACGACAATAAGGCCAAAGTTGCCAAGCGAAAATGTTTGATTGCGTTTTTCATTATCATGTAGTTCAAAGTATTTTCTAATTCTAAAGCATTTTGCGGTTTATTCAACGATGCTAAATTAGTCAAGAAACAACCAACAGACTTGGGAAAAACAATCATTTCATTAGAAAAATCAGTCAACAAGCATTCTTTGGCACTTTTATTGAACGAAAAATCGGCTTAACATTTTTCATAATCATCTATTTCCCATTACCTTACAAAGACTTTCGTTCCATTTACAACATACATTCCTTCAGGCAAAGGCAAAACCTTATTCTCACCTGCATTAAGATAGAAAGAAGAAATAAGACCGCCATTTGCAGCAAAAATCTCCACCATAGAAGATGAGTTGGCAAAGAGGGTGACCGCTCCATCCTTTGTCACAATATAAAGAGAATTGTCGGAAGAATGAGCCGGAGAAGCCGACACAAAAGAAGAATACAAACGAACCGTCATGTCCATATCAGGCACTTCGAGACTCTCTATCATAGACGGATACACAAAACGCTCGCCATTGGCATATTCAACACAGCAAGAGTCGAGAGACATACCCTCTGGCATCTGGAGAGAGACACTAACAGAGTCGCCGCAATACGCTTCCACGAATTCAGGATCAGTAATCTCGAAAGATTCACTGACGATAAAAACCTTATGTTTTTTCAAAGGCTGACTGTTGCAGTTTTTGCGATAAACATCCAAAACAGGCAGCGCCTTACCAGAAAAATCAAAAACGGTGGTGTTTTCCACCACATTGGCGTCCGGTTTTGAAGAAGACAACCAATGCGCCCAACCGGCATTGTTTTCACCCCATTCGTTTTCCACATGAATCATGACAGGATCCCAATAAAGGTCGCCCACCACTCTACTTATCCCATTATCTGAGACACAATTTTTCAGATTTGCCAGCACATCAGCCATAAAACCTTTTTGTCCGTTTTCGGAGAACGGGAAGCGAGATACGTAAGCAGGAGCATTATCTGAGAGTTGGCCCTTATAACCATCCTTACGCGTCGGATGCCAACTATAGCCCGTTTCCATAACAAGAATGTCTTTATTATAGCGATTGAGCAATTTGGTGAAATAATCAGCAGCCTGAGAAGCGGTGACATAACTCCAAGAAGGATAATAAGAGGCACCGATCACATCAAATTTAGCCCCAGCCTTCATCAGTTCATCGAAATACCATGAATAGATCCACCAATCCACATGATCCTTTTTGGTATTATCCGCCACATCTCCGGTTGCATCGGCAAGATGAATGACCACCTTTGAATTTGGAGAAACCTCTTTGACAGCCTTATATCCGGCATTTACAAAGGAAGCAATGGCATTCCAGTTTTTATAACCAGCCGGCATCGCGGAAGTCGCGTCAGACAGGGACACATCATAGGCATAACCATAAGGGAAAAGGAAACCGCCATTAGTCTCATTGCCAAGCGACACATAAGCAGGATAAATGTCGAGAGCTGCAAGTTTCAGCATCGTTTCTTTCGTAAATTCATAACAGCACTGGGTGAGGACACTCACCGCATTTGCTTCGCCTGCACCTTGTACCTTCTTTTTCCAATCGGCAGGAATATCCTGTTGCTCCCCATTGCTCCAGAAGTCGCTCCAGTTGAAAGTAAACTGGATTTCCATACCTGCCTTGTGCGCCATCTGTGCCAGCTGGATGCAATCGTTACTGTCTTGATAACCAGACGGCATAAAATAGCGGTTGGAGTTGTCGGGAGTGCCGGGGTTGTTTGACAATCGGATACGCACAAAATTCATCCCGTTTTTGGCGAGATAGTTTATGACATTTTGCGCCATTTCCTCACGGGAAAGAACAGACGGAGTGAGCGGATTTCCGTTTTCATCAAAATACCGTCCTCCCCGGTCAAGAATATAATTGAGTTGAGTGATATCTCCGCCCTGCAGAAAATGTCTATTCTCAGCCTTTTTGACCTCGACGCTGTGGACCGTGACTTTTTGCTTTCCATCAGAAGAAACACCAACAAGGAGACTGCCATCAGCAGTGCCTGCGCCGAGCACGGAAACCTTCACATGGTCTCCCACAGGGAGCGCAGTTGAAGCCACGGAATAGCCATATCCCTGTGCGAAAAGAGTCGCAAGTCCGGAAGCATCGCTCACCGACACAGTAGCAACCACGTCATAAAAACCAGGTTCACCTCCTTTCACAGATTGGCACACAGCAGAAGACTGTTTTTCAGAAAGAGAGATTGCATTAGAAGCGAATTGAAAAGTGGCATTATCGAAAGGATGTCCGTTTCGTTCCACAAAATCATCAGGACGAATGTTTTTATTAACAGGCAAATTTGCACTACCATCAAGCAGAAAGCGCCAGCCGTCAGTTTTATCCATAAAAGGATTATCGAGACGCTGACCAAAAGCAGGAAAAACAAAAATTGACAGGCTCCAAAGAGCAAATAAGTAAGCGTGTTTCATGATAGACTTGGTATATATGGGGCGACTTTGCAAAAATACTCTCTAAAGTCGTCTAATGAAATCGGCGATAAAGTTACGAAAAAAAGAAGATAAAAATATTATCTTTGCAGAAAGATAAGAAACCTCTGGCATTACGTTGGCAAAAAATGCCAACTTGTAAATAGACACTTATAAACAAACAGCTTCAAAAAAGATGGCAGACGAACTAAAAGAGAAGGCATCAAAATCGCTTGTTTGGAGTTTGCTCGACAAAATCGGTCAAGTGGTGATTACATTCATTACGGGCATCATCACCATGCGTGCGCTCACTCCTCACGATTATGGATTGATCGGAGCATTGGCTTTGTTTGTCGCAATCAGCCATATCTGCATAGAATCAGGCTTTGGACTGACCTTATTGCGAAAAGAGAGTGTTAGTCAAAAAGAGTATTCCGCTGTTTTCTATTTCAACATAGCCTTGGGTGTCACCTTTTACGCTATACTCTACTTTTGTGCGCCATTGATTGCAGACTATTTTCATCAAGATGAACTGATTAACCTTTCCAGGGTGCTATTTTTAGTATTGATTATCAATCCCATGGCATTGGTACAACACGTCATGCTGCGTCGAAACCTAAAATTCAAAGAACTGACCTTGGCGAGCATGGGCAGCGTAACCGGTTCCCTATTGATCACCCTTATTTTATTGCAGTTCACCCAGAGTTATTGGGTGCTTGCCATTCAGCAACTCACGTTAGCAGGAGCCAAAGTAATCATCCTGTGGATATTGAGCCCGTACAAATTGACCTTAAAGACGAGTTTTTCAGAGATAGCCCCACTTTTCTCGTTCAGCCTGGTATTAATGCTGAATTCGCTCATCACAGCATTTTGCAACAATATATACAGCCTATTAATTGGTCGTCATTATTCCTCCATTGATTTAGGTCATTACAGCCAAAGCCGCAAATACAGCGACATTGCCCCCAACACACTACACAACTGCATCACAAGTGTATCAGCCCCTATATTTGCGAAACTAAACAACGAACTTGAGCGGCAGAAGCGTTACATGGTAAAATTCATCCGGCTAACAGGATTTGCCATAGCACCAACCGCAATATATCTATGGGTATGCATACCCGATCTGATAAGTTTTGCCCTTACAACCAAATGGCTGCCTATTGTACCCTATTTCCGCATATTTGTACTCTGTATGCTGTTTGAGTGTATGCACTATCAGTTGAGCAACTTTTTCATCATAAAAGGGCTCAAAAAAGTGGTATTAGGAATTGACACAACCAAAAACATCGGTCTTCTGCTGGTAGCCTTCATCTGTTTCACCTTCTTTCCGAAAGAACTTGACACATTGATTATGGGTTATGGCATACTCGTCTGCGCCATTTGGATAATTGACTTGTTTTGGCTGAAAAAAACAATGGATTACAATCCCTTGAAAGTGATAAGAGACCTTGCTCCCTACTATATTTTAGCCCTTATTGCCGGTTATGAGACCTACCGCATCAGTCTCTTAGAATTGGGACTTTTCCTCAGAATAGTCATTGAGGGGCTTGGAATGTTTGGCACCTACCTGATTCTCTGCAAACTCACAGGCTCCAAAGTATTGGATGACATATTAGAAATGGTAAAAAAGAAAAAACAAGACTAACCTTTACGTTTTCGAATAATCCAAAGTCCGAGGAACGTCAACAAGCCATTTAGCAGCAACAATTCGTAGCCGAACTTATAATTCCAGCAAACTTCCGCAAAATAACTCAACACAGCGCAGAGAACCGGAGACAAGACACCCACGAAAGGCACCCATTTGTCGTGGACAATGAAACGGGTGAACAAGCCAAAAGCAAACAAACCCAGCAACGGTCCATTCAGATAACTGACTATCGTATAAATCGCATCGAGCGCATTCTGGCTGTTGATAAAACGGAACAACAACACCGCCAAGAAGAAAGCCATACAAATAGCGGAATGAAGCAAAATGCGTTTCCCACGCGTAAGCGTTTCCGTATTAAAACGAAGAACATCCACCGCAAGGGATGTCGTAAGAGAAACCATAGCCGAATCGGCGCTAGAAAAGGCGGCAGAGAGCAACGCTATGACAAAACAAGAAGATACCAATCCTGCAAAAACCGAACCGTCGGCGAAAAAATCCATCACAAAAAAAGGAAGAATGTAGTCGGACCTTTCAGGCAAAGACAACCCTTTAGATTCAGCCAAAAGCAACAACACGCATCCCAAAGCCAAAAGCAAAAGATTGACAGGAACAAACAAGCAACCATAAGTCAGCATATTTTTCTTTGCTTCGTGGTAGTTTTTGCATGTCAAATTCTTCTGCATCACATCTTGATCGAGTCCGGTCATAACGACGACAATAAACATACCGCTCAGAAACTGCTTAAAGAAATTCTGCCTTGAATAGAAATCATCCATCACAAACATACGCGACCAATCATTAGAAGAGATGAGATGACACGCCTGAGAGAAAGAAACATCCAATGAAGAAACGGCGGCAAAAAAGATGAGCGAGACACAAAGCACCAAACAAACGGTTTGAAACGCATCGGTCCACACCAGCGTTTTGATGCCAGAACGGAATGTGTAAACGAACACAAAGGCGACAGCCAAGAAAGCGGACAATGCGAAAGGAACCTGCAACGAGTCTAGCACAAAAAAGTGCAAGACAATCAGCACCAGATAGAGTTTTGACGCAGCAGCCACCAATTTATACACGAAAAAGAAAAGCGCACCCGTTTTATGAGTGACCGAGCCAAATCGTTGTCCCAAATAAGAATATATGGTTGTGAGCGAAAGTTTGTAATAAAGCGGAAGCAACAAATAAGCAACCACCACATACCCCAAAATAAAGCCAAGAACCATCTGCATATACGTGAAGCCTGCACCTCTGACCATGCCAGGAACAGACACGACAGAAATGCCGGAAATGGAGGCACTGACCATGCCTAAAGCCACCACATACCAGCGGGAATTGCGATTGGCAGTAAAAAAAGAATTGGCATCAGCCTTACGACCAGCCCACCAGGAAATGGCAAGCAAAAGAAAAATATAAATGAATATCATATCAAAAAGAAATCATAAAAAAAGTCGGGAACAGAGATGTTCCCGACTATATAATCAAATGCTGAGAAGCATCTGGCATTATTTGTTTTTGTTCATTTCCTGCTGCTGACGCATTGCTTCCTGCTGCTTGCGAATCATCTCCTGCTGCATTTCCTGCCAACGTGCCATCATGCCTTTCTTGTCGGCGGGACGTTTAGCAGCCTTTTCCTGGATTTTGCGAAGGAGTTCTTCATCATCCACAAAAGAGCGCATAATGAAAGTAGTGGCAATTGTGATGAGGAGAGAGATGAAATAGTAGTAAGTAAGGCCGGAAGCATAATCATTGAAGATAAACATGAACATGACAGGCATCAGATACATCATATATTTCATCATCGGCATCTGCTGGTTGGCACCCGTGTCGGACATCTGCATATTAAACTTCGAATAAACGATGTTCGTTGCAGTCATGAGCAAGCAGAAAAGACTGATATGGTCGCCAAAGAATGGGATGTTGACACCAAAATCCAAGATAGAGTCATAAGCCGAAAGGTCATCAGCCCAAAGGAAACTGTGTCCTCTAAGTTCAATCGCAGTAGGGAAGAACGTAAATACAGCGATAAGAACAGGCATAGAAAGCAACATTGGGAAGCATCCCCCCATAGGGTTGACACCAGTCTTAGAATAAAGATCCATCGTCACTCTGCTGCGTTCCATTGTGTTTTCCGCAGGAATATCCTTGGTGAGTTTATCGATTTCAGGTTTGAGCGCACGCATTTTCGCTTGCGACATAAACGACTTGTAAGTGAAAGGGAAAAGCAACAACTTGATGATGAGAGTGAGCAACAAGATGATGACACCATAATTTGAGATGAAACTTTCAAGGAAGTTGAAAATAGGAATCACAATCAACTGGTTAACCCAACGGAACAAAGCCCAGCCAAGCGGGATGAGTTTGTTCAACTTGAGTTGGTTGTCACCTTTCAAGTTGTCATCATAACTGCAAAGGAGATTGTACTTATTAGGTCCGAAGAAGAACGTAAATTCGGTTTTCTTGTCAGTGGTCAAATCAATACCAGAATTCAAGACCGCCTTATACTTCTGGATATAACCCGACTCAGGATCCTGCACACTTGAGCTGAGATTAGCCTTAGAGAAAGGTTCCACCTTAGAGATCAAGACCTCAGAGAAATACTGGTCTTTGAAAGCCACCCAATGCAAAGACTTAGAAACTTCCTGTTCATCATTACCCTGGCTGCTGAGATCATCCACATCCGTATCGTTGAAATACTTGTAACTAAGAGAAGCATAACGGCTTTCAAAAGTAGCGCTACGTTCCTTTTTCGAAATGCGGCTCTGCCAGTTAAGTGTAGTAGAATTAGAAGAAGAGAAATAAGGTTTCAAGCCAACAGTAGTCACATCAAAATCGAGCATGTAACTATTAGCTGGGAGTTTGTAATCAAAAACAAGAGATCCTTTACCAACTATCAATCGGAAAGAGACCGTAGAATCGGTAACGGAAGAAGGAATGAAATACAAATCTTCAGAATGGATGAGTTTACCATTTGCAGGCAATTCAAAATCGAATCGGTGGTCTTCACCTTCAAAAAGGACAAGAGGTTGCTTATCATAAGTAAGATGCTCTTTCAAAGTAACCTTTGCCGGAGCAGCACCTTTCGATTCAAATTCGACCTTGATAAGATTGTTTTCGAGAACGACAGTCTGGTTTTTGCCAGAGAAGGCCTGTGCAAAATCGCCATAAATAGCCTTTGCAGAATCAGGGTTAGCCTTCATCATAGAATCCGCAGCAGCCATGTTCTCTTTATTCTGTCGAGCCTCATACTCTGCGAGTTTAGCCACCTTAGCGACAGAATCATTGTATCTGCGCTGTGCTTCCAATTGCTCCTGACTTGGCGATGAGAAGAAAGAGAAAGCCAAAATCACTAAAAAAATAAGTGAAAATCCAGTAATGGTATTTTTATCCATTTGAAAAAATAATTATGGTGACCTCAAAAATTCACCGATTTTCTATTACACATTTCAAAATGCAAAGATAAACAAAAAAGAAGAAAAAAAAGTTTTCAAAACCAATAAAAGGGGACAAGAGCGCCAAAAAAAGGGGACAAGAGCGCAAAAAAAGAAAAGGGCGACCAGTGCCGCCCTTATTCTTATAGAAACCCTGTTAAATATTCAAACGAACTTCCAACCTGAAAAGAGATTATTTATCATCGTCTTTTGCATCTTCATATTCTGCGATTTCGCGTTCACCAACACCAGCGAAGTCATACGATTCATCGTGCTGGCTGATGTCCAAGCCAATCTGCTCGCTCTTAGAAGAAACACGCATTGGAATCATCTTGTTGGTAATCCAATACAAACCGAAACTTACGATGAAAGAATAAGCAATAACGAGAGCAACAGCGAGAATATGGTAAAGGAAGATCACAAGACCATCGTGGTTCCAAGCGATAAGACCTTCCTGGATGAAGATACCAGTGAGGACTGTACCAACGATACCACCAAGACCGTGTGTAGGGAACACATCGAGCGCATCATCCACACGATATTTGTTGCTCCAGTGAACAGCGATGTTACAAACAACGGTAATCACAAGCGAGATGAAAATACTCTGACCGACAGTGACATAACCAGCAGAAGGAGTGATTGCCACCAAACCAACCACAGCACCTACAGCAGCACCCATAGCCGAAGGCTTATGACCACGAAGGCAGTCGAAGAAAATCCAAACCATCATTGCGGTAGCAGAAGCAGTGTTGGTGTTCAAGAAAGCCTGAACAGCCTGAGCATCAGCATGCAAAGAAGAACCTGCGTTGAAACCGAACCAACCCAGCCAAAGCAAAGCCGCACCGAGCAAGACGAAAGGAATGTTGGCAGGTTGAACCTTCTTATTGTGACGTTTGCCCAAGAAAATCGCACCAGCAAGAGCAGCCACACCAGAAGAAGCGTGCACCACGATACCACCGGCGAAATCGACAACACCCCACTGACGGAACAAACCATCGGGATGCCAAGTCATGTGGGCGAGAGGACAATAAATCACGATACAGAACAAAATCATGAACACGAGATAAGCCGAAAAACGCACGCGCTCAGCGAAAGAACCGGTAATCAAAGAAGGAGTAATGATGGCAAACTTCATTTGGAAGAGAGCGTACAAAGCAAGCGGGATAGTTGGAGCAAGAGCCGGATTCACATGTCCATCCACATCTTTAAACATAAAAAAAGTGGTCGGATCTCCTAAAATACCAAGACCGCCCAAATCGTCACCAAAAGAGAGGCTGAATCCAACAAAAACCCAGAGCACGCTAATCATACCCATAGCGATAAAACTCTGAAGCATGGTAGAGATGACGTTCTTTTTGCCGACCATACCACCATAGAAGAAAGAAAGACCTGGCGTCATCATCAAGACGAAAATTGTAGCAGTAATCATCCAAGCCACATCGGAAGTATTCACTGCCGGGTCCATTTGGAAACCAAAACTACCTGGTTCCACGAAAAGTCCAAGCACGGCGATAATCACCATAATGGACATTAAAACAATCCAACGTTTCTGCATAATAAATTCTTTTGGTTATTTTATTTATATTCAACTTGTTTCTTGCGTGAAAAAGAGATGAGCAGAACATCTCATTTCTTCAATCAAAACCATGAAAAACATGTTTGACAACACAAAATTAGAGAAGACCAGCCATTAGGAGAAACAAAACAACACAAGACTGACAAGAAAAGCACAAAACATAACAAATTAAAACAAAAACACACCACTCTACTTACAAAACATAACAAATAAACATATCGTTCATAATAAATTAAAATCATCATCAAACCACATAAGGCGGAATAGCACAAAAGCAATAATAGTAATCCGGGGCAAGAGGATAAAATGAATTTATAGATGACACCTAAAAAAAATCAAGTCAAAATCCAGAAAAACAAGAAAACAGAACACCACAAGCGCCAAAATGGCATATTTTTTGCATATTTTTTCAGCATGAATACAAACGACTTCTAAAAACACATGAGCAAAAAAAGAAGGCAAACTTTTGCATAAGAATTGAAAATCATGTAATTTAGCAAAGTATATGTAAAGGCGACAAATCCATACGATTTCAAGTAACAATTGAAACGAAATTGAGGAAGTCGCCACAAGATGAAATCCAGGCTACATAGGATAGAATCTAATTGAATCTAATTTCAAACAAAAGGTCGAGGAGACCGGTATTGGCTTACATACTTGAACAAAAGAAAACATGGGAACTAACTTAAAGAAGAGGGCTTTCGCCATAGCATCGTCGATGATGCTTGCTTTTTCTTCGCAAGCCGCATTAGTCATCAATGAAGTCATGCCATGCAACATGGGGACATACATGGATGACACCTATAATTTTCCAGGTTGGTTAGAGATCACCAACACCGGTGAAGAGACAGCCATTTTGAAAGGTTGCACCATCAGTTTCACATCAGCAGAAAAAGGGCTCATAGGCGAAGAGACCATCAACTACAGTTGTGAAGTTAGTGCAGGAGGCTACAGACTCTTGTTTTTCGACAAGGTTGAAGGTAAAAACAACCACTTCGGATTCAAATTAGACGCAGATGGAGGAACGGTAGCATTGAAAGATGCCAGCGGCAGAGTATTGGCATCCATAACCTACCCTGCCATGAGCGCACACGTTTCCTATGGTACAGACGGAAAGACTTTGGGCTTCATGGATCCGACACCAGGAGCGAAAAACAGCACAGCATACGCAGGCACAAGCATATCCAGCGTGCAATGTGCGGCTCCAGCCATGACGAAAGGTGGTTATTTCGCCTCGGAAGACAAGAAAAGCGTAGAAATAACCTGCGGCACCAGCGGTGCAAAGATTTACTACACCACCGACGGATCTATTCCGACAGAAGAAAAAGGAACCCTCTATGAAAAGCCTATCGAAATCAAAGGACCTAAAGACGCAGGCGAAAAAGCAGGCGCCATCATTCGTGCCCGTGCGTTTGTCGAAGGTAAGGTAGGCAGTCCGATAACCACCACCAGTTACATTTTCAACGACGAAGCCCACAAAAAGTGCGGAGATGGTGTAGAAGTGGCGATTGTATCGGTCGTAACCAATCAGAAATATCTGACTGACGACCAGATCGGCATCTACGTCAAAGGAAACAACGGTATAGCAGGAGAAAAAGACTGCGTAATAGGAAGAGCGAACTACAACCAAGACTGGGACCGCCCTGTCAACTTTGAATATATCGTCAACGGGAACACCGAAGTAAATGTGGAGATGGAAGCCGGCGTAATGGGCGGCTGTTCGCGCCAGCACCCTAACAAATCCCTCAAAGTAAAAGCCAGCAAGAAATGCGGCAGCGGAAAAAACAAAATCAAATACACATTCTACGCCGACAAACCAAGCAACACCAAATACAAAGCCTTCCAGATCAGAAACGGAGGAAACGCTTATGAAGGCGTGCGCTTCCGCGACCTCTTCATGCAGAATTTGATCCACGGAACATCGGTTGATTATCAGTCCGGCAACATCGTGGCATTCTATTTGAACGGTTCATACAAAGGCTTGATGGTATTGAATGAACGACTGAACGAAGACTTCCTCTACAGCAATTATGGATTGGACGAAGAAGACATCGACATGGTATCCATCAACAGCAACGGTTACCAATTGGAAAACGGATCGATGGATGTGTTCAACGAGTTGCTTGAGGAATTGAACAATGATCCAACGTCGGAAGACTATTATGAACGCATCAACCGACTGATGGACTTGAACGAATACACCGAATACATGATATTCGAGCAATTCATCGGCAACACCGACTGGCCAGCCAACAACACAAAAATCTGGCGTCACAAAAACAACGGTCGATTCAGTTGGTTGGTATATGATACCGACTTCGGTTTCGGATTGTATGAAGGCTGGGGCCCGAACTATACCAACGTGAATCTCGACATGATCGACTTTTGCATGGGCAAAGGAGAAGCATCTAACTGGGGAAACGCAAACACAAAAACCTATGCATTCGATGCAGGTTCAAAATGGAAGACACAGGTATTCTCCGACTTGATGAAAAACGAAGAGTTCAGAAACAAATACATGACAAAGTATTTGATGTTCTTGAACGACCGCTTCACCAGCAAGCGTATTCAAGCCGTATGGGACAGCATTTACGCCATCGGTAAGCACGAACTTTGCGCCACAGAGTCAAAAACACCATTGTATAGTTTAGACGGAGAAAAAGAAAGAATACAATCGTTCATCGACAGACGTCCGAGCGTGGTGCTGGGTCAGTTAGCATCTCACTTTGACGGGAAAAATGTTGACCTGAGCATCACATCAAACAACGCCAAAGCAAGATTCAACATCAACGGACTGTATTACAACAGCAACAGTTACACAGGTGCATACATCACCAACAACACATTGACCGTTGATCCAATCGCACCAGCCGGTTACAAGTTTGACCACTGGGAACTTTCAGCGTCCGCATCCGCAGAACTTCTCACAAAAACCAGCAAATGGTCTTATAGTTACGGAGCCGCAGCCCCAGTAGGGACATGGAAGACCGCGTCATTTGACGATTCCGCATGGGAGACAGGCGCAGGCAACTTTGGTTACGGAGGTGAATCAAACCACGACGTCAAACTTGACTTCGGAGCAGACAAAAACAACAAGCCAATCACAGCATACTTCCGCAGCACATTCAACGTTGAAGACCCATCACAATTTGAAAAGCTTGTTGCCAATTTGATCTACGATGATGGCGCAGTAGTATATATAAATGGTAAAGAGATTTATCGTTGCAACCTGCCAGAAGGTGAAATCACCGATTCCACATTGGCGCTTGACTACGAAAACGATGCAGAAGCAAGCATCAACATAAAGGTTTCCGACATCGTAAAAGGTGTAAACACCATTGCAGTGGAAATGCACCAAAACACCCCAACAAGTAGCGACCTCACATTCGTGCTCACACTAAAAGGAGTAGGCACATCAAGCGGTACAAAGAGCAGCAAGCGTGTTTACAGTTCAGCCATCACAGACAACTTCAGCATGAAGGCGGTGTTTGTTGAAGACAGCGAAAAAGCACCACTCCACATCAACGAGATTTGCTCAACCAATCACAGCGAAGGTGGATATGCTGACGAAAACGGCAACTACGGAGACTGGATTGAAATCTACAACAGCGGAGACGAGGACATCAACATCGCAGGTTGGTACATTTCAGACAACAGCGCAAAACCAACCAAGTATCAGATTCCTACTACCGACATGGCTGCGACAACCATTCCTGCAAAAGGGCACAAGATACTTTGGTGCGACAACGACATCTGGAACGGTCCGAACCACATAGACTTCAAACTTTCTGCGAGCGTTGCCTGCAAGATTACCCTCAGCCAACCAAACGGAACAAGCACCATGGTAATCGACACCATGACATATCCTGCCAATATGCCAACCAACACCACATATGGTTGCATGACAGATGCCTCAAAAGAAAGAATCCAATTCCTCACAGCATCTACAGCAGGAAAAGAGCCAACAAAGATATACCTGCCATCGCCAAACGAGCCAAACGGTTTGAAGTTTGAAATTACCAGCGATGACGACAGCAGCACAGAAATCAAAGATGCCATTGTGGTATATCCAAACCCTGCACATGAATTCATCAACGTGGAAAGCAGCAAGAATATCAAGAGCATACGCGTGATCGACAATGCCGGACGCCAGATTGTGATGGCGACAGCAAAAGGAGGCACAGAAAGCATCGATGTGAATATGCTTATTCCTGGTATTTATACGCTGTTGATCGAAACAGAAGATGACACTAAACGCATTAAGTTCATCAAACGATAATTTGACACAAAAACAAGCACAAAACGACAAAATAAACGACAATTTGAATAAAATATAAGGCAATGAAAGTCTGCACGTTCCAAAAACGTGCAGACTTTTGTGGCATTAAACAAATATCAGCAAAAAAGCTTATAAATTAATGAGTTACACAATGTTGACAAAAAGCAAAACTTTAGACAACATGCTAAATAAAACCAAAAGCATGATAAAAGGGGTAAGCATAACCGCCCTATTCATGACATTAGGAATCGGCACATCAGCCGGTCAGACCTACTATGGACTTTTTCCATCTGAAGAAGCCAGCGACCAAGTTCGCAAGATGAAGAAAAAAGATGAGAGCAACGTTGCGCATTGGAAATTAGACAAGACGGTGACACAAAACACCACAATCAGTCTGCGCAACTCCGACTCCGAGCTCAGTGTATATAACCAGGGAATAACCGAGCTCAGCAATCCGGTAGAAATACCTTGCGTCACCCCCAACCGTGAATTCAGGATGACGAAACCCATCTGTTTTAGAGATATGGGTTTAAGCGTATGCGATACACTCGACCGTTTGAACATCTGGCTTTCATTCAAGCCAAGCGGTGCCCCAGACACCCTTTTTATAGGAGTTCGTCCAAGCGCCAAAAGCATGTTCACATTTCCGAAGCCAGAAATAACATTACACAGCAACAACATAGACAACCAAGGCGTATTCACCAAAGGAGCCGCATTATCGTTTGAAGCCCAACTTCCGATAGGGATTGGCAACAACGAGTTGGAATGGGAATGGTATGTGGATGGAGAACACATGACCGGTCGAAGCGACCGTTGGTTTGAAACCTATTCGCGCACCAAATGGAAAGACGGCAAGCACGTCATAGGCTGCCGCTATAAAAAGAAAAAAGGACACCGCTACTCACCAATGGGTACTGTGGAAATAAGACAGATGAGCACCAGCGAGAAAAAAGTGAGAGTTATACCTTACTGGGGAGCAGACTGTACCGACGAAGAGAATTTAGACTCGACCAATTTCTGCTATAACGATCAAAGTCGTTGGGGAAGTTTCGTACTTCATCCATTGGAAGACTATGTTCACTTCTACATGGAGTTTTTGAATGAAGACATCCAGACCTTCTCCATCACCAACACAGCAAAGGTGAGCAATTTTGAGTTGCTGGAATCGAGCGACGCAGACAAGAATTATATGTTTTTCAACCTGCCAACCAACTGTAAAGGACACGCCCGCGAGCCATACACACCGGTCACCATTTACTTCCGACTTGAAGGGAAAAACATCAACTATTCGCTCATTCCATTCGCGAAGCCAAAAGTCACATTATATCCGGACAGCGTGGAGATTTGTGAAAACTCATTTGAATCGGCAACAGACAACAGCGAATTCAAAGTAGATGTCAAAGGATTGACCGAAGGCACCTTTACATACCAGTGGTTCTTCAGTCCGACAAAGAATGGGCAATATCGTCAGGTATGCCGTCATTGTACCAACAAATTTGTGCCAGGCAGAACCGGGTATTACAAAGTTCTCGTAACAGACGGCGTGTTTAGTGCCTATTCAGAGCCAAAATTGGTAAAGAACAGACAAGGTGCCGACTGTGTGACAGCCGACATCTACACAAAAGAAGGCAGAGACTATGTTTGTGAAGGCTCCACCCTTGAAATGCGCACAAGATTGGTGGGCGAAAACTACAGATACCAATGGAAGGTAGGAAACATCAACGGAGACAGCCTTCGAAACATACCAGAAGCAAAGAGCGACTACTTCTACGGCACTATCAACAAACCTGGAGAAGCCTACTTCCTTGAAGTAAGACAAGGAGGCCGAAAAGTGGTATCAAACCCATTCCAAATCAAAGAACTGGGCAGAATCAATCCACAAGGCGGACAAAAATTGATTGGAGAGACCAGCGCCAGCGAGGTTTGCATGGACTACAACGTGACCTTAAAGGCACAGATAAGAGGAAACCAGAAAGAAAAACCATACATATACAGATTCTACCAGTCTAATGTGAAAGAACCCGTATTGCTGAAGGAAATAGAAAGCGACGCAAGAAGCGTGTACTACTCCACCCCAGTCCACAGCAACGGCTCGAACTACTATGTAATTGCTCAAGGTTGCGACAACCAACTGCGCACAGAAAAGAACAGCATGGTAGTCAACATCAGAACAGACGGACAATGTGGTAGTGGTAACTTCTATGTAAAAAAATCGGGAGATGACTACCGAGACGGCACAAGCTGGGAAAACGCATTTGCAACAGTAGGCAAAGCCATCAAGACCATCAAAGACATGCGCAAATCAATGATTTACGCCAACACTCCAATGGCCATTCACATTGCAAGCGGTATCTATGCGCCAGAAAATGAAAACGGATTTGAGTTCCCAGACAACGTGACCATATATGGCGGATATGATGACATGCCAACCGACGGCACCCTCAGCGGACTGGAACGCAAACCACTGTCACCAGCGAACTTCAACGGATTTGCCACAACATTCCGAAGCGACAGCGCAAGCCAACGCATCGTGAACCTTGTAGATAAAAAAGACGTGAAATTTGTGGGCATTCACTTCAAAGGCGACAAACTCCCTACCTCGATAGATGGCCGTGCTGTCAACATCGACAACTCAAGTGTAACACTCGACAGTTGCTGGTTTACAGAATTCCGAATCATATCTTCAGCAACAGATCCACTGGCAGCAGTGACCATCCGCCGCACAGAAAAAGCGCAGCGCAACGACATTGAGCCAGAACTGAACATATTCAACACCACCTTCTCAAAGAATGCCGGTGGCGAATGGGGAGGAACAGTGAACATCATGACCGACGCCCATGTGGCCATCATGAACAGTACATTCAACCACAACACCAACCGATACAAAGGCGGAACAGCACTGCTCAGTTACAATGCCAGTCCATCGATCGACATTCAAAACAGCACCTTCTACAACAACTCCATCACAGAGCCAGGCGGAAGTTACGGAAGTTCGGTAATGCGATTTGTGGGAGGATCTCCAATTTGCACCATCGTCAGCAGCACCATCTGCGACCACTTCTATAAAGAAGCCGGCAAACTCCACATCTACAACTCCATAGTAGAATGTGCAGGTAAAGCCGACACATACCGCAACAACTTCCCTGTGAAATCAACCTTTGTAGAAGAACAGAAAGACGATGAATACAATCAACGCCGATTCGGCGCCAACTTCAAAGGAAACACCTTCAACAAGATTTCCACAGTCGATAACTGCATCACTCAGGTATTGATACCAAGCAACAAACTGGAAATTCTGGGTCAGGGTGGCACACCAAACTTCAGCACACCAACCGACCAGCGCGGCGTGCTCCGCAACACTCTCGCATGTACCTATGGAGCATACGAGCCAGACTATAGCGTTGCCATCGATTACAGTAAGACTCCAGAATGTGATGGTAAGAAAACCACCGCATCGTTCAAGTCTGCAGTATCAGGTTTGACCAACGTCACATATCAATGGGTAAACAACTACAGCGACATAGAAGGTCAGACCAGCGACAAACTCGTGAACACTGGACTTGGCACCTATTGGCTTGAAATCAAAGGTAAAGACCGCAAAGGAAAAGAAGTGAGCATCAGTTCAAGCGAGTTCCGCGTGTCTGACATCTGCGAAGTACCAGGCGAATTCTTCGTCAACCAGAAAGACGGTAACGACGGATTCCCTGGCACCACATGGAACAAAGCGGTACAAACCATTGACCAGGCATTACGATTGGCAGCAAAATTCCGTGCGAACAACAAAAATCACATCACCATTTTCGTGAACGAAGGCACATACACCCCATCAACGACCAATGGCTACCTCTTGAAAGACTTGCAAGACATCACCATAAAGGGAGGTTACCCACAAAATCCAGCGAAGGAAGACCCATGCATGCCAAAAATGTTTACAGAAGGCATGGGCAACGAAATCATCCTCCAGCCAAAAGATGTGAAAGGCCGCATTTTCGACCTTGGCAAACAAGTGAAAGGCCTACGCATCGTAGGTTTGCACCTGAAAGGAAGAAAAGGGCAACTTGTGAGCGGCGGCGCTATGAACATATCGGGTGCAGAAGTGACTATTGATTCATGTTGGATCTCAGGTTTCAACGACGCAAGTGTGACACAAGATGGATTGAACACAACCATCAATATCGCATCGACATCGAAAGTGAACATCTGCAACTCATTCATCACAGAAAACACAGCCAAGCAAGGCGCCGGCATTTCAATCAACGGAAACAGCAATACAAGCGAGGTGAACATCTACAACACCACATTCTACGCCAACAACAGTCTGAAAACAGGTGGCGCGGCACTGCTGATCAACAACAACGCAGAGCCATTTGTGAGAATGATGAACACCACATTCTTCAGCAACCGATGCAGCAACCAAGGAATAAGAGCATGCAGCAGCATCAGATTGAACGGTCGGGAATCTACCATATTACAGTTATACAACAGCACCATTTATGGCACCTGCATGACAGAAAACGGTATGATGCAACTCTTCAACTCACTGGTAGAAGCGACCAGCAGCAATGTGGAAAAGAAAAACAGTGTGGTAGCAGACGATGAATTGATCAACATTGACCAAGATGTTGACATCAAAAAGCACCGTCGTTTCGCCGACTCGTTCCGCTATGCGCTCGACTACAACTGCGGTTTCATCCCTACCCTACTGCTCAAAAAGGGAGGAGATGAGGAAATCACCAAGAAAGTGAAGACCATTGATTCAGTATCGGGATTCTCTCTCACCAAAGATGCCTGCGGCAATGACCGAGGAGAAGAAAGTTGCATGGGTGCAGCCATGTATGAACAAGAACAACCCGCAGACTAAAATAAAAAAGCAAACAGCATGAAAGAGACCACGCTTGGCTATATCGAATGGAACGGATGTTACCTCATGCTCTATCGGAACAAAAAGGGGAACGACCCGAACAAAGGTAAATGGATAGGCGTAGGCGGACATCTTGAGCCTGGAGAACAAGCAGATGACTGTTTCGTAAGAGAAGTGAAAGAAGAAACGGGCATCGAACTGACCAACTATACCAAACGTGGCGAGATCGAATTCATATCCGACACCGCAGAAAATGAGTTGATGCACCTCTACACAGCAGAAGTAGAAACCAACGCCATTGACGTATGCAACGAAGGAACGCTGCAATGGATTGAAAAAGAAAAGATACTCCATCTCAATCTTTGGGAAGGAGACCGGTATTTTTTAGAACCTCTACTCGCTGGCGAGACAGACCTGAAGATGCGACTCATTTATGAAGGAGACCAACTCACAAAAGTTGAGCGCTGAAAAAACATCAAAAAATCAGTGATAAAAAGACGAGAAATAAGAGGGAGACGAGATGGAGACAGGAAGCCAGAAATAGAAAAAAAATGTCAAAAAGAAGAAAATGAGATAAAAAATCACTAATTTTGGCATTTATAAACTAGGAAGCTGTTTTAAATTTTTGCGAACTGCTTCTTTTGGGCTTTTTATAGGTCATTTTCGTCTGTTTTGAGAGAATCTTCAGTCACAATGGGCATCCATTGCTCCTTTCAGATTCTCTTCAAAACATCCTGAAAAATACACTTATAAAAATCTCCAACAAAAATTTAAACAACTTCTGAGAAAAAGAAACAAAAACCATGAAAAAGATTGTCTTCTTATTCATAGCGCTAACAACAATGCAGTTGAGCCAAGCAGCAAGAAAACTGAAGACCAGCAATGATTCAGTAAGTTATGCACTTGGTTACAAAATAGGCTGTCAGCAGTTGAACAATCCGGTATTGAAAAACTGCGACCAGCAGATGCTACTTCAAGCCATTGCAGACGCCCTTAACAAAGACGCGAGCACAATGAACTTGAGCACAGCAAACGGGATCATGATACGTGCAGACAAAGCCGTAAAAGCACAGGAGCAGAAGAAAAAAGAAATCGCATACAAAGAAAGCAGTTTCGACAACAAACAATATCTTGCATCAAAAAAGATTGATGTGAAGTATAAAGAACTGCCCAACTCATGGGACTCAACAGCCACAGGCGTACTGCGCAAAGTGTTGAAGCAAGGAACCGGAGAAGTGCCTACAGTGAGTTCGGTAGTAAAATTCAACTACTCCTACAAACTAAGAGACGGTAAATTGGTAAGCAAATCGAGCCAACCGATTGAAGGTTTGGTAAGCAACCTCCTGCCAGGTCTGCAAGACGCCTTTACCAACATGCCTGTAGGTTCAAAATGGGAAGTCGTAATACCAAGTGAACTTGGTTTTGACAAAGACACCCAGTATTATGAAGACGGCCGCATCATGGTACCAGCCAACTCGATATTGATTTTTGAAATAGAGTTGATCAACACAGGCACACCAGAGGCTATAGACTACTACGGAGGCGAATAAGAGACATCGCCTGCCCATTAGAGTCAACAACTTATCAAAATGTCAGAAACGAGCATTCGTTTCTGGCATTTTTTGTTACAAATCAGAAAAAATCTAATAAAAAGATAGGGGAAATGGCGAAAAGTCAAAATAAAAATGTATTTTTGAATACAAAATGAAAGAACACCTATACAAACAACAAAAATAACGTATGGAAAAAATAGACGAATTAGACCGCAAGATATTAGACATTATCACCAAGAATGCAAGAATACCATTCAAAGATGTAGCAGCAGACTGTGACGTAAGCCGTGCCGCCATCCACCAGCGTGTGCAACGCTTGATAGATATGGGCGTGATCGTCGGTTCGGGATATTCCGTAAATCCCAAGGCATTGGGATATCAGACCTGCACCTATATCGGCATCACCCTTGAAAAAGGCTCTCTATATTCACAGGTAGTACCAGAATTGGAGAAAATCAGCGAGGTGGTTGAATGCCATTTCACCACGGGTCCCTATACCATGATGGTAAAACTATATGCCCGCGACAACGAGCACCTGATGCAGTTGCTTAACGGAAAGATACAAAGCATTAAAGGAGTACTTTCGACCGAAACCCTTATCGCACTGGAGCAGAGCATCAAGAGAGAGATACCTATCAAAGACGTTTAGAAGCTATATAAAATTTTGCGAACTTCTTAGTATAGAGGCACTTTTAGGAATTGCAGTTTATGTCACAAAGAGAAATACCAGCAATAAAAGAACCAAGTTTCTTTCCACACCCCGATTACCAGCACATCACCCTCCACAACGGGATACCTGTGCACGTATTGCCAATAGCAGGAGTGTCATATACCAACATCGGATTCAACTTCCGTGCAGGACAACGATACCAACATAAGACAAAGCAGGCGAGGTTTACTATAGGAATGCTGCGTGAAGGAACAACCACACGCACACGAGAAGCCATATTTGAAGAACTGGACTTTTTAGGCGTGACCTTGAAGGATGTATGCACCTATAACTATTCCGAGCTTTTCATTTCCTCCGCCAGCAAAAGGCTGAAAGACGCACTTCCCATCGTGGAAGACATCTTATGCCATCCATCATTCCCACTAGAGAAGCTGAAAATCCAACAAGAGACCAACAAAGTAAAACTGTTGCATCTGAAAGATGAGGTAGGACATATGGCCATCACACAGTTGAAACAAATGATGTATGGCGACAACCACGTCCTTGCCTATGAAGCCACAGCGGAAGACATAGACGCCATCACCTGCGAAGACCTGAAAGCCTTTCATAAAGAGTATTACGGACTGGCAAACATGGAATTGTTCGTAATCGGCAAATTAGACGAGGAAGAACTTGCGCTGCTGAACAAGCACTTTGGAGACAAAGAACTGAACGGCAAAAAAGCAGAGATAAACAGTGAGATGCCCATCAACCCGTGGGAAAGAAAATGCGCGCTTGTGCCAAAAGAAAACTGCCTGCAAAGCGCAGTCTATATTGGCAGACTGAGCATCGACATCAATCATCCTGATTTCTACAAACTGAATTTGTTGATTCGTGTGCTTGGTGGCTACTTTGGCAGCCGCCTGATGAGCAACATTCGAGAAGAAAAAGGTTACACCTATGGCATCAACAGCCTACACGTAACCGCCATGAGCCGCAGCGTAATTTATATCATAAGCGAGACAGCGGTCCAATACACCCAACCCCTCATCGACGAGGTGAAAAAAGAAATGAAGCGTCTGCAAGATGAATTGATTCCGGCAGAAGAGTTGGAAATGGTCCGCAGTTACTTCATCGGAGTCCATTTGCAAACCATGAGTAAAGGCATGGACCTCTACGACGATTTCCGCACCAACTGCATTTTGGGCATCGACAGCAAAGCCTATTATGAGAAATGGTGGGAAGTGCTGCACGAAACCACAGCAGAAGAACTGCAGGAAATGGCGAAGAAATATCTCAATCCAGAGGATTTCTACTACGCAGTGGCAGGAGAATGGAAGGAAATGGAGAAAGAAATATGAATGGATTGTCGATCAACATACCTGTTTACAACACCGACATACGCCAATTAGTAAAGGACCTTCACGAACAGGCCACCCACCTCGGCATACCTTGTGAGATCGTCATTGCCGACGATTATTCCACCGCCGAAACAAAGGAAGTTAACAAAGAGTTGGCAGACCTTTCACTGGTGATATATCACGAAATGGAGGAAAACATAGGTCGTGCCAAGATTCGCAACTGTTTATGCGCCTATGCACAATACGACACGCTTTTGTTTTTAGATTGCGACGTGCGCATGGTAGATGATCAGTTTTTGAAACGATATGTGGAATGTGCCAACGAGCACGACGTCGTCTTCGGAGGTTATTGTTACAAAGAAGAGCAAAAAAACGACAACAATCTGCTTCGCTGGACCTACGACACACGCCTGCGCACCCACGATGCCGCCACACGCAGCAAAAGTCCCTACACCTCCTTCTCCACTGTCAACTTTTTAATTCGCAAACCCATCTTAGCCGCTCATCCGTTCAACGAAAAACTGAGCAAATACGGTCATGAAGACTCTCAGCTGCGAAGTGAATTGGAAGTGGAAGGCATAAAGATCCACCACATAGACAACCCCGTCTATCACTGGCATTTAGACGAGAACAAATCTTTTTTAGAGAAAACACGCAAAGGTGTGGAAAACATGCTGATTGTGGCCGAGTTGCCGGAATGCGAGCGACTTGCCAACAGCATGACGTTGTTAAAGCACTACAACAGATTCAAAAAATGGCATTTAACGGGTATTTTAAGTGTTGTATTTCGTATAACCCGAAAATTGGTGGAATGGAATTTGTGTTCCACAAAACCGATATTAGCCCTTTATCAGTGGTATAAATTGGGATACCTTTGTACGCTCTGAAAGCGTTCACAATTTTGTCATAAACTCAAGCCAAAACAACAAAGGCAACCTTTCGGTTGCCTTATTATGATTATAAGTTGACTGTTATGGTGCCAATCTTCGGTTTTTTGAGGTCAGTAATGTATCGGTCCGCAATAGGGCGTTTCATATATACATATATACCTCCATATTCCGTATTTGCGAAAGTATCTCCACCACTATGATGGATGTCCCATGCTGTTCCTATTTTGCTATGCAACACGTTATCTCCAATAATTTTTGCGGCATGAGTCCATCCCTCCTCATTAGCATAAAGAGCAACCTTGTCATAGTCTGGTTCAACTGAATCGTTATCACAGACAGTAAAACCGAAATATTCAAATAAGGAAATAAGTGTTTCCTTATCTTCATTGCAAGGGACTTCTTCTGGCCACCATGTCCATGCGTAGTTTATTGGATGATTAAGACCTACCCAAACATCATTCATTCCAAGAGCCCATCCAATGCAATTATAGGCAGGGGTGCAATCACTGGTTATTAAAAAATTAGGGTCAATCCCAAGACCAGGAAACCAACCGATCAGCGTGCCAATTTCTTGCTCAGTATATTTAGCCATATATTACATATTGTAGCTAATGGTACGTAACCCTCACAATTTACCGTATTTGGGTATATTTTGTCTAACGCATGAACTAGAAGGGTCGGCCCCTTCTTGAGCTCCTCATAGATGTAAGGTACAGCATCCTCTTGCATCTTCACAATTTCCTCAAAGTACCGGTTGTTGAAGTTGCCTACAGAAAGAAATGCTGTCTCTCTATTCCAACCAGCCAAATTAGCCTGGAATGTAGAGCTTGCGCTATTGTTTGTATTCATACTCTCTGATTTTCAGATTATCACAAAGCAAAATTACATATTATTTGAATATGATTGGTATTAGGATAAAAAAACATCACATTCCGGGATGTTTGGTTTGGTGATTTTTTTCAAATCATATCGTATTTAGAAGCTGTTTAAATTTTTGCGAACTTCTTCTGTTGGGCTTTTTATAGGTCTTTTTCGTCTGTTTTGAGTGAATCTTCAGTCACAATGGGCATCCATTGCT
>JAGHUM010000022.1 GCA_018064855.1 Candidatus Physcocola equi
TCTGTCCACGCCACCCCTGAATCTTGCCCTAACTTTGCATCGTCAACGGGAACAAACAACGACAACAAATCCTGAAGACGACAAACAAAAACGTAACAAAACAAAATTCATTAACAATTTAAAAATTAAAGATTATGGGTTTCATCGCAGCAATTCTTCTCGCATCAGCATTCGGAGTAGCAATCAACACTTTTGTCAAAGACTAAATATAAAAAGAACAACAAAACAGTAAATAAAATAAAAACATTATCAATAACCAATTAAAATTTTAAGCATTATGAATACAAAATTCTTTTTCTCAGCAATCGCAATGTTCGCAATCACTACAGTAGCAAACGCAGCTCCATTAATAAGACGTGCAGAAATAGTACGAGTAAATGAAGAAGTCGCTACAAGTGCAGTAATTAAAGGAGCACGAGTAACAGGGGTAAATGAAGAAGTTGCTACAGGTGCAGTAATTAGACGTGCAGAAGCAGTACGAGTAAATGAAGAAGTCGCTACAAGTGCAGTTATTAAAGGTGCACAAGTTTCAGGGGTAAATGAAGAAGTTGCTACAAGTGCAGTTGTTAAAGGTGTAGAATTCAAGTCAGGAATGGAAGTGGCAAGAATTGGGCGTGGAATCATAAGAGTCAACGACACCGAAAACCCAACAGTGTTTACAGCAAAACTAAGTCCTTTTTGGCCTATTGATTTTGTACACTGCTGATTAAGAAGATTGCGAACTGCTTCTTTTTAACAACGTCCAACAATCTCCAAAAGAGAAAAAAGGGTATATCATTTTGATATGCCCTTTTTGGCATTCCTTTCACAACTTCGCCTAACAAGGGGGCCTTCGCGCTCTCCTCCCCTTCACCTTAAGAGGGTCCAGGAGCTGCCGATTTCGGATGTCCCTCTTGTTTTTTCCCTCAGGTTTTTTTATCTTTGCAAGGCACTTTGCACCCTTGAAAAAGGGACTTAGTTGTGACATACATATTCAATTAATAGCGTCGCTATTTATTCTGGAAACGCTTCAAAGCTTGGCCGCAAAGAAGATTACGGAACTATAGATAAATGCAACGCCCGCGTTTTGCGTGGGTGGTGTTTATCTGTTCCGTTGGGTCCTGGCCAAGCACCCGAAGCGTAGGTAAGCATTTGCCCACGCTTTGTGTGTTTGGATAGGACCTGTTTGTTTGCTGATATGGAATAGCCGAACGCTCTAACCCCAGCCGGGTGGTAGAGCATTTCTAAAAAATTGAACGTATCGAAAACACCCCGCCAAAAAGCGATTTTTGGCGGGTAAGGGGATTTTATACGCTCTTTTGTCCACGGACTGCTCTTCCCCCGAAAGGACAATCGAGCATATCATGAGTATTTACGACATCCTCCAAAAAATCAGATCGCTATCGGTGACCGAACGCCAAAAAGGCGCTTTGTTTGAAAAAATCATGCAGCGCTGGCTGAAATCAGATCCGCGTTACACCTCCGTTTTAAAAGACGTATGGCTATGGGAAGAGTTCCCTGCAAGAAAAGAGTTTGGTGGCAAGGACATCGGCATCGACTTGGTGGCACGCACCGAAGAAGGTGATTATTGGGCGATTCAGTGTAAATGCTACGATGAGAACGCCAACATCGACAAGGCGGCGGTCGATACTTTTCTCTCCACCTCCAGCAAGACGTTTACCGACGATGTCACCCTCAAGACGGTAGGCTTCAGCCTGAGGCTTTGGATTTCCACTACTGTCCGCCCTTGGGGAGCGACTGCCATGCAAACCATTGCCAACCAGAATCCGCCGGTGCAGCGTGTGTGCTTGAATGACCTTGAAATGAGTCCGGTCGATTGGGCGAAAATTGAGGGCGGCAGCCAAGGGAATGAGGTCCGTCTGGCAGGTAAGCAGTTGATGGAGCACCAACTGAAAGCCATCAGCAAGGCAAGGGCCCATTTCATAGAGGAAGGCAACGACCGGGGTAAATTGGTAATGGCTTGCGGCACGGGTAAAACCTACACCGCGCTCAATCTGGTGGAGCAGTTGACCGACAGTAAGGGGCTTATTCTGTTCATGGTGCCGAGTATCGCTTTGCTGGGACAGGCACTGAACGACTGGAGCGCCGACAGCAAGAAACCGTTTAAGGCGGTCTGCATCTGCAGCGACAGCAAGAGCAGCAAAATCACCAAAAAGAACAATAATTTCGACGATAAGGAAGACAGCATCATAGATCTGCCGTATCCTGCGACCACCAATGCCGACACCATCGCCAAGCAACTGAAACTCTACCGAAAGCACAGCGAAGAGGGCAAGGGTATGGTGGTGGTATTCAGCACCTACCAGAGTGTGGATGCGGTGAGCGAGGCGCAAAGGGCGATTTTGGCGGAGACCGACGGCGAATATGGGGTGTTTGACTATATCGTCTGCGATGAAGCGCACCGCACAACGGGTGTGATGAAAGACAGAGACAATGAAAGCAGTTTCACCAAAATCCACAGCAACGAGAATGTGCAGGGCAGAAAGCGCCTGTATATGACCGCCACACCACGCCTCTATGGCGAAAGTGCCCAGAAAAAGGCGGCGGAGAAAGATGCGGTGCTTTTCTCAATGGACGATGAGGACATCTATGGCAAAGAGTTTTTCCGCGTCAACTTCAGTTATGCGGTGGAGCATGGACTGCTGACCGACTACAAGGTGTTGGTGCTGACCGTCAATGGCAGCGACCTGCCAGAGAATATCCGCGAAAAAATTGAAAACCCGCTCTCCAAAGAATTTGATTTCGACGACACCACCAAGCTGATTGGCGTCATCAACGGACTTGCCAAGCAGGTGAAGGGAGACGGAGGAAAGACGTGGGAAGTGGATCCGAGAAAGATGCACCGCGCCTTGGCGTTCTGCTCGTCGATAGGTGAAGTCGGCAAACCGGGCACCTCAAAGAATGTGGCAGCCGTATTGCCGCAACTTTCACAAGACTACTACAACAGCCTGAACGACGAGGAAAAAGAGAAGGCGGTCTTGATTGAGGCGAAGCATATTGATGGCAGCATGGATTCGATGCAGCGCAACGAAAAACTGCAGTGGCTGCGGGAAGATGCCGAAAACGAGAATGTCTGCAAGGTGATTACCAATGTGAGATGCTTGAGCGAAGGGGTGGATGTGCCCGCGCTCGATGCGGTGTTGTTCCTGTCGGCAAGAAACAGCCAGGTGGATGTGGTGCAGTCGGTAGGTCGTATCATGCGCAATTTCAAAAAAGGCACTCCGGAGGAAAAGAAATACGGCTACATCATCATACCGATTGTGGTGGATGAAAACCAGAAACCGGAGGATGTGCTGAACAACAATACCACTTTTGAGGTGGTCTGGAGCATCTTGAACGCTCTCCGCAGCCACGACGACAATTTCAATGCGGAGGTCAACAAGATCAACCTCAACAAAAAGAAAAACGACCCGAACGACGATCCTTCAAGCAAAATCACGATTGGTGGTGCCGGTTTGGGCGACCCGCAAGACGCAGACGATGCGGTTTTGCTGGATGCGGATGAGGTGAACGTGCAGCTTGCTCTCCGCTTCGGCGAACTGAAGGAAGGCATCTATGCCAAGTTGGTGGAGAAATGTGGCGACCGACTCTATTGGGAAAACTGGGCGAAAGAAGTGGGCGAAGTGTCGAAAAACTTTATTGCCCGCATCACCCAGATGGTGTTGAAAGACGGTGTCCACAAAGAAGAGTTTGAAAAGTTTTTGGAAGGACTGAAAAAGAACATCAACAACAGCATCGACGGTCCGCAGGCGGTGGAAATGCTTGCCCAGCACTTGATTACCCGCCCGGTGTTCGATGCGCTGTTTGCGGAATACGAGTTTGTGAAAAACAATGCGGTCAGCCGCAGTATGCAGAGCATGATAGAACTTTTGGAAGACAAGGGATTGACCAAAGACCTCGATGTGCTGGAGAAGTTCTACGATTCAGTCAAGCGAAATGTGACCAACATAGACAACCTGGAGGGCAAGCAGAGCATCATCAAGAGCCTGTATGAGAAGTTCTTTAAGGGTGCGTTCCCTTTGACTGTGGAGAAATTGGGTATTGTCTATACCCCTGTGGAGTGTGTCGATTTCATCAACCGCAGTGTGGAGGATATTCTCAAGCAGGAGTTCGGCACCAGCCTGACCGAGGAGAATGTCCATATCCTGGATCCGTTTACCGGCACAGGCACCTTCATCACCCGCCTGATGCAGAGTGGCTTGATCAAGAAAGCGGATTTGGAACGCAAATACAAGAACGAGATACATTGCAACGAGATTGTTTTGCTCGCCTACTATATTGCCGATGTCAACATCGAGAGTGTGTTCCACGAAATCATCAAACGCGATGAATACCTGCCATACGATGGCATTTGCCTGACCGACACGTTCCAACTCAATGAGAGTGGCGACAATGATATTTTTAGTCAGTTGTTCCCTGAAAACTCCGAGCGTTTGAAGAAACAGAAGAAGGCTCCGGTTAGGGTTGTAATTGGTAATCCACCGTATTCTGTGGGACAAAAGTCCGCTAACGATAATGCACAGAATTTGAGTTATAAGACATTAGATTCAAGAATTGCTAATACTTATGTTGCAAATTCAAATGCGAACCTATCAAGATCTCTCTATGATAGTTATATAAAAGCCTTCCGTTGGGCAAGCGACCGCATCAATGCGAATGGTAACAAGGATGGCGGTATCGTTGCCTTCATCAGTAATGGAGCATGGTTGGATGGCAATGCTCAGGACGGTATGCGTAAATGCTTCGAAGAAGAGTTCAGCAGTATATATGTGTTGAATTTGAGAGGAAATCAGCGTACATCAGGAGAGTTGAGCCGAAAAGAAGGAGGTAAGATTTTTGGAAGTGGTAGCCGTACCCCTATTGCCATCACATTCTTGGTAAAGAATCCAAAAGCAGAAAACAAAAAAGCGGTTATTCACTATCACGATATTGGCGACTATTTGTCGAGAGAAGACAAACTGAAAAAAGTCAAAGAGTTTAGAAGCCTTGGCTCTGGGAAGATTGATTGGCAAACTATCAAACCAAATGACAAGCAAGATTGGATTAATCAAAGAGACGGGATTTTTGATTCATTAGTTCCATTTTCTTCAGAGAAAAAGTTTGATGACAATTCAAAATCAGTTTTTTGTATTAACAGTCCGGGGATAGCGACATCCAGAGATAGTTGGATGTATAATTCTTCGTCTGAATTCTTAAAGGATAATGTTAAAAAAAGTATAGACTTTTATAATAGCGAAGTTGATAGGCTGATAGAGGAAAAGAAAACAAATCCTAATTTAAAAATCGAAGATTTTTTAAACCTAGACAAAACAAAATTCTCTTGGGATCGTTCTCAAAAAGAATCAGATTTACCCAAAGGTAAGAAATACACCTTTAACGAAAGAAGCATATACGAAGCTTCTTATCGACCTTTCTGCAAACGATTTGGTTACATAAACAATAGGGAATTAAACAACTGCGTATACCAGATGCCTAAGTTCTTCCCAGAACCAGAGACACAAAACCTTGGTATATGCACAAGTGGAGTGAAAGGATTTACCACAATTCTTACAAATCTAATATCAGACTATCATTATTGCGGTGATATTCAGTTTTTCCCCCTCTATTGGTACGAAGAACGTGTTGGAAAGAAAGTTGGTGAACAGTATCAAGAGATGTTTGAAGAGGATGAGAGTGATGACAAATACATCCGCCACGATGGTGTTTCCGACTGGATTTTGAAGGAGGTTCGCTCCCGCTATGGCAACCTGACCAGCATCACAAAAGAGGACATCTTCTACTATGTGTATGGCATTCTTCACTCGGAAGAATACCGCACTCGCTTTGCCGACGATTTGAGAAAATCACTCCCTCGTATTCCTATTGTGGATAAGGTGGCAGACTTTGTAGCCTTCACCAAGGCTGGTCGTGCTTTGGCTGCGCTACATTTGAATTACGAAACGGTGGAAGCGTGTCCGGGTGTGACTGTTTCTGAATCGGGTAAAAAAGAGGACTATATCGACCCAGATACCGGTGAAATAGTGAGCGACAGCGATGCCTTCAACTATTACAGAGTGGAGAAAATGCGTTTCCCAACCGGACAAAAACCAAAAGACAAACCAAGCACCATCATCTACAATCCGCACATCACCATCGAAAACATCCCAGCAGAGACGTACGATTATGTGGTGAATGGCAAGAGTGCCATTGAATGGATTATGGAACGCTATGCGGTGACCATTGACAAAGACAGCCTCATCAAAAACGACTGCAACGATTGGGGCAAGGAACACAATCAGCCTCGCTACATCTTGGATCTGCTGCTGAGCGTCATCAACGTCAGCATCCAGACCATGCAGATTGTGAAGGCATTGCCATCGCTCCATCTGGGAATCAACGCGTCAGCCACAGCCAACGCACCAGCGCAAACCGCAATCGTCAAGCCAATGGCAGAAATTCTCGACGATGTGGATGCGGCCGAAAAATTCACACACTATCTGCCGGTTTACAACCTCAAAGCCGCTTGTGGTGTGTTTGAAGACAACGAGTTGCCAACTGTGATGGGCTGGACCAGCATAGAATCAACGGGTTTGCATCCGAAAGGCGACCAGACCTATTTCGTTTGTCAGGCAAAGGGTGAATCCATGCAGCCGAAAATCAACGATGGCGACTATGTCGTCTGCCGTTTCTATACTCCCGACAATGCGGGCAGCCGAAATGGCAAGATCGTGCTCGCCACCATCAGCGAATTTGATGGCGACTACGACGGGCGCTACACCATCAAGGAATACCACAGCACGAAGAATGCCGATGGCAGCCGCCAGTCCATCACCCTTAAACCGTTCAATCCGGATTTCGATCCAATCGAACTCAGCGAAAATGATGATGTTAGGGTAGTGGCAGAGGTGATCAAAGTGTTGTAGGCACTAACCCTGTAAAAAAACAAAGTGAGGGCTGGCATGCAGTTGTATGTCAGCCCTCTCTGTTTTTTAAGTGGACATTAACGTAAAATTATACGGAGATTAACGTTTACTTCAAACATTAATTGCCGTTAATCGTTCGTTAATACTCTGATTCGTGAATAAAATGTGATGATTTTGCAGTTTTATCGTCAAGAAAATGTGATGGTTTTTAGAAAAAGTGGTCGGAAAAATGTGATAAAAACGAGTAAAAGTGGTCAATAAAATGTGAAAGTTTAGTATATTTGTGGTCAATAAAATGTGAAAATACTATATGTATAGAATTGTATTAGAGAAACTTAATAAGTGGAAAGACAAAAGCGACAGATTACCACTTATTCTTTTAGGCGCCAGACAGGTAGGAAAAACCTGGCTTTTGAAAGAATTTGGTAAAAAATTTTTCAAGGATGTTTGTTATGTGAATTTCGAACAACCGAGCGATTTGGCTCAATTGTTTGATGGTAGTATCAATGTGGAGCGCATTCTTGATTATCTCAGTACAATACATGGAAAAAAAATTGAGAAACAAAAAACTCTTATCATTTTCGACGAGGTGCAGGAGGTGCCTCGTGCATTAACGTCGCTCAAATATTTTGCTGAAGAAGCATCTGAGTATGCTATTTGTTGTGCTGGTTCATTGTTGGGAATCACATTACATGAAGGCACGTCATTCCCTGTCGGCAAAGTTGAATTTATGACTTTGCAACCATTTTCATTTTATGAGTTTTTGCTGGCAAACGAAGAAGAACAAACCATAGAATTCATAAAAAAGTATTATAAGGATGGATTGCCAACGACGATTGTCGAAAAGATGAATGACTATCTGAAACAATATTTCATTGTCGGAGGAATGCCCAAATGTGTGGATGCATTTATAAAATCACATGATTATCAAAAAGTTTCGAATGTTCAGAAAAATATAATTGCGTCGTATCAAAATGATTTTTCAAAACATGCTCCCAAAGGAATAGTCCCAAAGATTCATCATGTATGGGAATCAATACCGAGCCAGCTTGCAAAGGAAAACAAAAAGTTTATTTATGGTGTTGTGCGCGAGGGTGCAAGGGCGAGAGAGTATGAGGATGCTTTGATGTGGCTTAAAGATTGTAGTGCTGTGCGACGTGTGGGTCTTGTTGCTGGTGGACGTCTGCCGTTGAAGGCATACGAAGATTTGAAATCTTTCAAAATATATCATTTGGATATAGGGTTGTTGCGTATGATGTGTGATATAGATCCCTCCGTCATAGTAAGCAAAGAAAAACTATTTATGGAGTTTAATGGCTCTCTGACAGAACAATTCGTATTGCAGGAACTGCAAAGTTTGGATATACTCAACAATATAAATTATTGGTCGGAAGGTTCAATGTCTGAAGTTGATTTCTTATTTTCGTATAAAAACAGGGTTATTCCTTGTGAAGCAAAGGCAGGATTGAATGTTCAAGCAAAGAGCCTAAAGGTTTTCATGGGGAAGTATAAACCAGAAATGGCGATACGTACTTCGCTCAAGGATTATCGAAATGAAGACGGTCTTCTCAACTTGCCTTTGTATGAAATTTGGCTATTGCCGGAAATGATGTCGTAAATTGTTCGTTAATTCAGACCCTCCTAAATCCTCCCTTAAAGGGAGGACTTACGATTAATGGTCTATTATACGGGCATTAACGTTTACTTCAAACATTAATTACCCTTAATCGTTCGTTAATTTTCTAATTCGTGGAAAAAATTTGGTGTCTATATACAAGTTGGCACTTTTTTT
>JAGHUM010000033.1 GCA_018064855.1 Candidatus Physcocola equi
AGGTCACTCCATCCAAACTCAGACGGGATAGTGAAAACTTGCGGATGTTTCTCCATCACAGCGTAGTCGATACTGATTTTTTCACATTGCACAAACTTCTCACCAACGACAGCCGCCTCCTTGTCCGTATAAAAAGACGGAGCCATTTCATCCATCAGACCGGCAATCTGCGGTGCGAAATTGCGTATGCTCTGTTCCAAGGTGTTGACATTCCACACGAAGATACCCGCATTCCACAAATATCTGGCATCGGCAAAATACTGTTTAGCCGTTTCCAAATTCGGTTTTTCACGGAAAGCATCCACCTTGTGCACATTACCAGAAGCAGAAGCGGCTTGACTTTGCACATAGCCATATCCCGTTTCCGGACGGGTTGGTTTGATGCCAATCGTCACAATAGCGTCCTTCTTTTCAGTGAAAGCCAACGCCTCAACGATATAATTTCTGAAATTCTCAGGTTCGAGCACCAGAGCATCCGAAGGGGTCACCACCAGATTAGCATTAGGGTCCTTCTGCTTGATTTTCCAACCGGCATAAGCGATGCATGGGGCCGTATTTCTGGCAGCAGGTTCGGCCAGGATGTTGCACATAGGGATACCAGGCAGTTGTTCGTGCACGATGTCAACATACGGCCTCGTTGATCACAACCCATACATTCTCGATGGGACAAGCAGGGAGGAAACGGTCCACCGTCATCTGGATCATGGTCTTACCCATGCCCATGATGTCGATAAACTGTTTTGGTAATTGTGGTGTACTAAGTGGCCAAAAGCGGCTACCAACACCGCCAGCCATGATGATTATGTGGGTATTCATTTTTATGTACTATTATTTTTGACGGCAAAACAAGTTCAAAGAAATCATGTCCGAACAATAATATATTGGAGAAGCATTTAAATCAATCTCTGAATGTTTACTTTTCGCCTTGTTCGTAAAAGGCCTTATTTTAGGAGAAGGTTTCAAAACAATTTTTCTTAATTTAACATTGTTTTCATCAAATTCCAGATAACCGTTTGTTTCAGATATTCGTACCGCAGTATTCTTTATGTATTCCATAAATGCAGCCGATGCGTCAAGCTGTTTATACGCATCTCCATTGTCTCCACTCTTCAGTTCAATAAGTAGCACATACAACACCCCCCTCTTCTCTGCCAACAAGATGTAATCACAAAACTTCAGCAGATCGGCCGGAGTTGGGATTTCTGCGCTTCCCAAGTCTCCATCATGCGTATTGTTGAAAAAAGGGAAGAATAAGTCACCGTGTTCCTTCTGATCATACCGATACAAAGAATAAGCGATCTTCGAGTCTGCTATGACATCAGCCTTATGCATCTTACAGCCAGACTCCTCAAAAAGAACAGTCTGAGACTTACATCTGAGTCGTGGCGCAAGAATTCGATTATAAAGTTCGTATTCAGACATAAAACCCGCACCGTCTATTTATTATCCATTAGATATCCATAAAGTAGTTCAGCCTTTATGTTCTGATCCCGTATTGCAGAGTCAATCGAATCCACGGCAAATCCCTCTTCATCAACTTCAAGAGATGATACTCGAACAACATTTTTGCCAGTCCTGTTAAACATTAACACCGACACATTGTTATAGTCCAACAACATATCAACGGGATATCCTATGTCTTCAAGCAAGTCATTGTTTGCACGTTTGACAAGAGCGCCTGCCATGATCAAATTGTTGATTTCTCGAATTATATAATCGCTATGCGTACTTAAAACCACCCTTAGCCCCTTGATCGTAAGCAGGGCAAAAATCCGAGCAAGCACAATCTGAACATCCGGATGAAAATTCATCTCCGGTTCATCAATTATCAACGTATCTCCGACGTTTGCAATATGCTTAAGGTATATAACAAGACTTGCCATAGTCTTAACTATGGAAGAAGACAAATGAAATGGCAACCTACGGCTTGCGGCCATACCTTGCGGATGAAATTCCACATCACCATTCTTTGTCATACTCACCTCGCCCTTCAGCAAATCATGTTCTATCATGTCAGCGACAAATACAAAAGCACCACTCGACTTCTGAACATTTTCCAAGTCGTTAGCTATCTTCAAACTACTTCTTACAGCAAATGGGTAACGACGCGACGACTTGTTGATAATATCTATGACATCAAACTCAGACTTTCCGTTTTGTTGTATTTGGTCAACCAGTTCATTTCTGCTCAACGACAATTCAGTTTTAAAAGTATATATACTATTGCGTTCAACAGTGAGCATCCGAGCATTAGACATCTTACAAAAAGCAAGACGGCGCATCATATAACACACCAACATGTGTGCTCGAAGCACATTTGAACTCGCAAGGACAGAATTATCGACATTGCTTTCAACATAAACCTCCATACAGTCTGGGGCCTTAGTTATTTTCCAGAAAGACACTCCATCAGAAAGTTGTGCCGACAAGGGCGAATGAACGGTCAGCTGAAAATCCTCTTCCGTATAATCTACAGACAATGCGAATTTAGGGAACAACTTATTCTTTGTGTCTTCCGAAATTCCGAAAATGCTACCAACTTGAGCCACAACAGCCTTACAATTTTCATCAAGCCATTCTTTCAAATAGTGTTTAGAAATAGAGAAACAACCTTTCTCCACGATTTGACCAATCACATCCTTCATGGATTGAAGCTGATAAATATTGCCGTCTTCAAGGAACGCATGTAACGCATAAGATGCATAAGTCTTGCCCGTACTATTCTGTCCACAGAGAATTGTGAGGTTCTTGTCCAAATCTATCTCTGCGAACTTAATTATTCCAAGGTTCTCAATAATCAGTTTCATATTCAAGTCACATATAGTGTCAATTGTGAACCAAAGTTAACAAAAATGTTTGAATTACATCTAACAAACAGACAAAAGACAACCTTTCTTCAAAACAAATAATAAAAAAACGAATGGCAAAGGGGTTCTTTGCCATTCGTTTTTTACTATAAACTTCAATTCCATTTACGTGTCTTACAGCAATCACACAGTTCCGCAAATCCGTAAGTCCGCAGATCCGCAACTCCGTAATTTTCACCCTGGAGGGCGCTCATCACTCAAAGCTTGCTCGAAAACTCTTTGATGCGTTGCTCCTCTTCCTTCTTGCAGATAAAGAGCTGACCATTCTTTTCACTGACGATATAGCCATTAAGTCCTTGCACGACAACGTTGCGTTCTTCTGCCACATGCACCACGCAATTATCGCAGTCGTAGAACTTCACATTTCCTACAGCTGCGTTTTGTCTGTCGTCGTGCTGGAGCAAACCATGCAGAGAAGCCCAGTTACCAAGGTCACTCCATCCAAACTCAGACGGGATAGTGAAAACTTGCGGATGTTTCTCCATCACAGCGTAGTCGATACTGATTTTTTCACATTGCACAAACTT
>JAGHUM010000060.1 GCA_018064855.1 Candidatus Physcocola equi
GAAAATTTTTTCTGGGTCGTCATCAGAAGTGAAATTTTGAAAGGAGTCCTTCCCTTTAGAATAGTCTACAGGGGGTAAGGAAGTCTTTTCTAAACCGCTAAACGCCGCCCTAAGTTCGTTTGTCAGCTTGTCGACGTCTTCTTGGTTGAGGTGAAGCTGTTCTACGCTTGTTACGAGGCTTTGCTGGCTATCGTAGTGAATCAAATCACCCCTTTCCACTATTCCTGCAAACACATCTTCAAATATGGAGAATAAATGATTTGTGTTTGAAAGAATCTCGCTATTTAACACGGCGCATATGCCAATATATCTCCCATTTTCTAAAAGGCGAATATAACCGTAATACATCAAATCTTTGTCGCGGTGGATTATGATTTGTGTAGTGGCTTTTGAATATTCCTTAAATTTCTTGAAAATCTCCGAGGTGTAATCGTTGGGGAATTGAGTATATCCTTTTTCGAATTCACCAAAAACATATACGCCGATGTTCATAGCTGCATTTATTTGATTTTGAAATTCACTGTTTTGTTTTCGTTGTCAATAGTGTAGGATGCTGCACGATTCAGCACTTCATTGCCAAGCAAGAGCGGGGCATCATTGTTTGCGGAAACACAAGCCTCAACATCTTTACAAACGATCGCATCTCCGATGACAACTTCTCTTAAGTTTACAATCATATTCTCTACAATGCTGCCGTCTGCGATACTCGATTGGGCTGTACCTATGAAATCTTCATGAGTGAGCCTCCCTTTGTCATATAGATATTGAGCTTCCGCCATAGATATGAGTGTTGTTGAGCATCCTGAATCCAAAATCATGTCAACGCCTAAACCGTTGACTTTGACCTCGACAAATTTCACCCCTCCAGCTTCTTCAAATGGTACGGAAACCATGCCGCTTTCGCTTTCCGTTTCAGAGCCTGTGTCGTCTTCATCGTCGAACTCCAACTCGGTGGTTTCTGCGTCGTCGTTAAATGCAAGGTTCTTTTTCTCTTCGTTTCCTCCACAAGAGAACAGCATCAGCAAAACTGTGAAAAGATATAAATATTTCATAATGTGGGCTGTTTATTTTTCTTTTTCAGTTGCAGTTGGACCACTTTCACTCTTGTCGGGTGTGGAGGTTGCTTTGTCTGCCGGCTTTGGTTTATCAATTTTTCTACTTTTGTCGATCTCTGTTTTCTCGTTTGGTTTAGACGGAGTTTTGTCTTTGGTTACATCTTCCCCCACCTTTTTTGGAACAGGTGTAGAAGGGGATACATCTTTATTATCCGTTGGTATCTTGGGGCTTCCTTTAGCGGGGACACTCAGTTCACCATCAACTTTTTTCGCATCTGCTTGTGCTTTGTCTACTTCGATTGTTTCGACAGTAGTTTCTTCACTGTTGCCTTTATTGTGCTTAGGTTGTGATTTTTCTGAATTGTCTCCACCATCTGTTGTCCAGCTTAGCTCACTTGAAGACCCTTCTCCTCCATTTCTCGTGCAGCCAAAAGCTGTTTTAACGCATTTGGTGAGGAGAAATAGAACGAAAACAATTAGGGTTGTTACAATTAATGGCTTTGCGAATTTTTTAAGGAGCCCAATTGGTTTTTCGACGAAAGAAGTTGTTGATGGTCCTGATGATATAGGCCCAACTGCGCCTCCAAACTGTAGCTGTCTTCTCAATTTGTCATTCTCCTTGAACATCCTTTTGCAATCGCTGTTTGCCGAGTCTAACAAATTCTGCAACCTATTTCTATCTTTTTTGAGAGCACTTATTTGTGCAACAGAATCAGTTAATTTCTCGTCGAGTTCTCTTTTGTGTTTGCAGCGAAGATTGTCTAATTCTTTTTTGTGTTTGTCGTCAATGACTTGCAAGTTTTGCTGGAGTACTGCTTTCTCCTTTTTTACAGCCTCAATGCGCTGTTGAGCCTCTTGCTTCGATGCATCAATTTGGCGTTGTGCATCTTTTCTAACAGCATCAATTTCTTTGTTCTTTTTGTCAATGATGGCCTTTTCGTTTGATGAAGGAATGAGAGGCGAAACCACAATTTTTCCTCTGCCAATCAGCACAGTTGCAACGTCTTTTGTGCATTCTTGAAGATTGATTTCTGTTGTGGAATTCTGTGAGGCGCCTATCCCTTTCAGGTCGTCGTTGTTGGAAAAGTCGCCAATATATCCAATTGCTTTGTTTTCGATGGTCTGCAATTGGTCATTAACTTGCGAAAAATCGGAGATGCAGAACTTGACATTACCGCCATTCTCTTTAACGCAACTGCCAATGCACATCTTTTTATAAGCAGCTGAGAGAATGTTGTAAATGTTTTGTATGTCCACATAAAATGCGTTGATTTGAAGTGTGAGAGCTAAATATGCTCCGGCTCTACCTTCATAATCAAGCACGGTTTTTCCTTTGATAAATGTGTAGAAACAATACGGTGTTCCATCGATATTTTTTGTTTCCACATACATTTGCTCTTCATAAGTGTAGGGATGGTAAAACGTTTCGATGTATTTACCGACCATCCCTGTGGCGCCCCAAATTTTTTGGCCTTTGGGTACGCCATGTGCATATAGTTTTATAGAAAGTGCCATAATAATTATCCATTAACGAGCTTTAATATTTTGCCCCAAAGTAACTTTGGGTATTCTACTGGTCCCTCAACATAAAGGTAGCCATCCGTATTTTGGTTGTAATAACCAGTTTGGAATGGAACTAAATCGCAGTTGTACTTTTTCCACAATTTGGTGATTGGGTTTAAGTTCAAAAATGGCGTAAAAATATTGGGATACAGGTCTTGTGTTTGTTTAATTGCTTGTTTCATATTAACTCGTCCTGGGGCGAATACCAGGTGCGTTTTGTCAATTTTGTTAAGGATGAAAAGTGTTTTGTCTCGGGGTGCCATTCTGCTTTTCAATCCAGTGATTTTTGTGACATAGTTGGCTCGATGAATAGCGTCGTTCCAGCCAGGCTCAACAAAGATTGACCAAATTTTTCGGCAACTGCTGGCAATGATAGCGTTGATGTATGCGGGGAACATATTGTTTGGGTCATCTTGCATGAAGTAGTGTTCGCCAGGAGCTTCAAGAATCTGGCAGATTGGTCGCCCTTGTTTCAATACTTGAACCAAAAGGAAACTGATTTGGTCGGTACTCCTTGCTGCGTCGTTGCTGTTGATCATTTGGTCGAAATTGTCGCACAAATCTGCATAGTGTGTGTCGTAGGTGGGGCGGAAAGTGCGAACAGGGTCTATTGTGTATCCTTGTGACTGAAGATACCTTGTCAGTCGAATCAAGGTCATTGTCTTCCCACATGAAGGTGGACCAAACAGCATCACAATTGGAGTTTCTTGGTCAGCGATAGTTACCACGATTTTATTTGGTTCGTTGATTTCTTCTGGCGAAAGCCCCTTTGCGCCAAATTGTTTTGAGATGGGGGGGAGCTCGTCGTTGACTTCTGGGGTTATATCGATTGGGTTTTGGATTGGTTCTTCCTCAATTGGGGCGTTTTGTATGCCGCCATTAATGTCAATAGCCATATTATGTACGTTTTGTTGTGAATAATTTATAGAAGAGAGTTTGTATTATGCTTGTTTCTTGAATGCGATATCAAAGAAAATGAATGCAGCGATGTCGACTAAAACCGACACCAGAATCCAGAAAAGGAAGCTGAGACCACCGAATTTTCCTGTAAGGAAGTCGACCCAAACATCATATACGCTGAGCAAACGTTTTACTTTTGTCTCTGGGTTTGCAGTTGTGTATGTGGCTTTATCTGCCTCGTTTTTGAAATCAGCAAATTGTTGATAAGTTTTGATTGTAGAATAACCTTGGTTGAGTTTCTCGCAAACAGTCTTTACGTCTTGCGCGTCTGTAAGCGATAGTTTTTCTTCGTCAATATATTTTTTTGTAAGTGTGAGATCTTTGTAAGCTTTTGCAGCATCTTTTTTGTAAGTGTTGCTTTTGGGAGTCATTTGCTCCTCTATATTTTTGAGTTTTGATTCAGAAAGGATGAGTACTTTTTGGCGATATGCATCATAAAGTTTTTTACGATCTTGTACAGATGTTCCCGTATAAGTTAAAGGTTCAACTTTTGCGACACCAAGTAACTCGGCAAAATCTTTGAAAATCGCTTGAGCTTTTGGGCCATTTCCTGGATTTGCATCATTTTCAATTTCAGCTTTTAATTCTCCCAACTTGATTTCAATCTTGTTTAAAAGTTCTTTCTGCTTGTCTTTTATTTTGTCTGCAGTTACTGAGCCGTCTTTGATTTGTCCAAGATAACCTTGGGTTGTGGAGATGTCGTGTGTCACCCTATCGTTAATGAGGTTGCGGTAGAAGAATGTGTGAGTGTTGGTGGGCATACTGCAAAAAAGCCAAAAAACGATCACGATGATAATACCACCAACGAGAGACAAACCACGTTTCTCCATGTAGATGTTTTGGTTGAAACTGTCTACAATCATTTTTGTGCCCCAAGAAGCAATGAAAAAGAA
>JAGHUM010000121.1 GCA_018064855.1 Candidatus Physcocola equi
ACACCCGACTGTTTGCAGATTTTGGAGATGGTCACTCCTTCCTTTCCCTTGTTCGCCTCATACGTGTCACGTATTTGGAACATTTTCTTTTCGCTCGCCATGTTTTCTAAATTTTATGTTCGCGACAAAGATAAGGGGCAAGTCGAGTTTTGCATTGGATGCTTACAATATAGTATATCATAAACCGCTACGAAACACAAAAATTAGCTTTCATAGCGGAATAATGGCACATGGAATAAAGTTATGATTGATTTCTCACCATCTTTCAATTCACGCTTACTTCACGATTTCACCATTCCACAACTGTTTAAAGAATTCCAGAACATAGAGGTGCTCAATATCCTGTGAAGTACGGTTAATTCGGTCTTGCGACACGATGATCAGGCGGGCTTCCGGGTGTTCGTCTTTGAATGCCTTTAACCCTTTCAAATGCTTACTTTGAACTTCCTGTGCCGATTTTATTTCAATAGCAACAAGAGCGTCACCCAACACGACATCCACCTCAATCTGGGTGTATGTGCGCCAATACGAGATTCTTGTCCGACTATTGCTATAAGCCAAATACGCCACAAGTTCCTGCATAACAAGATGTTCAAACGCATGACCATATTCAGGTGTGCCAGGCTGAAGATTGTTACGTCCCAGCAAATAATTGGTGACACCCACATCGAAAAGGTAGAATCGAGGGGCTTGCACTAATTTCCGCTTGACAGTATTTGTATAAGCGGGGATAGTAAATCCCAACAAGGTATCTTCCAAAATCTGGAAATATTCTTTTACAGTATTGGCGCTTATGCCACAATCGGACGCTATGTTTTGGTAGTTCACCATTTCACCATCAGTCAGGGCCGCGACTTCAAGAAAACGAGAGAAATTAGTTAAATTCCTTACAAGCGACTCTGCTTGTATTTCTTCCTTTAAATAAACTCCCACATAACCTTTTAACAAAGAAGAAGCGTCTTCTTTCAGGTAGTGGTTGGGCAACATACCATTACGAAGTGCCCGATCAATATCAAAATTCGGAATTTCAGCACTCACTAACGGATAAAGATAATATGGGATAGCACGCCCCCCTAACGTGTTGACACCATTTCTTCGCAGTTTTCTCGCACTAGATCCACAAAGGATAAAACGCAAATGTTTTCTGGTTATGAGCCAATGAACTTCATTCAACAATTCAGGGACCTGCTGAATCTCATCAATAATTATTAGCGACGACTCTGGCAAGTTTTGATAGGCCTCACGCAATAAAGCCGGTTTTTTACGAAATCGATCTAACAAATCAGTTTCCAACAAGTCAACATAAGTTGCATGAGGAAACTTATCCATTAAAAAAGTTGTCTTTCCAGTTTGTCTTGCACCGAACAAGAAGATACTCTCTTCTTCATTTTCTATGTTCAATTTCCTTTCCAACATTGTTTTATCTCCTATCTTTCACGCTACAAAGATAAAAAAAATATTGAAAATCCGCAGTACAACTTCAGTTTTTCATTGAAAATCCGCAGTACGGCTTTATTGTTTAGTCACTGAAGGATAATTGACGCTAATGTATCTGCCAATAAAACAAAGGGAAGTATTTATACAAGTTGGCACTTTTTTTTGCCAACGAATTTCTACGAATAATTCAAATATATTGGATGGTTGCAGATTTTTACTAAGAATGCCTATGGCATTTCTAATTACTACTAATTAAATGCTGGTTCCAATTCTGAATTCGTATTAATTCGTAACGCCAGAGGCGTTTTTAGTGAAAATATAGTTCTACGCATTAATTTAGAGAAAATTAGTATAAGTTCGTTGGCAAAAAAACATTACTAGTGCCAACTTGTATATAATTCCCAAAATTTATACAATTTGGCACCAGCAATAGACTTTAACCTACTTGTATTAAACAGATCCTAAAAGATCAAAGAAGCAGCCAAGGATAAAACAAAGAAAACAACAAGCGGCCTTTCAATATGAAAACAAGTGCCACCCAACACCTCAAAAAACGTCGCCAACTCCTCTTTGGATAAAGCAGAAATCTTTTGTGATGATAGGAACACCCTTCTTCGAAGAAAAACAATTAAGAAAAGAAAGAATAAGAAAGTAAACGCTTTAAACAAAAATGACAAATCCAAAGCAACGGATAAACTTTCATATAAATAAAGATAATACCCTACTCCTGCGACCAACAACACAAAGGGCGCATACCACCAGTAGGACTCTTTTTTAAAATATGACCTGAAAAGAGGGAAATATTCATCGCTTTTTTCCATAATGCTGTCATAAAGTTCGTTTGAAATTTCCCCTTTTTTCAACATCACATTCAGATTAAAATATGAAGTGGAACCGATTTTTCTTCCACTCCAATAGTTAACAGCCGATTCTATTTCCACTTCATCATAAACATGATAAGTCACACTTTCAGAATATTCCCAAATTATGTTTTTCTTATCTTTAAACTGCACAACAAGACAAGTAGTACGACCTCTTGAATTACCACTTGAAGCCAGACAAACATATAAGATATCCGACCATTTATAGTGCCTAGTTTCACCTATCTTAATTCCGTTCTCCCCAATCACAATAGAAGAGTTGAAGAGTACTCCAGTAAAAGAAACGATGAGACAAACACCCAATATGCCAATGGTACCACCCAATATGCAAATATACTTTTCACCAAGAATGGCCCAATCATTCAAATAATCCCAATATAAAAAACAACCAACAACAATTGAAACAAAAAGAGGGATATAAAAATAGAGCATATAATTCGTTTTCAGCTTAAGCTCAGTTCCTTCTTTCCACATACCTAATAAATAAATGTTATAAAACCTAAAAACCAGTCCAAGAAGACTCAAGAATAGGGACCTGCCGTCCGTTCTCCAAAACGTAGAATTTCGAAGGATTGGCAAGTACCCGGAATCCCGTTTCAGTGCTTTCCGGCACATAAGCACGCATATTATCCAATAAATCAAGCGATTCAATAGCCGCCCTCAGGCGAGACAGATTCGGCGTGAAAGCGACCGTATAATCCACCTCATTCGTACCCGAAAAAATGGAATAGATTTTACGGAACACAGCATTGTTCTTTTCTTTCATTTCATTGGCCGCTGTCGCTTTCCTCAATTCGCCACGATTGGAGAGAAAAGACTGATGGACAATAAGCATATAAATGGCCAATGCCTTTTTGTTGGTACGCAAATCCACCCCCAAATCCAAAAACGAGACTTTACCTTTCGACAAGTTGAAACAAACACGGCTCTCGACTTTCTTGCCGGGGAAAGCCAGCAAATCGAAAAGCGATTTGTGGAAGCCATGATATATAAAGCGGGAGGTGTCTTTCCGATGAAAAATAGGCGCCCTGAAGTGCGTCAACTCTTTGTATCTGTCGAGAAACAACTCGAAACTGTGAAGAATCGATTTTCCATCGCACCCGATAGGAATAACCATATAAACCATCTTTCCATTCGACTGACCGACTTGCATAAACAGTGAAGATTCGCAATCGTGCAATCCGTCGAGTTCCATTCTGTTTTTCAGGAAATCGTTGGTAAACTCCACAGTAGAAATGCTCCTTAACTTCTCAAATATTTCATCGTGACGGTTCTGCCGTAGAGAAGGCGCCAAGAACGAAATGGTCTGATGAAGGAAATGATCATCCATCCGACAGAAATCGTCGGCGATTTTGGGGATATAGACAAAATTGAGGCCAGCGACTGCGAAATCCGATGACACAAGGCGCAAATAATTATTGATGAGGTTATTCGTTTCTTTATTTGCGGTGGTCTCCACATAAATCACATTACCCTTCTCAATATTAAGATTCGTCACATCCGTAGCCAAAAGTTCCCCACACAAAGGAGCATCGGGAGCGAGAGCATATTCCAATGCAATAACCAACATAGCCTCCTCAGGGGCGCAATCACCGTCTGCCATCGTGAGCGACTTCAAGTCGGCAAGCACTTTGCAAAGCGTGGTATCATCAAGACATTTCAAAACCTCGACAGCCTGGAAAAAATCGGACTTCTGAGCCTCCAGAATGTGTTCGTAAGAAATGTTGTACTGATCTTTGAGTTTAGCAAACGTGTTCATCTCGTTTAGATCAATAATATCATCCGCCTTAATAATGTCGTAAACAATGCGCGCAATAGCGACTTTTTGCTCAGCAGTCATAACAGAAATGATTGTAATTGCAGACAAATGTAAGATAAAAACCCATAAAAGCAAAAGAAATCGGCACAAAGTTTGTATAAGTATATAATAAGAAGATAAAAAGCGATATATTTGGGGAAAAGAAAACAACATGAACAAAAAGACAAAATACAAACAAGAAAACGAGGCATTTCTGGAAGATCTGCTGGAAGAAGACGGCATCATCGCCTTGCCGAAAGGAATGTTTTACAAAGTGCTGGAAAACGGAGACGGGAAACAAGCGGCACCCAAGCGAACCGTCAGCGTCTATTACAAGGGGAAACTCATTGATGGAAAGACATTTGACGACAACACCAAAGACAAGCAGCCTGCCACTTTTCGCTTGAGCGAGTTGATTGAAAGTTGGCAAATAGCCATTCCACAAATGCGGGAAGGTGACAAATGGGAGATATATGTGCCAGCAGCATTGGGCTACGGAAGCAGAGGCACCCACGGAATACCCGGTGACTCCACTCTCATTTTCGAGATCAAACTGGTGAAAGTGTTTTGACGGAGGGACGGATTGACGGAATTACGGAGGAACGGATTTACGGAATTACGGAGAGACGGAATTACGGATTTTCGGATTTAGGGATGGGCGGATTGACTGAAATTTGAGCTGGGAGCGGCGAGCTGGGCAAAAAACTCCATGATAAAAGAAAAAACATTAATTTTGCAAAACAGAAAATTACTACGACATGAATAAGATTACCAATCAAATCATAAAGACATTGTTGGTCGGGTGTTTGGCCATTGTTGTCACACTTACCAGTTGCACCAGCAAATCGGAAAGCGTCATCAAAGATTTGAACAACATAGTAGAACGAGTTGAAAAGAAAGATTTGAGCAAAGAAGAGCTCGAAACAGTATTCAACGACTACGAGGCGGTGATGAAAGAATATGAGAAGTGCGCAGACCAAATGAATGAAGAGCAGCGCAAAGAATGGGGCCGCCTTCAGGCCAGGTATCTGAAAGCTATTGCCACAGAAGGAATCAAGGGAATTGGCGACCAACTGAAAGGTGTGATAGACGTATTCAGCGGATTCATCGAAGGCATGAGTAGCAAAAACACCGATGAAAACGGAAACACCAAGTTCGACAATATGCTCCAGGATTTCAGCAAAAGTCTTGAAAACATAGACACCACCAAAATCAACCAAATGATGCAAGGACTGAGCACAATGGGCCAGAAAATAGTGGAAGGAGCAGCCAAAGAATTCGAGACCGGAGAAGGCATCAACAAACTCAAAGAAAGCCTCGACAGCGATGACATGAAAAAACTGATGGAAAACCTGAACGCCAATCAGCTCAAAGAATTGGCCAACAGCATCAGCGAAGAAGACTTGAAGCGAATCGTGGGAAGCGTAAGCGAAAACGACATCAAGAAACTGAAAGAAAGCATCACTACTGACGACATCAAGAAAATCAAGGAATCGTTCAGCAAAGAAGAAATCGATAAGATGAAGAAAATGCTGGAAGAAGCAACGAAGTGACGGAATTACGGGGGTACGGAATTACGGAGATACGGAATTACGGGGTACGGAGATACGGAATTGCGGAATTACGGGTGCTTAAGACATGAATAAAAATAAAACAAATTATTAAAACAATAAAAATATAGAAAATGAAGAAATTACTGATTGTAGCGATGGCTATGCTTGCAAGCATCGCTCAGGCTGTAAATCTCAACAACCGCCAAGTATCAGAAGCATCGATTCAAAACATCGACGCAATGCTTAGTTATGGTTTGCAACACCAAGGAAGCACAGAGCAGAGCGGTGCAGAACTCAACGCACACCTCTACAGCAAACTCGGTGTGGACATTCCAAGCTCCATCTCGGAACAGGCAAAGCTGGGAAAAGCCATCAACAAAGTGAAGAAACTTCAGAAAGGCGACCTCGTGTTCTTCCGCACAGCAGAAAGCAAAGACATCAGCATCTGCGCAGTGGTTTTCAAGATGAACGAAAACAATTTTGATGTCCTTTATGTTGACCAAGCCACCAACACTGTCAAGCTCGGCAACTCAGAATACGGAGAATTCCGCAACAACTTCGTACATGGCGTAAACGTAACCACCGACAAAGATCTTGAAAAAGCGAGAGCTAACTACAGCAAGTTGGTGAAAGCGAGCCAGAAGGCTGATGAAAACGTGACCAAATGCAAAGAAAAACTTGAAAAAGCGAAATCTAACGTCAGCAAAGCAGAAGACAAGGTAAAAGACGCCAAACAGAAGGCAGAAGCAGCAGAAAACAAAGCAAAGAACGCAGAAGAAGAAGCCAGCCGCCTTCAGGAAGAAAGCGACAATTTCGAACGTGAGATTCAGTCGGCAAACGCAAACGCCCAGGAAGCCCTCAGCAACAACAACGCAAAGAGCTACGAAAAGCAATCTGGCAAAGCCGCAAAACTTTTAGAAAAGATAGACAAAGCCAAGGAAAAAGCCACTAAAGCACAAGGCAAAGCCGTAAGCGCAAAAGCAGATGCAAGCAAAGCAAATGACAAGGTGGGATCGGCAAAGTCGGCTCTTGACAAGGCAAAATCGGAAGTAAGCAAAGCAGAAAACGAACTTGAAAAGGCAGAAAAGCAGGCTGCAGACCTTAAAGCACAGTTAGAGAAGTAATTATTGGTGAAGCGATTATATATACGCAACCTATAATCATTTAACAACTTCTATTTTTGGAAAGAATCCGGGGGAGACCTCGGATTTTTTTTGTGTGCATCCAGATAAGAAGCTGATTAAATTTTTGTGGGCTTGAATGATGGTTCAAAATTCGCAACACCCAATGCGTTACAGAATACAAAAAAAGCGGCAAAAATGTATAAAAATGCAACAAAAACAAGCAAAAACATATAAAAGTGAAAGTCCACCCCCAAGAATACATGAAAAAAAGAAACAAAGAAGATTAAAAAATTGCAGAGGAACTTACAATTAGTTAATTTTGTAAGCAGAAATAAGGAAAAAAGATAAAACAACATAAATATACAGAGCAATATGGCTAACGACGTAAAAATTGAAAATTTGGACCAAGTAGCGGTTCGATTTTCAGGCGACTCTGGCGACGGAATGCAGTTAGCGGGAAACATTTTCTCGACCATTTCGGCCACTGTAGGAAACAGCATCAGCACATTCCCAGACTACCCAGCCGACATCCGTGCTCCACAGGGATCGCTCACTGGTGTATCAGGTTTCCAGGTTCACATCGGAGCAGGTAAGGTTTACACCCCAGGCGACAAATGTGACGTGCTAGTAGCAATGAATGCCGCAGCATTGAAAACCCAATACAAATATGCGAAAGCCAACGCAACCATCATCATCGACACCAACAGCTTCCAGAAGTCAGACTTGGAAAAAGCTCAGTTTGCCACAGAAGATCCATTGGCAGAAATGGGCATTGATGCCGACAGAGTGATTGCATGCCCTATTTCAGACATGGTGAAAGACTGCCTCGCAGACAGCGGAATGGACGTCAAAGCCATTTTGAAATGTAGAAATATGTTTGCCCTCGGTCTCGTATGTTACTTGTTTGACCGTGACTTGAGCATCGCATTCAACTTCTTGAAAGACAAGTTTGCCAAGAAGCCAGGCGTGGCAGAAGCCAACATCAAGGTTATCCAAGCAGGTTACGACTACGGAGCAAACACCCACAGCTCAGCAGCCAATGTATATCGCATTGAGACTACAGAGAAGGTGCCAGGCCGTTACATGGACATCACAGGTAACAAAGCAACAGCCTACGGTCTTATCGCAGCAGCCGAAAAGGCAGGTATTCGTCTTTACCTCGGCAGCTACCCTATCACCCCTGCAACCGACGTTCTTCACGAACTCAGCAAGCACAAATCGCTTGGCGTAACGACCGTTCAGTGCGAAGATGAAATCGCAGGATGCGCATCAGCACTCGGCGCTTCATTCGCAGGTGCGCTCGGCGTAACATCAACATCAGGTCCTGGTATCTGTTTGAAATCGGAAGCTATGAACCTTGCAGTCATCATGGAGCTTCCACTCGTTGTTATCGACGTACAGCGTGGCGGACCAGCAACCGGTCTTCCAACCAAGAGCGAACAGACCGACTTGTTGCAGTGCTTGTTTGGCCGTAACGGTGAAACACCAATGCCAGTAATCGCCGCAACCAGCCCAACAGACTGTTTCGACTCGGCATACGCAGCATGTAAGATCGCCCTTGAGCACATGACACCAGTCGTATTCATGAGCGACGCCTACATTGCAAACGGTTCTGGAGCATTCAAGTTGCCAAACCTTGCAGAATTCCCTGCCATCAACCCACCATACGTTCCAGAAGAATTGAAGGGAACATGGACACCATATCAGCGTCAGGACAACGATGTCCGTTACTGGGCAGTACCTGGTCGCCAGGGTTTCACACACATTTTGGGTGGTCTTGAAAAAGACAACAAGACAGGTGCAATCTCAACCAACCCAGAAAACCACGACTTGATGTGTCGTCTCCGTCAGAGCAAGATCGACAAGATTCCTGTTCCAGACGTAGAAGTAGAAGGTGATGCAAACGACGCAGAACTCCTCATCGTTGGTTTCGGTGGTACATACGGACACCTCCACGCAGCAATGGACGAGATGCGTGCAGCAGGCAAGAAAGTTGCCCTTGCGCACTTCAGATTCATCAACCCACTTCCAAAGAACACAGCATCAGTGCTTAAGAAATACAAGCATGTGGTAGTAGCAGAACAGAGCCTCGGCCAGTTCGCATCATTCCTCCGCATGAAGGTTGACGGATTCGTTCCAGAACAGTATAACGAAGTTAAAGGTCAGCCATTCGTAGTCAGCGAATTGGTAGATGCTTTCAACAAGATTTATGCTAAATAATCACCCCCTAAAAGACAAAAATCATGAGCGAATATACAGCAAAAGACTATAAGAAAGGCCAGCCACGTTGGTGTCCAGGATGTGGAGACCACTTCTTCCTGGCATCTTTACACAAAGCAATGGCAGAAATTGGCGTTGCCCCAGAAAACATCGCAGTCATTTCTGGTATCGGTTGTTCAAGCCGTCTTCCACACTACATGGCAACCTATGGCATGAACACCATCCACGGCCGTGCGGCAGCCATCGCCACAGGTTGTAAGGTCAGCAACCCTAACCTCAGCGTATGGCAGATTTCAGGTGACGGTGACGGTCTTGCAATCGGTGGTAACCACTTCATCCACGCCAATCGTCGTAACATCAACATGAATATGATTCTTTTGAACAACCGTATCTATGGTTTGACAAAAGGTCAGTATTCTCCAACATCTCCACGTGGTTTCGTATCAAAATCATCTCCATACGGAACAGTAGAAGATCCATTCCGCCCAGCAGAACTTTGCTTCGGTGCGCGTGGTCACTTCTTCGCACGTGCGGTTGCGACAGATGCAGAAGGCACAGTGAGCATTTTGAAGGCAGCAGAAGCCCACAAGGGTGCATCGGTATGCGAAATTCTCCAGAACTGCGTCATCTTCAACAACGGCACACACGAAAGCGTTTACACCAAAGAAGGTCGTGCTAAAAACGCCATCTACTTGGAGCACGGAAAACCAATGATTTTCGGTGAGAACAACGAATTTGGTTTGATGCAAGACGGTTTCAGCATCAAGGTTGTCAAGATCGGTGAAAACGGTGTCACAGAAAAAGACCTTTTGGTTCACGACGCACACTGCGAAGACAACACCTTGCAACTTAAGCTTGCAATGATGGAAGGTCCTGATTTCCCAATCGCTCTTGGTGTGATCCGTGATGTAGAGGCTCCAACATACGATGAAGCCGTAGCAGCACAGATTGAAGAAGTGAAGTCTGCAAAGAAGTATCACAACTTCGCAGAATTGCTTGAAACCAACGACATTTGGGAAGTAAAGTAAGAAGCTGTTTAAATTTTTGCGAACTGCTTCTTTTGGGCTTTTAAATGTAAACAACTTCTAAGAAGCTGAAAACATACGAAATTGGGAAAGGGATGTATTCAAAAAATACATCCCTTTTTGTTTATCTTGGTGAAGCGAAGAAAAAAGATTAAATTTGCATAAGGTGAAAAAGATGACCTCTATAAAAATCACCACAAGCAAGAAATAATCCATGCATCGGTTGAGGAACATAGTGTTTTATTTGTCTGTCATGCTTCTGCTTGGCGGGCTTTGCGCATTATGGCCCGAAGATGGAATTGCATTGAAAAAGAAAGACGCGATAAGCGGACAGCAAGTCACTTGGCACACCTTGCGATTTCCTAAACTGAACCAACTTCTAACCCTTGACGGAGACACAGCCAACACCCCATTCAACCCCATAGAACGAATCAAAAAACTGTCGAAGTCGCTCACCTTAGGGGAAAAAGAGCAAGCAAAAACGAAGGAAGACAGTATTTGCACAACACACCCACTAAGTGAATGGGAGAAAAAATTCATCACCTTTGTAGAAACAAATCCTGCCCGCATTGAGTTGCCCTACAAAGATTACCATTATTTTGACGAACTATTTGCCAGAATGGACAGTTGCGCAACCAAAGGGGAACTGATCCACATTTCTCACTACGGAGACTCGCAAATAGAAGCCGACCGAATAACCAGCCATATACGAAAGAGACTTCAAGACAAATTTGGAGGTATGGGCCCAGGCTTACTGCCAGTCGTAAAAAACGACGGCGGCTCATACAGCGTGAAGTGGCGGAGCAGTCAAGGTTTTGAAAAATATGTGATAGACGGGAATCTGCAACGCGTATCCATGAACAAACGATATGGCGCCCTCGCTCAATACGTCCAGTTCAAGGGAGATGAATACTTTCATCTTCAAAGCCGGATGTCCCACTTGGCGGACTTCACCAGAATCCGATTGTTTGTCGGGAAAAACGGAGCCAACTTCACCGCCAATCTTCACTGCGACCAGAACGGGAAAAACTACCCCCGAAAAATCGAAGAAGCCAACGACGGAGCAACAGTGATAAACTGGTCACTCCCCCACCCGACCAACGCATTCAGCGTGAAACTGCATGGTGACGCTGAGATATACGGGATAACCCTTGAAGATGCAAGCGGCATAGCAGTAGATAACATCCCGATGCGAGGCAGCAGAGGCACTTTCTTCACCCGAATGGATGCCAGTCTGTTCACCTTCATGCACAAAGAACTAAACACCCAACTCATCTTGCTGGAATTTGGAGGAAACGCCATGCCACTCATCAAATCGGAGGAAGACGTGAAGGCATACCGCCAACTCATCGACATGCAGATAAAATGGATCAAAAACGCGTGTCCTTGGGCCAAGATGATATTGATGGGTCCAAGCGACATGAGCGAAATGATAAACGGATCGCTCCAAAGCAGACCATTCCTGGAAGAAAACATCGCCAGCATGCGCGAATGCGCTTTAGAAAACAACATCTGTTTTTGGAACATGTATGAGGTGATGGGCGGACGCAACAGTATGCAGGAATGGGTGAACCAAAACCCACAACTCGCAGCCACAGACTACACCCACTTCAACAACGTCGGTGCAGAAATGATTGCCAAGTTGTTTGTTGACAGTTGGTCCAACTATTACGACTATTATCAAAAGAGCAAGGAGGCACAATGAACGACATCATACCAGGTTTATTAAGCTACGACTCCAACGCGCCACTGCTGTTCACCCAATTCTTTTTCTGGGTGTTTTTCGGTGTCGTTTTGGCAGTGGTCAGTGCCATAGGCAACCGCACCGCACTGCGGAATGCCTTCCTGTGCGCGGCAAGTTTCTTTTTTTATTATAAAAGCAGCGGGCTATTCGTATTGCTTTTGGCGATAACCGTCACGCTCTGTTTCTTTATCGGGAAACTGATCGGCATGAAGCCGGCTGAGGAGGAATCTCGGTCCGGCATACGAAAATTTTGGTTGATTATTGGTCTGATTGCCAATCTCGGCATACTGATATATTATAAATACGCCTATTTCCTGACCAATCTGGTGAACGACATAACCGGACTAAAACTGGAGGTAAAAGACACATTTGCATGGATTGGCAATCAAGTCGCAGGAGAAAACATCTGGAGTGTTGACAAAATCTTGCTACCTGTCGGAATTTCGTTCTTCATCTTCCAGAGCATCAGTTATTTGATGGACATATACAGAGGCAGGATAAAGCCATTGAGCAACCTGCTCGATTTCGGTTTTTTTGTCAGTTTCTTTCCACAATTGGTCGCAGGTCCGATCGTTCGCGCCAACACCTTCATGGAGCAACTGCACCGTCCATTCTTTTTGGGCAGGAGGCAGATGGGCATCGCAGTATTCTGGATCATCAACGGTCTGGCAAAGAAAATCATTTTGAGCGATTACATTGCCGTAAACTTTGTTGACCGCGTGTTCACCAACCCCGATATGTATGGCGGGTTTGAAACCCTGTGGGCACTGACAGGCTATTCGTTGCAGGTATATGCCGATTTTTCCGGATATACCGATATTGCCACAGGAGTTGCGATGTTGATGGGCTTTTATCTGCCTCAAAACTTCAACTCCCCATACAAGGCGCCCAACCCAGGCAATTTTTGGAAGCGCTGGCACATATCGCTTTCCCGCTGGCTGCAAGATTATCTCTACATTCCCCTTGGCGGCAATCGTAATTCCACCTTTGGGACCTACTGCACAATCGGCACGGTAGCCATCATCGGAGTGATTTTTAGCGGCAGTATATGGATTGGAGCCATCGTTGGTCTGATTGCATTAGCCATTGCCCTGACCGCATGGCTCAAACCGGAAAGACGCAAAAAAATCATCACCAACCTGAACAGTATGGACACCATGCTGCTTGGCGGTCTGTGGCATGGCGCAAGTTGGAACTTCATGATTTGGGGTGGCCTCAACGGACTGGGGATGGTGGTGTTTAAGTTTTGGAAAAACCGGGATGTGTATATTCGAACAGCCATCATTATGTTTGTCACGTTGGCATTGATTTGTTTGGATATCCGCTACGACCTACCTGTCTTCCGTATCGGCGCCGTATGGAGTGGAGCCATTTTTATAGGGACATTCATCCGTATGCTATACAATATGCTTGACGGAGAACGGAAATTCAGCCGTCTTGAAAACGCATGGGCGATAGCGCAAACATTTATATTCGTCACTTTCACGCGTTTGTTTTTCCGTTCAGGTTCGAATCTCGACCCTGCGGAAGCCAACAAAGTGGCATGGAACACCGCCAAAACAATGATGGAACAAATAAGCAACGCATGGAACGCGGCAACCATCGGCGAGATGCTGTGGGCATACCGCTATGTATGGGGCTTGATTGTGATTGGCTTGCTCATCCATTGGATACCGGAACGCACCAAACGTTGGTATCGCATCAACTTTGCACTTCTACCACTTCCAATCATGGCATTAATTGTTGTGTTGGTGGTATTCGTGGTCTATCAATTCAAGACAGCCGATTTGCAAGCATTCATTTATTTTCAGTTTTGAGCGATGAGTTGTGAGCTGTGAGTTGTGAGTTATGAGTTGTGAGCGGTGAGTTGTGAGTTGTGAGCGATGAGTAAACATCCAAAAAATATTAACAAAAAAATAGTCAAAACATGGTACGACACGTAATCCTTTGGAAGCTCAACGAAGAGCTTTCAGCAGCAGAAAAAGAAACAGTGAAGAAGGGAATAAAAGAAGGACTTGAAGGACTTCTTGGCCAAGTTCCCGGTTTGGTGGAAATCAAAGTCAACATCGATGGTCGTTTAGATTCGTCGAACTGCGACGTAATGCTCGACTCGGTACTTGAAAGTCCGGAAGCATTGAAAGTGTATGCAAAGCACCCTGCCCATGTAGCAGTGGCAGATGGTAAAGTGCGTCCATACACCGTTCAGCGAACTTGCTTGGACTACGAATACTAAGAAGCCCCACATAAAGGAAATGGCGAGTACCCAAAGTGCTCGCCATTTCTTTTATACGAGTTGGCACTAACATTTTTTTGCCAACGAATTTATACTAATCTTCACGAAATTAATGCGTTGAACTATATTTTCACTAAAAACGCCGTTGGCGTTGCAAATTAACACGAATTCGGAATTGGGAACAGCATTTAATTAGTTGTAATTAGAAATGCCATAGGCATTCTTAGTATAAATCTGCAACCATCCAATAAATTTGTATTATTCGAAAAAATTCGTTGGCAAAAAAAGGTGCCAACTTGTATATAGACACCTTTGCGAATTAGCGCATCATTTCCCCCGAATTAACGCACGAACAACATCAAATAAACGTTCAAATCAATAAAAATCGCCGGCAAATGCCAACTCGTAAACGACCTCTGTTTTTTGCATTTTTATGTTCTTCAACACAAAGCCCAAAAAGGACCAAAATGGACCAGTTGGATATACAATATTTTTATTACTATTGCATAGTTTAGGTAAAAAACGAATAAATAAAACATAAAAATATCGTATAAATAAAACTTTCAGATTTATGATTATACGCATCGTATCAAGTGAGATTTCTGCCGATGGCAAGGAAAAGACAGTATGTTCTGTGAACGGAGTTGGCGAATACAACAAGTCGCAGACCGGCGCTGTGGCCGTTGCAGAAACCGTGAAAGAGTTGGTAGAGAAAGAAGGTTTGACATTGCAGCAAGCCGTAGATCGTATCAACGAGATAAAACCCGAAGGCAAGTTTGTGATTGCATCTGCCGAAAAGGGTTTCTTTGAGGACAAGCGTTGCAAGGATGCCGAGGTAGTAACCAGCAAAGGCACATTTACCGTATATGTCAACAACCAGTGGACCCCTAAAAAATTCGGTAATTTCATGTTGGGCATGAACGAGAAGTTCAACGACATTGCAGAAAAGGAAGAGCGTGTGGCCGACGAAAAGAAAGGTGGCTTCTTTAGTAAAGTCAAGAGCATCTTCGGATTAGGCGACACAGCAGAAGAAACAAAACCTACCGCAAAGGCCGATGATGCTGCCGAGAAGGCTGCTGCTGAAAAAGCAAAGTTGGAAGCCGAGAAGGCTGCCGCAGAGAAAGCCAAAGCTGAAGCTGAAAAAATGAAAGCCGAAGCAGAGAAGAAAGCAGTCGAAAAAGCGAAAGCAGAAGCCGAAAAGGCGAAGTTGGAAGCAGAAAAAGCTGCACTCGATAAACTGAAGGCAGAAACCGAAAAGGCAAAGGCTGAACTGGCTGCCGCAGAAAAGATGAAGGCCGAATTGGAAAAAGCAAAAGCCGAGGCTGAGAAAGCAAAGGCAGCGGCAGAAAAAGCCCAGGCGGAAGCATCGGCAACTGCAGAAGCGGGTACAAGCAAGAAAAAAGACCCGTTTTTTGCCGACATGGTGAAAGTGGAGGGCACGTTTACCGACTTCTACATTAGCAAATACCAGGTTACCCAAGCCCAGTGGTTTGCTGTTATGGGAAACAATCCAAGTAAATTCCAAAGCAACAATTGCCCAGTTGAAATGGTGTCGTGGGAAGATTGCCAGTTGTTCTTGAAGAAACTGAATGAACTGACGGGTAAGAAATACCGTCTTCCAACATCCGGCGAATGGCAGTTTGCAGCAAGCGGTGGCCAAAAAAGCAAAAACTTTAAGTATGCAGGCAGTAATGATATAAATGAAGTTGCGTGGTACGGTGAAAATAGTGGTGGCACTCCCCACCCTGTTGGCCAAAAACAACCGAATGAATTGGGCTTGTACGATATGAGTGGCAATGTGAGCGAATGGTGTGAAGATTGGCCTGACGGGCAAAAAAATAGCCGATTTTACCGTGGGGGTACTTTTTGCGGCAGCGCTAGTTGCTGTGAGGTTTCGAAATGCGACTACGTTATCCCTTCTTACCGCAACCGAACATTGGGCTTCCGCTTAGCCCTGTAATTCACAAAAAAACAAGAAAAAAGAAAATAATAAAATAGTATTAACCCAGTCGTCTTGGCAAAGGGGAGGCCAAATGAAAAGCCTCCCAAAGACAAGGTGGCAAATAAAAACAAATAAAATATATGAGAGAGAGCGAATTTTTTGCCGACTGTTTCGACCCCGTATATGACGAGAACTCGAAAGTGCTGTTGTTAGGTTCGAATCCACCACCCGATTCTCGCGAGGCAGAGTTTTATTATAGTGGTCCGCACAACCGTTTTTGGCAGACCATTTCGGCCGTGTTTGGCGAACCCATGCCAACGGGTAACGATAACGCAGAAAAAATCGCCGCTAAAAAGGCCTTCTGCTACAAACACCGCATTGCGTTGTGGGATGTGTTCAAGGCTTGTGACCGTGTGGGTGCGAGTGACTCCACCATCAAAAATGAAGAACCCAACGACATAAAGGGTTTGCTGGAGAAAACCAACATCACCCATGTGTTCTGCCTTGGTCAAAAGGCTTACGATGGCTACTGCGAGTTGCGCAAAAAACTGAACAAGGCCATTCCAGAAGCCGATTTGTTGGTGTCTTCTTCTTGTGCTGCCCGTCGTGCCAAAAGCGATGCGGAACTCATTGAGCACTACAAAGAAGAACTGATGAAAGTGCTATAATAACTTTCGACAGCGCAAAATATTCACTTTCTTTCAGAATAATAAGTCACGCAAACATATTATTTGCGTGACTTTTTTTTGAATGATATACAAGTTGGCACTTGCATTTTTTTGCCTACGAATTTATGCTAATTTTCACGAAATTAATGCGTTGAACTATATTTTCACTAAAAACGCCGTTGGCATTACGAATTAATACGAATTCAGAATTGGGAACAGCATTTAATTAGTTGTAATTAGAAATGCCATAGGCATTCTTAGTATAAATCTGCAACCATCCAATAAATTCGTATTATTCGTAGAAATTCGTTGGCAAAAGAAAGGTGCCAACTTGTATATAGACACCTAAAATAATAGTGGATTTGCTAAAAATTTGTATATTTGCATTATCGTAACGTAGGTTACGGTAATGCAGGTTACGATAATTGCATATTATGAGATTTTATAATAGAGATAACGAGATGAAACTTCTCACCGAAGTGGAGAGAATGTCAAACGAAGAGAGTCAGATGACCGTGGTTACTGGCAGAAGACGTATTGGCAAGACACAACTTTTATTGAAAGCCTGTGAAAGCCAGACAACGCTCTATTTTTTCGTTTCCCGTAAATCGGAGTCATTGCTTTGTAAAGATTTTGTTGAAGAAATTCGCGAAAAGTTGGGTTTGATGATTGGCGACTTCTCATCGTTTGGCAAATTGTTTGAGTCGCTGTTGCTGATATCAAAAGAGCGACATTTTAATCTGATAATTGACGAGTTTCAGGAATTCCTTAGAGTGAACCCCTCTGTATATGGTGATATGCAGAAATATTGGGACTTGCATCATAAGGAGGGTAAAATGAACCTCCTGATAAGTGGTTCCGTAAACTCCCTGATGCATAAGATTTTCGAAAATAGTAAAGAGCCTCTCTTTGGAAGGGCTGGAAATATCCTTCGATTGAAACCGTTCGGTGTGAACGTGTTGAAGAAAATCCTATCTGATCACTATCCCCAATATGAGAAAGATGATCTCCTTGCTCTTTACACACTTACGGGAGGAGTTGCCTGGTATGTGGAACTAATGATGAAGAATAGATGCTTCACAAAAGATAGCATGCTTGACTTTGTGTTCAAGGAAGACTCCCTCTTCCTACAGGAAGGCAAAACCGTGCTTATTGAAGAGTTTGGCAAAGAGTACACAGTCTATTTCTCCATCCTTGAATGTATTGCTCGCGGCCTTTGCTCGCGAGGAGAAATCGAGTCCTATTTGGGGAATGTGGAGACAGGTGGCTATTTGGTTAAGTTGGATAGAGACTATGACATCATAAAGATGAAACAGCCTATCTTTGCCAAGCCTAACAGTAAGCAAACCCGATATTACATTCAAGATAATTTCCTTTATTTCTGGTTCCGTTTCATAAACAAATACCAACGCTACATTGAATCAGGATCGATTACTTTGCTGAAAAATGTGGTGGTACGTGATTTTCCTGTGTTTTCGGGAAACATACTGGAACGATATTTCCATAAGTTGTTTATGGAAAAACAGATATACACTTCAATAGGTGGATACTGGGACCGTTCAGGAGAAAATGAAATCGACTTGATCGCTGTCAATGAGATAGATGAGGTTATAGATTTTTGTGAGATAAAACATCAAGAGAATAATATTGACTTGGGCGTATTGTCGAGAAAAGCAAACGAATTCTTTTCCAAGAATCCTTCATTGAAACATTACAAGTCAAGTTATTTGGCATTGTCGCTTAAAGATATGTGATGATCAACTTCTAAACACTTTCATATTTCAGCAGTAAATCATTATCTTTGCAAAAAACAGATTGACTTATGGTGGACATCAAGGAAAAATACAAAGACTTACAGCCACTGCCTTGCGGGGTGCAGGATTTTGAAAAAATCAGAACCAACGGTTTGCTCTATGCAGACAAGACGGAATATGTCCACAAATTAGCAAATGACACAAACGGAGAAGTCTTTTTCCTCGGCCGTCCACGTCGTTTCGGAAAATCGCTTTTCCTGTCCACCCTTGAATGCTATTTCAATGCCCGCAAAGACTTGTTTGAAGGCCTCAAGATTATGAACCTTGAGCAGAAATGGACAAAATATGAGGTGCTGAGATTCGACTTGAGCGGATGCAGTACAACCGAAAAACTTCGCAGCACCATCTCAAACACCATCAAA
>JAGHUM010000035.1 GCA_018064855.1 Candidatus Physcocola equi
AGTTGATATTCGATTGTGAAATATTCGTGAAAGATTTCTTCAAATATCGCATTATGGATGACGGCGAATCCATCCTCATTTTTTATGTAAGAGAACATATCGGCCACTCTTATTGTGGCATTCGTCAGATTGTAATTGATTGATTCCCCATTAACTGAAATGGCATACATGCAGTTTTTCAATTCCACATTGTTCTCCAGGTTCTTGGAAATATCGTCCGCCAATGTGTTGTCGCCCTTGATAATTACTTTCGCCGCTTTGTTCACGCCCTCGATGGACCAGTCTCGGTCTAATCTTTGCTCAATTATCTCACAAATTTTGCTCACCAGGAAAGGATAACCTGACGTGAGCCTGCATATCTCATTTGCAATGAGTTGGGTGTCCATTCCCGTATGAAAATCCGATTCATACTCATCCAACATTTCTTTGATGCCGTTGGCGGAAAGAGACATATCCACAATAAAATCTGTGGCAATGTTCCACGGCGAATTATATTTCCGTTCCTCATCATTGCGGATTTTCAGTTTGAGGTTTTTCACGTCATAGACGCCGGCGAGGATGACGGAATGGAAAGTGGAGTTCATTCCGATTTTTCCCCTATCCAGATATTTGTTACGAAGCATACCCAAGAAATGAAGGAAAATCTGATTGTCGGTGCTTTTGTCCACCTCGTCTATCATCAAGATCACTTTCTTGTCCTGAGCCTCACAAAAATCTGACACCACAACAGAAAACTCATCCAAATTGACACAGTCATTATGATTCAACCAAAAATTGCGTTGTTCTTCTGTCGTAAACGGCATACGAGAAAGCTTCATAGCAAGTCCACGGCAAAACTCCGGCTTGGACTCAAACAAATCTCCATCAGATTCAAAACTGATCTGATAAATGAGATATTCGCCAGACAATCTATTGTATATCGCATCCATCGTCGTCGTCTTTCCGAACTGGCGCGCGCGGTTGATGGTGAAATAGAGTCCTTCATTTATTAAAGCCTCTATTTGCTCCAGTTTGTCGTCTATGTTCACCATGTAGTGACGAGACGGATCGCAGTTGCCTGTGGTGTTGAATCTTTTTGCCATGACGATTTTGGTGTTTATGGGCGGCCCTCCTAAATCCGCCCTTGAAGGGAGGACTTGCGAGGCTAATCCTTGAGTGGTATCAAAGACCTTTGCAAAGATACAATTTTTTTGTTTAAGGGGTTAAAGGTTTAAGGGGTTTAAAAGTTTAAGGGGGAAAATTAAGGGATTAAGGATTTAATAGTTTAAATCCAAGCTTCCAAAACTGGCCAAAAAAGCGAAAAAAAGAACAAAATTTTGCACGGTAGTTTTTTTTTTTACATTTGCACGCGAAACGATTAAGCATCCGTTTCCCAACGTGAAAAAACTCATCTATAAAAAACTCATTTATAATACAATCATGTTTAAACAATTTACAATTTGTGCCATCTTGGCTGCGAGCATGCTTGCACCTGCTGCGAGCTACGGAGCAACACGATCTGCCAAAGGTTCAACAAAATCACCTCTATTGACTAAAACGCAGGCCTACCAGTTGAACGTCAAAAAGTTCAAGCACGCAGACAAAGTATTCAACACTTCGATAACCCAACCAGAAAAGGCCTCTACTGACAACACCATTTCAGGTTACATCAACAGTTTTTCAGACAAAGCAGCAAACTGGAGTTGCAAAGAAGACTTGCCAAGGAATTTTGTCGATGGAAATGGATATACTTGGGAAAGAACCAAAAGTAAATCCTCTTCATCCATTCCTTCGGAAATCCGCATTAATTCAAGCACTAACATTTTCCCTGGAGCCATTTTGTTTTACGATTTCGACAAAAGAATTAAAGACATACAATCGGGAAAGGGATCAACTTCAAGTGACTATACTGTTTGCACAGCTGGAAGAACTCCAGTTACAATGACTGCAGACTTTTTTGGTTCTTACAGTCAAAAAGTTGATGCTTCTAAATCGGGAGAGAAGACTTTCCTCAACAGCGTTTTATCTGACTTGAAAGAAGAAACAAGTTTATCTGCAGATGTACAGGTATATGTGAGAGAAGTGAAATCTACAGAATCCTTTAATGCTTCTGTTGGTATTTCCGCAAATGCGTTTGGTTCAAAACTAAATGCAAAATTCAACACCTCAACACAAGCTGAGAAGAACATGTTCTTTTTGGAACTCCGTCAAGTGTATTTTTCAGTTGAAGTAGATGCACTTCCTTCAGGTGAAAATGTTTATATGAATTTCGCAGATGGTGTGACAAAAAAGACCATAGAAAGTCAAAACACATCAAAATTACCATTGGCTTATGTGAACAGAGTAAACTACGGACGTATAATATACGCACTTATTGAAACCGAAAAGAGTTCTAAAACTACTGCCGCATCTTTAGAAGCAAGTTATCAAGAGTACTTCTCTGCTGATATGAAAATGAAAGACTCTTCCGCAATAGAGAACTCTACAGTAAAAGCAGTGTTCTTTGGAGACAACGTTAACCAGCTCTCAAACATAACCACCTTGGAAGGAATAAAAGGTCAAATCTCTTCAGGAATTAAACTATCGAAGAATATGCAACCAAAAGCAATATCTTTCAACATTAAATTCTTGAGAAGTAACAACGATGCTGGCGTATCAGGAAGCATTCCTACCTGGGAGGAAAGATTGATTGCAGTTCCACAGAAAGAAGATTTAATTCTTAAATTCGAGAACAATTCAGAGTACAACACAAAGTGGTATGTTTATTATGCAGTAGAAAATGGCACAATAAACAATGAAAAAGTCAATAAATGGACAACACAAGATTGGAGCGAAAAGTCGCAAAAAGGGAAAAACCAAAGTGGCGTTAAATACCAGTCTTATGGAGACTTCGATGGTGCTGGAGCATGTAAAAAATGGAAAGCAAGAGGATGGACAGACAGATTAAATGTCGGAAAAGATGCAAAAATCATCTACATCCATTGCCGATATAAAAAAGGGTGCGATGGTAATTGGAAAGGAGTTGACTATTTGACAACAGATGTGTCAAAAATTGAAGGTATGACAATCAAATTTGAAGATCTTAAATTAAAAGAAACTATTACTCAAAGTAGAAAATAACCATCGGTTATTACTTTTTCAAAAAACAATCTAAGGAGAGTGTTACCAACACTCTCCTTTCATTTTTATGATAGTCAGTTAATTCTTACCGTTTACGATATCTTCATCCAGACAATGCCCTCGTTAGGGGGTTAAAAGGTTATGGAGTTAAAGGTTGAGGGAGAAATGAAATATGAAGCTGTTGAATTTTTTTGCGAACTACTTCTTTTGGGCTTTTATAGGTCTTTTTCGGCTGTTTTGAGTGAATCATCAGTCACAATGGGCATCCATTGCTCCTTTCTGATTCACTTCAAAACATCCTGAAAATCCACTTATAAAAATCTCCAACAAAAACTCAAACAACTTCTAAACATATCAACAAAAACTCTTGACCATAAGTCATAGAGGGCACCTTTAACAAATATCCCAAAATCACGTCAAAAAGAAAAATGGAGGACAACCCTTGAAGGGAAACCATTCAATGGGGTTATTCCCTTCTCAAATTTCAAGTCCGATTTCAGGCATCTGCCTTCATAAGAAAAAACATCAGCGAAGCCGGGTTGCTCCGCAAATATGCAAGATACATTTCCTACCAACACCACTTTGGCTTTTTTGCTCACACCAGCAGAAACAGAAGGAACATCACAGCTCATCGGTTCCATCACTTGGACCGGGAACGTTGTTTGTTTGCCTCCATAATTCACTGTCAGCAAAAGCCTTACTGTATTGGACTGCAAAACGCTGGTCATTGCATCGTACATATCCATCATCTGCTTGATAATCACCTCATCGCTCACCTCTGACGCGTTTTCCTGCCAAAGAGCCACCTCCGTACCAACAATACCTTTATAAGTATCGAGACCTCCAGGATATTCATTATCCCACTTCGCCAAAGTCCAGTTGTTTTTGATGTCGTTGACCGTATAAGCCAGATCATGTTCGTTGGTATTCCTTGGACTTGGCACAAAATAGAGGTAGTAAGAGTTAGTCAGGACAATGGGAAATCCAGCATATTGCAAATCTGGCAAAGACGCACGCAAACGTTTCCGTTCATCGCGAACAGACAGATTGTTTGTTGCACCATCGTGACTCCAGAAGAGTACTTGGATGTCATGGTCCAACACATCCACATATTCCTTACGAATCAGATCGTTATAGATACGAGTTGTAAAACCATGTTGTTTCAGCAATTTGTTCATATTGTTGATGAAAGCGATGGTGCGTTCACCGTAATTAGTCCAAAACTCATCGGCGCCAATACAGAAAACCGAGAGACCGTCGAACATATCCATATACTCCGAAAGTATATCAGATGCAAAACCGACAGCCTCCGGTCTCGTGATATTCAATTCACCAGGCACCTCGTTTTCGTTTACAGCGATTCCCGTCAAAAAAGCATCTCCCAACGTTGCCTTCGCCAGTTTGAAAAAACCGCCCATGTGTCCGGGCATATCCAGTTCCGGAATCAGTTGCACCTTTTTATCATCAGCATACGCCACAATCTCTTCCACCTGTTTCCTGCTCAAGAAACGCAGGCCAGTCGCCGGATTCGTAAAACTACCATCCGCATTCATCAAAGCCCGTTCAGCAGTCTGTCCTAAAAAGGCACACTCCACACCCACATTCTCATTGTCCGCGAAATGAAGCGTCAGGAAAGAAGGACTGCGGGAAGCCAGCGAATCGATATAAGCCTTTATCAAATCCACAGAGCAATACTTTCTGGCGCAGTCGATGGAGATGCCACAACATAAGTCGGCTGGCACCTTTTCGGTATTAAATCCGCAGACACTATCAGCAGGCAGTGGCAATTGACGAGTTGTCCCATCGGCATATCCGACCGCAATGACCGCTCCATCGGTCACCAAAGAATCGCCATAAGCATAAACCGTTTTATTCGGCATCGAAACAAGTTCCACACAATCAACCGAAGCGCAAAATCCACTATTCAGACCTGCAGTCAAAAAGACAAGCAAAGAGGTAAAAAACTTCATTTTCGACAAACTTTGTTACACAAATTTATGCTATTTATACTATTTTTGTCATAAGGAAACCTCTATAAAAGGGGAATTGCCCCAATGTTTCATCAAGTTCTTTACATCCTAACCCTACCTATTTATATATAGGACATAATCAATCAAAGAAAAAAATGAAAAACAAATGGAAGAAAAGCATCCTTGCCATGGCAGTTTGTGTCTTGGTATCTTGCCAGGCGGGGACAGAACAAACATCAAAAAACGAAGAAAAAATGAATGCAGACAAAGAATTAAAATGCGAAGTTGAGTTAGACACCATCATGCAAGTGGGCGAAGGTCCGATTTGGGATTACAAATACAACCGTTTATTATGGATAGACACCCAGGGAAGCCTGATGATCTACTCACCAGAAACGAAGAAAAACCAGGTGATCGCCCTTGACCGACAGATTGGCACTGTGATACCTTATCTTGAAGACACCGTGCTGGTAGGCCTGTGCGACGGAATCTACGAGATGTCGCTCACCACCAAGCAACTCAAATTCATCGCAGACCCAGAAGGGCGTGCCGCCGGCAACCGCTACAATGACGGGAAATGCGACGCAGAAGGACGCCTGTGGATTGGCACGATGGACAAAGACTGCACTCCCCAAAAAGCAGCCTTTTTCTGTGTGGAACCAGATGGAAACCATCGCCAGATATTAGATTCCGTCACCATCTCCAACGGAGTGACCTGGTCGCCAGACGGGAAGACGATGTATTACCAAGACACCCCCACCCTGCAGGTCTCCGCATTTGATTTCGACGCAAAATCAGGCAAAGCCAGCAACCGCAAAGAAGTCATCCGCTTCACCGAAGACATGGGCACACCAGACGGCAACGCCATGGATGAAGAAGGAATGCTTTGGGTAGCCAACTGGGGAGCGGCATGCGTCACCCGCTGGAACCCCGCAACAGGGGAATTGCTCCAAAAAATCGATGTGCCCGCCCTCAATGTCGCCGCATTAGCCTTTGGAGGGAAGGACATGGAGACATTGTTTATCACGACCGCATCCCTATGGATGCCAGAAGACAAAGCAGGAAAATATCCGCAGGCAGGAAAAATGTTTTCCGTAAAACCAGGAGTGAAAGGAGCCAAATGCAACTATTGGAAATTTGGCAACAAAAAATAAAATAATCGCATCTCCACAAAAAGACAATAGCCACCAACCTATTTGAATACTTTTATAAATAAGGGAAATTTTCTATATTTGCAAAACGTATGCTTAGAAACTGTCAGGCATCTTCTTAGAGGTTGTCTGACATCTTCTTAAACAGGAGCAACAGTACATTTCAAAAACATTAAAAAAAGACTATTATATATGAGTGCGTGCAAATGGGTCGGCGGAGTCTTAGGATTCATGTTGTTAGGCGGCAGTCCTCTCGGTGCCCTGATTGGTTGGTGGTTAGGTTCCAAATTGGATGAAGCGGCAAACGATGACACCCAAAAACTAAACGACTCGAACAGGCAAGGCGGATGGGGAGACAGAGGCTTTTCCTCACAAAACAAGAATGCCAGCCAGTTTACCTTTCAAATGGGGCTTTTAGCACTGATGGCCGCCGTGATGAAAGCAGACGGCGAGCAGAAAAGAAGCGAGCTCGACAAGATCAAAGAGTTTATCGTCAAAGCCTTTCCAACCGAAAAAGACCAGAAAAACGCCCTCATGATGTTGAAGAGTTTTCTCTCCAAAAATCATATTGACGTAGATGGCATTGCCACTGAGATAAGAAGAAACCTTGATATTGCCAAGCGAAGAGAACTGGTGCATTTCCTGTTGGGCGTTGGATATTCAGACGGAGATTTGGACTATCGGGAGGAGAATCTTATCCGTCACATTTCTGTGCTACTGGGCCTTCCGACCAGAGAATACGAAGCTATCAAGATCACATTCCAGCACACCAACAGCGACTACAGAGGCTCCCAGCAGCAAAATTATGGGAACCAAGGCAGTTCGTACCAGCGAAGCAACAACAACAGCAACACCACTTACCATACAGAGAGCACCGATTGGGCCTACACCCAGTTGGGCATAACCAAGGCAGCCACCGATGAAGATGTGAAGAAAGCCTATCGCAGCATGGCGAAGAAATTTCACCCAGACCGCGTGGCCAACCTGGGAGAAGCAGTGGTAAAAGAAGCCAACATCCGTTTCAGAAAGATCAACGAAGCATACGAAACAATCAAAAAAGAACGCGGCATCAGTTGATGCCTTTCATAAATAATCCAAGATATGTATTTACAAGACAAAGGATATTATATCGCACGAAGCGAAAACGGCCCTATCAGCATAACAGGGAAGATGGCCAACCGTCATGGCCTCATTGCCGGAGCCACCGGTACAGGTAAGACCGTCACCCTGCAAGTGATGGCAGAAACGTTCTGCCAGGCAGGAGTTCCATGTTTCATGGCCGACATGAAAGGCGACCTATCGGGCATCAGCCAAGCCGGAAAGATGAGCGGATTCATAGAGAAGAGAAAAGACGCTTTTGAAGTGCCAAATCCCGACTTTCAGGCCTGCCCAGTCCGTTTCTTCGACGTATATGGTGAGCAGGGCCACCCTATCCGCGCCACCATTTCAAGCATGGGTCCTCAACTACTGGGACGCTTGCTCGGCCTCAACGAGACACAGACTGGCATCCTCACCATCACCTTCAGAATAGCAGATGACAAAAAACTGCTTTTGCTTGACCTGAAAGACCTGCGTGCCATGCTCAACTATGTGGGCGAAAACGCAAGCGATTTCACAGCCACATATGGCAACATCACCAAGCAGAGCGTTGGCGCCATACTGCGCTCGCTGCTCGAACTTGAGAACCAGGGTGCAGACAAATTTTTCGGGGAGCCAGAGTTCAACATATTCGACCTCATTCAAACCGAAGGAGGCAAAGGCGTCATGAACGTTTTGGCAGCCGACAAACTGATGCTCCAGCCAAAGCTCTACTCCACCTTCCTGCTTTGGATGATGAGCGAGTTATACAGCCAACTGCCAGAAGTGGGCGACATGGAGAAACCGAAACTCGTATTCTTTTTCGACGAGGCGCACATGCTTTTTAACGACACCCCCAAAGCGCTGGTGGAGAAAATCGAGCAGGTGATCCGCCTTATCCGAAGCAAAGGCGTCGGCATCTACTTTGTCACCCAAAACCCAACCGACATTCCAGAAAACATCCTCGGTCAACTGGGCAACCGTGTGCAGCACGCCCTTCGCGCCTTCACACCGAAAGACCAGAAATCCATCAAAGCCGCAGCGCAGACCTTCCGCACCAATCCAAAATTCAGCACAGAAGAAGCCATCACCCAGCTTGAGACTGGAGAAGCATTAGTATCTGTGCTCGATGAGAAAGGCTCACCGACAGTGGTGGAACGAGCGAAGATACTCTTCCCACTCAGCCAGATCGGCGCCATCAGCGAAAGCGAACGAAGCCAGATCATCAAGCAAAGCTCCATCTATGGCCGCTACGACAAGATGGTGGACCGCGAAAGCGCCTTTGAAGTGCTGCTTGCCTCTTCGGAAAAAGAAGAAGATGATGAAGAGGAAGAAGACAGCAAAGACAAGAAAAAAGCCAGCAAGAAAAGCGAATCGGGAATTTTCAGCAAAATCGTCGCCGCAGTCACCAGCACCCTCGCAACCATTTTAGGCACAGCAGTGTCTAATGCCGTGACAGGAAAGAAAAGCAGGACCACCGCAGGAGGTGTTGCAGGGAAAGTCGCAAAAAAAGTGGCACAAACAGCAGTAAAAGAAATTACCCGCGACATACTCGGCAATCGTAAAAAATAAGAAGCTGTTTAAATTTTTGCGAACTGCTTCTTTTGGGCTTTTTATAGGTCTTTTTCGTCTGTTTTGAGTGAATCTTCAGTCACAATGGGCATCCAT
>JAGHUM010000051.1 GCA_018064855.1 Candidatus Physcocola equi
CAACAGGCATCAATGAAGTAGCATCTGCTAAGGTGGCTAACAAGGCAGTTAAGCGCATCATGAACGGTCAGCTCGTTATTGAGAAGGCAGGTAAGATGTTCAACGCTGCTGGTGCACAGGTAAAGTAAAAAGAGACCCACCCCAGCCCTCCCTGTGAGGGAGGGAGATGGGACGCATGGTTTACATAAATAAATTTACGGATAATTCACGGATAATTTACGGGAATTTACGTTTAAAAATACAAAAAGAAATACACATTATGAAGAAATATATTGCACCATCACTTAAGGTGGTAAAGGTTGAGAGCCAGAACCTCTGTCTCGGTTCTCAGGGTGAATACAATAACAGTTTGACAACAACAGCTCGTGGTCATCGCGGTCTCACCGACTTTGATGATGACGAGGAGTAATCATCGGTACTGATTAGCAGTACATAAACCTAAAAAGAAAGCCTCTCCAACCGATTATGTGTTGGAGAGGTTTTCTGCTATTGTAATGACCGTTGTTGCAGTGACTGTAATTTCATGCGCACACGTACGCGTACCTTATGTATAATATTGTAATTACTTTTATCTTAGTTTTTATTTTTGCGGTTTCTACTTTAAATCAATGAGTTATCCATTCTGTCACAAATCTTGCCAGAATGAGTTGTCCACAAATCTTCTAATCCGCATACTGTTGAAATTCTACTTTTATTACCGACGCCTGGCTGTGGAATGCTTGGCAAATTAAAAATTCTTCTATTATTTGTAATCCACACCTTCTCTTTCTCGAACACTAAATACCACTTTTTGTACTTTTCTGTTCGGATTACGCAAATTGCTATTGGGATTGGATTTGAGTTCATTTACAGCTTCAATTGCTTTAACAAACATGTTCTTTATATCACTAATATCCTTTACTTTGTAAATCGTCCTATTAATAATAACAAACCATTGAGGGTTTTTACCTTTTTTTATTTGATAACCAAATTCAAAACTACCATCAGATTCATATGCGTTACATAATAAATTTCCTGTATTCTTCTCTTTTTTGCTTTCCACCTCAAACTTATTGATAGTATTGACAATAGAATCAAAAAAATCAGCATGTATTTTCATCTCATTTATTGAACTTGAAATATTGAGTTCTAGAAAATGATTTATAGGATTACCATTTTGGTCTTGAAATTCAATTATGTTACTTTTGATAGACGTTAATCCTATAGGAACACGCATAAGCTCAATTTCAACAAACCTAGTAAATGTACCAAGTTCAGATGTAAACTCGGCAAATTTGGATTTCTTTTGTATCTTCTCGAAAGTTATGATGTCATCATTGTTAGAATCATTCTTTACAGAAATCTTAGTCTGTCCAAATGATATATTACAAACTATTGCAAACAATATTAATAAAGAAAATTTTCTATCCATATGCTTTTTGTCTTGTATTATTTGTTACCAATCCCAATCACTAAAAAGTATGTCTTCTCAATGTTTGTTTCCTAACGCTCTCTCTAGACAAACCTACTAATGACTTTCGCTATAATTACCGACGACAAAGTTACTGAAATTTTCTGTGTTGCCGATGATTTTTGCAAAAGCTTTTGATGCTCAGATGGCAAAATATACGTTTATAGCCTAAATAAGCGAAAACGCCATCATGAGAGTCGCATATCCAAGGCGGAGATCATGATGATAATGATTCTGTCCCACTCATCAATTTACTCTTTCTTAAGATACCAGTTTATAGTCGCTTTTAAGAATCAACACGAGGTTTGATAATAGCGATTGACAATTCTATCTTCATGATTCTATCTTTAGAGAATAGACTCTATTCTTATTTGCTCCTTCGGTAACAATGAAGTCTAATACGAGAAGGCAATTGAGATAATTACGTGAAGTCGAAGCGCTCATACCCATATGTTCTGCAAGAGTTGTGCTTTTGGCGCGTGGATTATTGCTCAAATATAGCATAATTTCCGCCATTTTATCAACAGCGGTCTCATTTACCTCCAAATTATCACCAATATATAGTCTAATCGCCAATTTATCGCCAATATCAGTATTTGTCAGCAATTTCTCTGTAATCTTGTTGACAAAATCGTGTTTATCAACAATTTCAGTTGCAATATTGTTGATAAGAGCTTTCTCCGAAACATACAAAACCGTTTCAACTCTATCCGGTGCAGTCTTTTCGCATAGTGTAGGTATCGCCCAACCGTTGTCTGCCCAACCTTTGGCTATTACGTCAGCGCCAGTTCCACCCTTCTCGCCAATGCCAAGGAATACAAACATCTTCTGGAGCAATGGATTACGGCAGATACTGTGTCCACCCTCGTAGAACTCTTCAAGGCTCACGAGCATGGTGCCGGGATTCGAGATTACGATTCGGTCAAAGTATCTGTCAATCACCACATTGCCTCTAACCGTGTAGGCAGCATGAATGAGCGAGTTTGCCAATGCTTCGCGCAGAGAGGTATGAGCCGTGGTAGTTTCGTTGCGCCTTTGCTGTTCGTCAAGGCTGAAAGGCACAGGCAGAGCGTGCTGTAACATTGGCAGCACTCGGGTGAAGAACTGATACAGGTTTGCCTCCCATGTTCCATCGGGATAGACACGGTTTGTCCAACGAATCTGAGGGTCATCACTCAGTCGCTCACGATAGTCAGGGAAGAACTCCTGGCAGCATTCGGGGTCGGTGATGCTTTGTGTCTTGCCGAACATGAGCATACCTGCCACGGTGAATCCTTCAATAGAGTTGACGCGATCTTTCCTGTAGGCACCTATGTTCTCCAGGAATTTCATGTCATCCACCATTGTCCAAGGATGATCTTCATGTTTCTTGTCGTAAGCACGGCGATACTGCTGCAACGTTGGCAGGTCAATATCATCCATGGTGTAGTTTCGGAGGATGCGCGAGTCAGCCGACTGCCTCATATTGTTTGCATCCGAAAACATCTGTCTTACCTCATCGTCAGAGCATTGGTAGTCGCCTTCATCACGCCTCTTGTAGGTATTGCCGAGAGGATTGCCATGCAGGAATATGGGACGCATGTCGTGCGATGCACGGGGAACGCGGAAGATGAGCAGACGTTGTCCACCCTCCGTTTCAAACTCCTGCACATCACTCTCTACCAGCATCGGATAGTTCACGCACGACTTGTTGTGAGCATCGTCCCAGAACTGCTTGCGGTACTTTCCCACCAGCTCTTCCGAAAGACCGTCAGGTATGAATTGCTTGCCTTTCTGCTTTACACCTAACACGATGGTTCCACCGTTTGTGTTGGCAAAAGCCGAGAAGGTTATCCAAAACTCCTTTACGGGGAAACCACCTGCAGCGGATTTGTATTCCACTTCGCAACTTTCCTTCAACTGGAGTTTATTCTTTATCTGTTCGGGTATTGTCATATCATTTCTTCTTATTCATTCTTACCTTCCACGATGGCGATTCCGTCGGGAGTGAGGTTGTAGAGTTTATATACCAACTGGTCAATCTCTCGTTCTTCAGCGGAGGTGGTGGAATATAGAATCTTCTAGTTTAAGATTATTATGACGCAAAAATACTACTTTTTTTTGAAATAGCATCATCAAATTATTATAAAATTGCCAATACTATGCCAATTTATTGTTGATTCTATCAATTTTACCCCAGTTCGGGATAATTTTGTGGTGGAAGGGTTGTTTGTTAAGTGGGAAAAGGTAAGGAAAGGTATGCAATTTATGCATAAATGTGGTGCAAAAGCTATCAAATCAGGAGGTAAAAGCTATCGTTTTAGGTGGTAAAACGGTAGAGATAACAGTGTAAAACGATAGCTTTTGCTGTGCAAAA
>JAGHUM010000054.1 GCA_018064855.1 Candidatus Physcocola equi
GTTCTTTTGCTCTTACTCAAATCAATACTTGGAACTGCTGAAATGTGTTTTGAAATTCGCTTTCCGGAAAATAAGTTAGCTTTTTAAGGGCTGACTATTTAACATTCAAGTGTATTAAATATGCACTTATACTCTTTTTCTCCACTTCCATCCTGGCAGTCGTCATCTACAAGTTCGTACCTGTATATTACACACCTCTGATGGCTATCAGAACCGTCCAGCAGAGTTTCAAAGGGAAAGAAACAAAGTGCAAAAACACATGGAAACAATATGGACTGATCAGCAAGTCCCTCAAGCAGGCTGCCGTCACAGCCGAAGACTGCAATTTCTGTGAGCACAACGGATTTGACTGGAACGCAATCTCTACAGCCATAACGAACAACATATCCGGCAAACCGAAAATCGGAGGAAGCACCATCTCGCAGCAAACAGCCAAAAACGTGTTCCTTTGGCCAGGAAGATCGTGGTTGCGGAAAGGACTTGAAGCCTATTTCACCTTCCTCATTGAGTTGGTCTGGTCCAAAGAGCGAATCCTTGAAGTATATCTTAACATTGTGGAAATCGGCGATGGCATTTACGGAGTGGAATCGGCAGCCCAGACCTACTATGGCATTCATGCCATAGACATCAACGGGAAACAAGCCGCATCCATCATCACACAACTGCCAAGTCCGCTTAAACGCGATATCAAAAAACCAACCAAGGAAGTCATCCTCAAACAAAAGCAGATTGAAAAAGGGTTGAAACATGCAAAAATTCCGTAAATTTGCATCTATTTCACACACATCAAGCAAACAACAGCATAAACAGACTCATCATGAGCAAAATATATAACACCCCACTTAGTTACAAGTTATTGCACATTCATGGCGTCTTCGTTTTCAAGCACTGGTTTTCATCCGTGGAGATCAACGGTGAGGAAAACATACCCAACAACGCCTCTGTCATATTCGCCCCCAACCACCAGAACGCATTTACCGATGCCATGGCGGTTTTAGCAGCCACTCCCGGTCCTGTTGTGTTCCTTGCTCGCGCGGACATATTCGCTAAAAGTCTGGTCGATAAAATCTTGCGTTTTCTAAAAATCATGCCTGCCTACCGCATGCGAAACGGCATCGGCAATCTGAAGAAAAACGCCGACTCTTTTGAGCAAGCCGCACAAGTGCTTGAACACAAACAATTTTTCTGCCTGATGCCGGAAGGCGGCCAAGAGGAAGTGAGAAAACTCAGACCTCTCGTAAAGGGAATGTTCCGCATAGGATTCTCCGTACAGGATCATTACAAAGATACAAAAGACAACGTGTATATCGTGCCAACCGGCATTGACTACAGCGACTACGACCATAGTGGCGGACACCTTATCGTGAGTTTCGACAAGCCACTCAACATGAGGAACTACTACGACAAGTATGTGGAAAACGCACCGGTCGCACAAAACGACATACGAAAAGACCTGTTCCGGAAAATGAGCACGGTGATGCTCAACATACGCACAGATGAGCACTACGACACCATCTACACCTGCTGCTACATTTACAATCTGGACAAACTGAGCGATATGGGTTGGGACGACAATGAGACCAACCGTTTGGTAGCCCGCCAGAACATTGCAGGAGACCTTGATGAGATCTGCGCATCTGGCTTATATAACAACGAGATAAATGAACTTGACGAACTGACTACAGAATGGCGCAAGCACAACCACACCATTGAGGAAGCCGCCATCGCAAAAGAATACGGGCGTTCATTTGACGCTCAGTTGCTTTCGGCTCTCATCTACGCCATTTGTATGTCTCCACTGGCCATCTACAGCGCACTCGTCAACTGGCCGGTCTTCGCGCTTGTCAAGTCCGTTTGCGAATGGAAACTCAAAGGCACAGGTTTCTACTCCACCATCGCTTTGGCTGCCAACATGGTGTTCTACCCTATCTGGCACCTGCTTTTAGCCATCATCGGCGGCATTTTCATCACCAGTCATTTCAGTGGACTTCAAGCCCTGTTGTTCGCCATCACATTGCCAATATCCTATTTCTTCGCCTACAAATACTGGTGGAATCTGAAATACATCGGCCAACGCTTCAAAAATATCTTCTCGAAAGAAAAACTCACCGACACCATCGCAGATAAACTCACCGACTTGTTTAAGCGTTACAAGAAAGACAAAGAGGAAGGCAAAATCAATGTGAACCTTAACAGCGGTAACGCGGACGAAGACAACACCGACAACGATTAATCCATGAACAACGACGAAAACTTCGACATAAGAGAATCGGCGGCTGAAAAAGAAAAAGATTTTGAAAACGCACTGCGTCCTTTGACTTTTTCCGATTTTTCGGGACAGGCCAAAATCATTGAAAATCTGAGCATCTTTGTGCAGGCCGCCAAAATGAGACATGAGCCACTCGACCATGTTTTGTTTTATGGTCCTCCCGGATTGGGAAAGACCACACTTTCCAACATCATTGCCAACGAACTCGGAGTAGGATTCAAAATCACATCCGGCCCGGTGCTCGACAAACCTGGAGACCTCGCCGGCTTGCTGACCAACCTGGAAGAGAACGATGTCTTGTTTATCGACGAGATTCACCGACTCAGTCCGGTTGTAGAGGAATACCTCTACTCTGCCATGGAAGACTACCGCATCGACATCATGATAGACAAAGGTCCTAATGCGCGCAGCATTCAGATCGACCTTAATCCGTTCACGTTGGTCGGAGCAACCACCAGAAGTGGTTTGCTCACCGCACCGCTTCGCGCCCGTTTCGGCATCAAGTGCCACATGGAATACTACGAGCCGGAAGTACTGGCACAAATCGTTCTTCGTTCAGCCAAACTGCTTCAAATTCCATGCGTGCCAAACGCTGCCCTCGAAATTGCGCGCCGAAGCAGAGGAACGCCCAGAATAGCCAACGCCATCTTGCGCCGAGTAAGAGACTTTGCCCAGGTTAAAGGCAATGGGAAAATCGACATGGTCATCACCAATTTCGCCCTTCAAGCACTTAACATCGACACGTACGGGCTCGACGAAATCGACACCAAACTGCTCAATACCATCATCGACAAATTCAACGGCGGACCAGTCGGTCTCACTACCATCGCCACCGCTTTGGGAGAAGACCCCGGAACAGTGGAAGATGTGTACGAACCTTATCTTATCAAAGAGGGTTTTATCAAGCGCACACCACGAGGAAGAGAAGTCACCAGCCTGGCATACAAGCATTTGAACAAAAAACCAGGCCCAAGGCAAGGCTCTTTGTTTGATGATGTATAAGAAGGTGTTTAAAATTTTTGCGAACTACTTCTTTTGGCTTTTTATAGGTCTTTTTCGTCTGTTTTGAGTGAATCTTCAGTCACAATGGCATCCATTGCTCCTTTCAGATTCACTTCAAAACATCCTGAAAAATACACATATAAAAATCTCCAACAAAAATTTAAACAACTTCTAAATTTTGTTTACTTTTGTCAAAATTTACTAACCAATAATTCCAACATATCAGTCTCTGATATTTTTTATTTAACCGAAAAACATACTGATTATGGCAGAAAAGACACGATACTCAGACGAAGAGTTACAGGAATTTAAAGAACTTATCCTCAGCAAACTGGAAAAAGCCAAAGCCGAATACGAATCGCTTCGCGCAAGCATGAATAACACCGACGGCAACGACATCAGCGACACTTGCCCTACCTTCAAGGCGCTTGAAGAAGGAGCCAGCACTCTTTCCAAAGAGGAAGCCGGACGCCAGGCGCAACGCCAAATGCAGTTTATTCAGCACCTGCAAGCAGCGCTCGTACGCATTGAGAATAAGACTTACGGCATTTGCCGCACTACCGGCAAACTCATTCCAAAAGAAAGACTCCGTGCTGTGCCTCACACTACGCAGAGCGTAGAAGCGAAAACAATGAAGAAATAACCGCCAGTCGCACCAGCAACTGCGTTATAATTTGATCAAAAATGAACGACAAACTGAAATCCAACCTTTTTCTCTGCGGTGGCATAGTCCTTCTCGTTGTCATCCTCGACCAGTTCATCAAATACTGGGTAAGAGCAAACATCGGAGACGGGCCCAACATTGAAGTTACTTCTTGGTTTTATCTCTGCTTCGTGGAAAACAACGGTATGGCATTCGGCATGTCTTTTTTCGACAAAATTTATCTCACCCTCTTCCGTATTGCAGCCCTTTTTGGTTTGGGTTACTGCGTGTATTACATACTGTCGAGGAAATACTCCTTAGGTCTGGCAATCGGCGTCACACTTATCCTTGCCGGCGCTCTGGGAAACATTATCGACTGTGTTTTCTTCGGAGTAATCTACGATGGAGGAGATTGGTTGTATGGGAAAGTGGTAGATATGTTCCATTTCCCGCTTATTCACTCCACATGGCCCGATTGGACACCCTGGGCGGGGCAGTCATTGGTGTTTTTCCGTCCGGTTTTTAACTTCGCAGACGCTGCCATCACAACTGGTGTAGCCTACTCTCTGCTTTTCCATAGCAAAGAAATGGGCCAGTTGCTTGAATGGAACGACGAAGAAAAAAAGACAGAAGACAACAAAAAGTCGGACAACACCACTAATTCTTCAGAAAACGATGAAGCATAAAATATTGATTCTTATTGCATTCTTCAGCGCATCCATCGCTATGTCGTCATGCAAACCAGACGTAGGAAAACCAGAACTTTCCAAAGACAAAATGGTGCGATTGCTGATTGACGTACATTTGGCACAAGCATATGCCAGCAGATCTTCCATGACGAACACATCGGAATTCGACCACAATCAACTCTACCGTTCCGTTCTCGACAAGCATGGTGTGACCGAGGCACAATTCGACTCATCCGTGGCATGGTACGCCAGAAATGCAAACGACTACAAAGCCATCTATAATATAGTGAAAGATTCGCTAAAGAGAAGACAGTTGAAACTGTAATAATACGGGACACCATGTAAAAAACAAACTTCATTATGAGGAACACCTCATAATGAAGTTTGCTTTGTTTTTGTTCCAGCAGTTCAACCGATCAAAGACAGAAAAAAAGGTGTTTTCAGCATTTTTTCGCAGAAAATTCAAAGAAATCACACGAATTTGAGAAAAAATATTGCACAATACAAATAAACGTTATACATTTGCAGTGCAAACAAAAACAGATAGATTTTTCATAGTTAAGGTTAAATTTAGTCGAGGACGTTGGGAAACGTCCTCGACTTTTTTATTGCTATTATTATTTTTCTTACCTTTGTCTCTGTATAATAATGACCACATATCATCACAGCATAACATGCGCAACTATTTCAAATTTCTTTTCGTATTGCTTTCTGTTGGTTCGCTCAACGCTAATGCCAACGACACCACAAAAGTGAATAAAGAAGGAAGCCACGACTTTCAGATTTCCAAAAGTCTGGACATTTTCAATTCTGTCGTCAAAGAACTTGATTTGTTTTATGTAGATACCATCAAACCGGAAAAGACGGTGGAAAAAGGCATCCGGTATATGCTATCGTCCACCGACCCCTACACCACCTATTTCGCCGAGCGCGAAATGCAAGACCTGAAATTCATGACCACAGGTTCTTACGCAGGTGTGGGCGCAATCATTTCCGTGAACGAGAAGAAACAAGTATTCATTTCTGAAATCTACGAAGGTAAACCTGCCTACAAAGCAGGCTTAAGAGCCGGAGACGTTTTTGTCTCGGTTGACGAAGTCGCCACCGATGGCAAAACAACAGACGCAGTCAGCAAAATGCTGCGCGGAGAACCCAAAACCATTACAAAAGTGGTGGTGGATCGACCAAACAAAGGAATAGTGAAAACAGATGTGTTGCGCGAAAACATCATCATCGACCCTATCACCTACTACGCCATGATAGCGCCGCAAGTGGGATACATCTGTATGTCGAGTTTCACAGACCAATCGTACGACTCATTTGAAAAAGCATATAACAGCCTCAAGTCGCAAGGCATGAAGAAACTGGTATTCGACCTCCGTGATAATCCGGGGGGACTTCTTTCTGAAGCCACCAAAATCATCAACATGTTTGTACCGAAAGGCACTAAACTCGTCTATACGAAAGGAAAAGAAAAACGCTGGAATTCAGAGTATTGGTCCACAATGGCTCCTGTTGACACCACCATTCCCATCGCAGTGCTGGTGAGCAACAACTCAGCATCCGCAGCAGAAATCGTAAGTGGATCGCTTCAAGACCTCGACCGTGCGGTCATTGTCGGCGAACGCACCTATGGTAAAGGTTTGGTGCAAACCACCCGCGACCTCCCTTACGGGGGCAGCCTCAAAGTCACCATCTCTAAATACCATATTCCAAGCGGACGCTGCATTCAGGCCATCGACTATGCAAAGAGAGATGAGAACGGAACAGTCAAAAGAATACCAGACAGCCTTACCCACGAATTTAAGACTGCACACGGACGTATTGTGAGAGACGGTTGTGGCATCAGTCCAGACGTTTACACCCCACGCGAGAAAAACGCCCCAATCACCTACAGCCTCTACGCGAAAAACATCATCTTCAACTTTGTCACAGACCATCAAAAGAACGACTCTAAGATGACAAGTGTTGACGACATCAGAATCACCGACAACATTTTCAACGACTTCAAAGAATACGTGAAAAAAAGCGGTTTCACCTATAAAACAAAAAGTGAAGATGGCCTGAAAACACTTATTGAAATCGCAGAAAAAGAAGGAATGGACAAATACGCCAAGGCACAGTTCGACTCGCTAAAAGCACATTTGAAACCAAACTTGGAAGCAGAACTCGACTCCAACAAGGCAGACATCTCTAAATTCATCGCCATCGAGATGGCAAGACGCAACTTTTACCAAAAGGGTGCCATGGCGCAAAGTCTCAAAGGAGACAACGCACTCCAGCAAGCCATCAACATTCTGCAGGATGACAAGCAATACAAAGATTTGCTGCGGAAAGCAATTGTAGGAGACGAACGCGAAAAACAAGCCGAAGCAGAAGCCCATAATAACAAAGACGAAGAAAACCCAGACGAAAACGACGACGTAGAAGAAGAGAACTAATGAAAGCAATGATTTTCGCCGCCGGACTCGGCACCAGGTTAAAACCCATCACAGACTCCATTCCCAAAGCATTGGTACCAATTTCAGGCAAAACATTGCTCGAGCACGTTGCACTGAAACTAATTGATGCCGGTTTCAATGATTTGGTAATCAATGTACATCATTTCAGCCAGCAAATCATCGACTTTCTCAAAGCCAACAATAATTTCGGCGTGAGAATACAGGTCAGTGATGAAACCGACCAACTACTCGACACAGGTGGCGGAATACGTAAAGCCACATCTTTCCTGCAAGGCAACGAGCCTTTTCTGGTGCATAATGTCGATATTCTTTCCAACGTGGATCTCAAAGCCATTTGGGACACACACAACCAAACGAACGCAGACGCCACACTTCTCGTCAGCGAACGACAAACACAGCGCTACCTGCTTTTCGACCAAGAGGAGAACATGAGACTGAAGGGATGGACCAACATCGCAACCGGCGAAGTAAAATCCCCATTCCCCGACTTCACACCGGATGGATATGCCCGTTACGCATTTGCCGGCATACATGTCATCAGCCCCCAGATACTGCAAAGCATGGCCAACTGGCCTGAGAAATTCCCCATCATGGATTTTTATCTGAAAGAGGCAGAGGCACTGCACATCCAAGCAAATGTAGCCAACAACTTAAAAATGATAGACGTAGGGAAAATCAACGCAATAGAGCAAGCGGAACAGTTTTTGAAGGATAATTAAAAACAACGCTTCTTTTTTTCGACAAATTCAAAGCATTTATTGATTTTTTTCCTATCTTTGAGCAATTATACACATAAGTAGGATAAAAAAATTGCGAATATGCGAAACAAATTTAAGAAATGCCGCCATTCGCAAAGAAACATAAATATAGAACAAAAAAACAAACACAAAAATATAGTGATATGAAGAGAATTTTTACAACTGTTTGCTTGTCGTTTGCCACATTGACCATGATGGCGCAGACTACACTTACCTACAAAAACAACGGCCTCAATGCGGGCGAGTACCGCAACATGAAGCAGATTGAATATATGCCACAGGGCGAAAGCGGTGCCAACAAGGTATGGGACTTCTCAGGCGCAAAAATCATCAAGAACACCTATATCGAGCAGAACACCAACAACGCTGAGCAGATTGGCGGTTTGAATCTCGCTTCAAGCAACACCTTGCTCGCTTGTGATGAGAATGGCGACAGAACTTCGTTCTTCGAAATCACCCCAGAAGGCAAGAAATATTATGGTCTTACTTCGGGCGAAGTGAAAATCGAATTTGCCAACCCTATCATCGACCTCAAGTTCCCATTCGCATATCAGGAAAAGATTGGTGGTGTAATGGACGGAACTTATACCACTCCTTCTTCAGTTGAAGAAATCGATGGTAACTATGTCACAGAAGCAGACGCATGGGGTAAACTTATCCTCCCTGACGGATCGACTTACGACAACGTGCTTCGTGTCAAAGTCACAAAGAGTTACACTCAAGTCAGCAACAGCACAACATGGACCATCAACACTGTTCGCTACCAGTATTTCGCAGAAGGTGTTCGTTACCCAGTGCTCATCGTTCTTGAAAACAAGGTGAACAGCAACTGCAACTGCTCTTGCGGCAAATACGAAACTGAATACGCCTACATGCAGCCTGCAGCACGCAACCAGGAAAGCATCGCTTCAAATGGTGGTATGAAATCAAGAGTTGCAACTCAGAAGGTGCTCGATTTGGAAGTTGGTCCAAACCCAGCACACGACGAGATAACAGCCAAGATCACAATGTCTGAAAACGATGACAACGTTAAAGTTGATGTTGTTGACGTATCAGGTCGTAAGATCAAAGATTTCGGCACATGGAATTGTGTTGAAGGCCTCAACTCTGTCTCACTTGAAGTTAGCGACCTCGTAAGCGGCAATTATTTCATCCGTGTAACAGCAGGAAAGAGCCAACTCAGCAAGAGCCTCATCAAGAAGTAAAACACTTCTCAAAACATATTAAAAGACGAGTGTGGTTAGGTTAACCACACTCGTCTTTTTTTTGCATAAGGCGACCTCAATTATCCATTTCCAGCGTTTTTTTTGATTTCTTACAGTGCACACAAATTAACCTTACTTCACAGTTCCCAAAAATAAAACAACATTTTTATGTTTAACAATACACTTATACAACCGCAAAACAAGCCCATACCACTGATAACGTAGCAATTAAGAAATAATCAAATCATTTCATTCCTTTATAGACTTCTCATTTTGGCACATCATTTGCAAGCAGAAATGTGTTTTGCTTAATATAAAATTGCACGCAATGGTACTTGCGTGAAAAAAGAAATAGTTTTACACATGAAAAACATTATTGTAACATTTTGTGTCATCCTTTGTTGCCTTTGCGTAAACGACGTTCAAGGCAGATCTATTAGTATTGCCAATTATAAAACCGATCCTGGATTCGAATTAAGGAACTCGCAGGTGTGTAATGGACTTAGTTATTTAAGGGCTATTGTTGCGGATAAAAGCAGTATAAAAGATCCTTACAATTATGTATGGCTCTTCAGTAAAACTGGTGACATTTCAGGCAGATGGGAAATTCTTGATTCAAGTACAGATACTGTTTATACAGCAGATGAAATAGAAGATGGGAAAAAAGGTTACTATCGTGTAGCGTTGGAAAATGGGAACGGAAATCTCATCTCAAACGCGGTTTATCTTGAGCCACACGACTGCCAGACGCCACATTATCACTGGTCTGATTTTCATTTTAAGGTGCTTTCGTGCGAGGGTCCATGGTGGTGTGTCTGGTGGCCTGTCAACATCGATACTCTTCGAATCTCCACCACCGAATATTACGATTACACAGTTGAGATTTTAGATGGTGCTTCTTTGGAAGATTCAGAAGCAGAAATCACAGAAGATGGCATCTCGTTGTGCTACTACCTACCCGAACCGGTGACAGACAAAGATTCAGTAACCGTAGTCCTTCGCTCTGGCGATTACGCCGACACCACCCGCATATATTACGACTTCGTCAAAGAAATATACGACACTACCAGTATCACCATTTGCCATGGCGATTCCGTTCAAATTGGAGACACCACATTAAAAACAACTGGCACATATACAATCAATATGAAGACCGAAGCGGGCTGTGACCATATTGTCACTGTAAATTTTTATGTAATTCCTCCAAAATACGAAGTTACTGATGCTGCGATATGCAAGGGAGAATCTTACCTTTGGAATGGCAAATACTACGATCAAACAGGCACCTATTACGACACGATTACTCCGATTTATTTTCACATGGACCGGCCTGACAAAAACTACGGACATACAGACAGTTATTACGACTCGCTGCAAAACTCTCAAAATTGCGATGTGTATTGTACACTGAATCTAAAGGTTAACGACGTCTATCGGGATACCACTTATATTGAATTTTGTAAGGATGAAAATCATAAAGTTTCGGGTATCACAATAGACTCCATGCTTTCAATAAGCGGATGCGACAGCATCCGGATCACTAACATGAAAGTTCATCCAACCTATTTCGACACGACCTTTGCAACCGTTAAACAGGGCGAAACGTTCACCTTCAACAATAAGGAATATAGTGAAGACGGATTTTACGAAAAAACTTATACCACAATTCATGGCTGCGACAGCTTGGTTGTTTTAAAACTACGTGTTCTTAAACCAGTAATTAAAACAGAGAATGTGGCTATTTGCGAAAACGAACACTTCCAATGGAGAGGAAACGATTACGATGCATCGGGTCGGTACACCGACACGGTGTCTAAAACGGGCGTAGGTGACAGCATTTTCATCTTAAACCTTATAGTTAACGTCGCTTACAAAGACTCTTCCTATATCCAGATTTGTGAAGATGAGGAACACAGAGTTTCATGCATTAGAATCGACTCCATGCTTTCAATAAGCGGATGCGACAGCATCCGGATTACCCACCTCAAAGTGCATCCAACCTATTTCGACACGACATTCGCAACCATTAAACAAGGCGAAACGTTTGTCTTTAACAATACAGAATACTCCAAAGCTGGGGTTTACGAGACAACATACACCACTACCTATGGTTGCGACAGTATGATTACGCTTAACCTAAAGACAGAATTTGTCAATATCATTCCGATGTCTTATTTCACGCCAAACGGCGATGGAGTGAATGACGTGTGGATTATCAAGAATATTGAATTATTACCAGATGCGAAGGTGACTATTTTCGACCGTTACGGCAAACGCGTGGCAACATTTCCTTATTACGACAACGAAACTAACGCATGGGATGGAACCTACAATGGGAATGACCTGCCAGCGACAGACTATTGGTACACTATAAACATTGAATCACTCGACAAAATCTACTCCGGTCACTTCACCTTAATCAGATGAAGCAACTATTATACCGACAGTAAAATAACGCTTTGGCAAGAGATGGATCACGCAACTTATAAGAAGGCGTTTAAATTTGTAGAAATCACATGATAAAGCATATTCTGCCCAGTGGAGAAAGAAAGTCTTTGTTCATATTGAAGTTGTCCTCGTTGTCAATCACCCACAAAAGTTTCGAGCGTGGCGGCACATTTTCAGTGGGAGCTGGAGCGTAACCATCGGAAAAAACAATGAGGGCATCGTAGTTTCTATGCTCGTGGTAGTAGTCGAAAACTATTTGAAAGTTGGTGCCGCCATCACCATGACGCACGAAAGACTTGATTTTTTCAGAGGCCTTGTCGAGCGGTAGAACCTCTTTTTTGATTTCAGTATCGAACTGAATAACATCAGTTTTTTCCACACCATATTGAAAGAAATTCCTAATAACACGGAAAAACTTGGCGAAAGATTGGTTGCAAACCGAGCCACTGACATCGACAGCCACCAACAGTTGCGATGCCATCACGTGTTTACAACCCATGGCTTTGTAACCCAACCTGCGGTTAGGACGCATACGCGTGAATTTACGTTCAGATGAGATAATGCTTGTAGAAAAAGCCCTAAGTATTTTACGGTAATCAATTCTGCCAATCTGTGCAACCATAATGGCTTCTTGAATATCGTGTGGAAGAGATCCCCAATTGGTGATTTGCTCAATGCGTTTCTTAATAGTTTCGTGCATTTCATCATCTTCTTCCCATAGTTCAGTTTCATCCTTGCTTTCTAACATAAGCCGTTCAACAGGTGAAAGTTCCTTTTTTCTTTCACCTTCATTTCCGCTTATTCCCAGACCATTCTCACCATCTTCACCATTCCCAAAACCGGCATTGTTTGTGAATTCTTTCTCCTGGTCCATCAGTCTATAGGCATACCATTCGAAATGTTTCTTTTCCGGCAGACAGAAGTCTCTTGGCGAATAGAGACGGGCATATTTCAAAGTGTAAACAGGCTGGAGCACAAGGTCACTTGCTGCCTTTAGTATATTGGCGGCACAGCCGCGGGGCTGGCGATCGTAGGGGTGAAGGAGGCAGATACGCAACACCGTTGCTTTCAATTTTTCCTCCAAAGCCGGATCGGAAAGGAAATTGATGAGTTCGGGATTGTATTCGATCTTCCTTTTACCCACCCGCATGTAGCACCCCATTCTATTGTTCTCCTCCAATTTATGGGTGTAGTAGATAGAGGTGAGAGCCGGTTCGCGCAACGACCACTGTTCTAATATCTTCGAAATACGGTCACTCATACAGACTGCACATACTTGATAAGGTTCATATAGTTAGCCATTAACTTTTTAGTGATGAAAGCCACGAATTTAGGGTGTTCACCCGTTATGAGGGAAACGAAATAAGCAGCCCCTTCATGGTTCTCGTTATTCAACAAGTCGTCGATAAACATGCCAAGGTGCTTAACCGAGACATTTGTTTTGCCAGCATCCACATGACCGTTCTCAATATACAGGCACACTCTGTCGCACACGATAGAGAGTTCGTGTGGCTTGTATTTCTGCACACTCTTTTGGTGCTTATCATAGTCTTCAAACAACTGCTTTGCCGTGATAACGTCATCTTTTGAAAGCGAAAGGAAGAAAGCACCCGCCGCCTGAACTCCCACAACGCCGGCAATCATCTTACGCATAAACTCATCGAGGGTATTCTCATTCTTTATAAGGTTCGAAACCTTGGTCCAGCCACGTCGGTCTGGCGTCTTTTCCAAACCATTCGATTGAATGTCAACATTCACTCCACCTTCCAAGAAATCAGGTTTACTCTGTATAAAATGAATAATGCGTTCGTCAATTCCGTGAGAATCGGCCCAGTGAATCCATTCTTTTACAGAAGGGCGGAAGTTGTAGATGTTGAAACGGCTGACCAACGCAGGGTCGAGGTCTGTCAACTGGTATTCTTCACCATCGTTAACCGCCGAAATAATGCGGCTTCCCTCCGGCAGTTTCTTACCGGCCAATTTGCGGTTCAACGCCAAATCCATCACAGTCTGCAACAGTTCGGGACGCGCACGGTTCAACTCATCTAAAAAGAGGACAATAGGTTTGCCGTCTTTAGGGAACCAATAGGGCTGAAGGAAGATGGTAGATTCACCCTTCTCATCTTTTTCCGGCAGACCTATCAAGTCTCCCGGATCGGCCATCTGACCAAGGAAAAGCGGCACCACTTTCATGCCCTGCTCTTCAAAGAACTTTGTCAAGATTTCACTTTTACCTATACCATGCTTTCCACAAAGCATAATATTCTGTTCGGCAGGGGTTTTTCTTAGCACCTTGTGCAATTCTTCAATATTAATAGATACTGCCATTGAATTTTTATAATTATGATATTTTTTACTAAATTAGTTATAAATATCAACATACGAAACAACGCAGAGAAATCGGTTGCACAATCTGATTGATTAACAGATAGATAATTTATGATTTTTGAAGATAATAGGCTGAAACCGCTGGAACAAATTGCCGACGAAGGCGTACAGACCGAATTGTGGCTGGCTGTGCTCAAACTGGAGATGTTTGTAGGAGAGGTGGACTTTTCCCTGCAAATTGACGACCTGTTACCCGAAGGTGTTTTAGCAAATTGCGCAATAAACAACAACACCTTAACACTTAGCGGCGAGTATTTTGCACAATCGTCGTTGCAGACGCTGAAAACAATGGTTGAGCAGACACAGAAAAACAAATTTCACCCAGTCAGTCATCTTTCTATTGGCAGTGTGCTCATTCACGAGTTGTGTCATGCCGTTTGGAACACAATCTGCAAAAAGGGAATTGACCTTAGAACTGAAGTAAAAGCAATTGCAAAGGATTGGGACACCTATATGAATGAAAACCAAAACGACACACTCAAAACCTATGCGGCCACTTCGCCAGAAGAATTTTGGGCCGAGATGTTGACGCAGGCTGTTGACGGCGACAGCGAACAATGCCCCGACATGGAATTTGCAAAACGTGTGCTCAATTTAGCGGTAAAATACCATATGTAGTGTGAGACCATATTTCATTCTGCAAGTAAACTCAAAACAACACCATGACAAATATTAAAATAATTGATAACATTAAATACGAAGTCACATCTGAAACCACCTGCAGTGTGACTGGCTATAAAGATACCCCCCAAAAAGTGATTATCCCCGAAGAGGTGGAGATTAACGACAAAATGTATAAAGTCACTTCTTTGGGCAATGATTGTTTTTTTGGGTGTGAATCCATGACCAGCATAGATCTGCCATCGGGGATCACTTCGCTGGGTAACTATTGTTTTGAGTGGTGTGAGTCCTTGACCAGCATAGATCTGCCATCGGGAATCACTTCGCTGGGTCTCCATTGTTTTGAGAGGTGCGAGTCCCTGACCAGCATAGTTCTGCCATCGGGAATCACTTGGTTGAGAAGTTCTTGCTTTGAAGGGTGTTCTGCATTGACCAGCATAGTTCTACCATCGGGAATCAATTGGTTGGGAAGTTCTTGCTTTGAAGGGTGTTCTGCATTGACCAGCATAGTTCTACCATCGGGAATCAATTGGTTGGGAAAATCTTGCTTTGAAGGGTGTTCTGCATTGACCAGCATCTGTATTCCTTCTAACATCACTTATATAGATAATGATGTGTTCGAAGGTTGCACATCTTTAGTTTACATAAAACAGGGGGATGAAGTTTATCCATTTAAGGAATTTATATCTTCAGAAACTGTGTTTGAACATATAACCTACAAAACATGTGTTTTAGGTACTTGTGCTGTAATAGGCTATGACAATGAAAACAAAGAAGTGGTTATACCCGAAGAGTTGGAGATTGACAACAAAAAGTATAAAGTCACCATCATTGGGGACAATGCGTTCGAAGGATGTGAGTCCTTGACCAGCATAGTTCTGCCATCGGGAATCTCTTCGCTGGGTGACAGTTGTTTTTCTATGTGTAAATCTTTAACCAGCATAGTTCTACCATCGGGAATCTCTTCGCTGGGTAGGTATTGTTTTTCTGGGTGTGAGTCTTTGACCAACATAGTTCTGCCATCGGGAATCTCTTCGCTGAGTAGTAGTTGTTTTTCTGGGTGTTTTGCCTTGACCAGCATAGTTCTGCCATTGGGAATCACTTCGCTGGGTGATTGTTGTTTTCATTTCTGTAAGTCCTTGACCAACATAGTTCTGCCATCGGGAATCACTTCGCTGGGCAAATCTTGTTTTTCTGGGTGTTTTGCCTTGACCAGCATAGTTCTGCCATCGGGAATCTCTTCACTGGGTGATAATTGTTTTTATTACTGTATGTCCTTGACCAGCATAGTTCTGCCATTGGGAATCACTTCGCTGGGTGATTGTTGTTTTGAACACTGCTCTGCTTTGACCAGCATAGATCTGCCATCGGGAATCTCTTCACTGGGTAGGTATTGTTTTTCTTGGTGTGAGTCTTTGACCAGCATAGTTCTGCCATCGGAGATCACTTCGCTGGGTGATAGTTGTTTTGAACACTGCTCTGCTTTGACCAGCATAAATTTCCCTAGTAGTTTAAAACACATAGGCAAAGGCATATTGGGAGATTTGTATAAGAATTTGAACGGAGGTATGGTGATTTATGATAACGGAGAACGCTGTTATGGTTGGTTCGATGATCGTAAAGTGACTGAAATATGTTTGCCATCTGGCATCAAATTCATTGATGCTGATGCCTTTAAGGATCTACATGATTTGACCACAGTACAATTGCCTGATGGTTTAGAGGAAATTGGAGAATCGGCTTTCTCTGGTTGTAAATCACTATCAAAGATCAAAATACCTCCAACAGTTTCACATATTGGAAGAAGAGCGTTTTCAAGGTGTAAAAGAATAGAAATAGATTTTCTATTATATGATCATAATAAAAAATGTTACGGATACTTTGGTGATAAAACCGTCACATCAATACAATTACCACAAAATATCACACATATCGACAGCGACGCTTTTAAGAATTGTGTGAGCCTCACCAGTTTTCAACTACCTTCCAGCCTGACATCAATAGGTAATGGCGCTTTTTCTGGCTGTTTAAACTTGACTAATATTGTGCTGCCTGATAAATTCCTACTCAACTTCAAACCTGGCAAATGTCCGTTCGAGGCTAAGTACAAGCGTGTGAAGGAACTCAACCTGATTGCTGTAAAGTCAACCCTTGATGTTGTAAAGCAAGCACCTGGCGGTAAATATCTAAAAATTACCGGAAATGGCACCGACTGCTGCGAACTCTCGCTCATCGTCAAGAAAATAACGGTATGGAAATCTGTTTTCAAAACCTTGGAGTTGCTAGACAATCTTGATCTGATAAAGGAAAATGCAGCCAACTATAAAATGCTGTATAAAAAGGCTACTGAAGCATAATAACTGTTCTGCAAGTTTAACCGGTGTTAGCAGTCAGCCAACGCCGGTTTTGAAAGGTGAAAACTTAAAAAAAAGGTCATTGCAACCATAGGACTGCAATGACCTTCAAAAAAAACTTCTAACTTTGTCTTATAATATAAGAAAAAAATGCAATGGTTTTTAGGACTAATGTAAGTCTATTCTGCGGTCACCAACTCTGTTGTTGACACAACATCTATTCCGTTTGGAGTTACGCGTACGGCAGCCGGAATACTAAGGAATTTCGTTCCATTTTTCCATACAGTAGCCTTTTGGTCCATTTGGTTGTTTGGCTCATAACCGACTACATAGACGTCACCTTCCTCCACATCAATACCAGTTGCGTAGCATTGTGAACGTCCGTCGCTCAACTGCATGGTCATCAAATCCTGTCCCTCACCATTCTTTGCAATGGTGGTACTCCAATATTTGGCAATCTTCATGTCGTTGCCACAAGTATATAACTTCCCGTTATAGGCAACGATGCCGTTCACCATATTACCATTTGCAACACAAAGGTCGGTTGCCTTACGGTTCACCCATTGCTTATTGATATTGTGAGCCTGTGGCGTGCTTTCATGGCCTCCCATGCAGATATAAGCATGTCCGTTGGTCTGATGAGTCTCATCGAGCGCAATAGCCCATACTTCCGAAGAATACTGGCTGTTCAAGCTGTTTCGCTCTATATTGTTTGATTCCGCATCCGTCCAGAAACGAGCAGATGACAAATAAGTGGTTCTATCAAGGTAATAGCCGCCGATATAGACGTGTCCCTGAGCATCAGCAGTAATGCAAGTAGCACGAGTTCCCATGTCAAGCGACGTCTTATTATTGTTTATCCAGCAGCAAGCCTTGTCGGCCGAATAAATATCGGGCACCTCATATCCACTTACATATACATTTCCGTTTTTCACGCAAATGCTTGTTGCGTGCACACCACCCGGCAGGTAAACAATTTCGTCGTTTTTCCAATATACAGCCAAGTCACCCTCACGACCGCAGACATAAACATCGTTGCCATCCACGAAGATTGCATTGGCATAGCAGTCAACATTGGTCGATTGGCCTTCCAGTTTGTGGATCTGTCCGTTGTGATAATATCCGGCATAACTACGGGAACGTACGCCACCCGCATAAATAGAATCATACGAAACAGCCAAATAAATATCATGCTTATGCTTAATTTGAACAGCAGGATCTTTAGGATCGTCATCTGGAACAGGATCCGATGAATCGTCTTTTTTGCAGGATGAGCCCACTAACATAGGCAAAGCGACTGCACAAAAAAGCAAGCCGCGGCTGACAGACTTGAACAAACTAAAATCCATATTGTTCAAGCCCCTTTTGTTATCTTCATTGTGTTCTTTCATGGTAACGATATTATATTAACCATCTCGGTTTATCTTTATCAAAGATATGGTATTATTCACAAAAAAGGAAATTTAAGGAACATTTTTCTACACTCACACCACAAAAAAATCACGTCACAAAAAAATCCCACGTTCGGAATGAACGCAGGATTTATTTAGATTTGAATTATTGCTGCAGTCAATCAGAGCTCCCAAGCCAACGCTGATGCGCCAAGGATGGCGGCATCTGCACCGCTAAGCTCAGAGAACAACAATTTAACCTTATTCTTAAATACAGGCATAAGATTATCGTTCATTGCCTTTTCAGTAGGGATGCTGAGCAAAGTGCCAGCCTTAGCCAAACCACCGAAAAGAATGATTGCTTCCGGACTGCTGAATTTAACGAAATCAGCGAGAGCCTCACCAAGAATTGTACCAGTGTAGTTGAAGATGTCTAAGCACATCTTGTCGCCTTTGCGTGCACATTCTGTGAGATACAAGCCAGTGATTTCCTTTTCAGAAATCTCACGGAGCATGGTTGGAGTTTGGGTGTCGTTGAGGAGGAATTCTCTTGCAGTACGTACGATACCTGTTGCAGAAGTGTAACACTCCAAGCATCCCTTGTTGCCACAGCCACACTGACGGCCATTGCGTCGTACGATGACGTGCCCAAGTTCTCCGGCATTGCCATCAGCACCATACACAAGCTTGCCACCCACATAGATACCGCTTCCCACACCAGTACCAAGGGTAATCATGATGAAATCTTTCATGTTGCGAGCTGCGCCATAGGTAGCCTCGCCCACTGCAGCTGCGTTAGCGTCATTGGTGAGAGAAACTGGCAAGCCCATCTTTTCAGAAAGCATTCTTGAGAAAGGCACAATACCCTTCCAAGGCAAGTTGGCAGCATGCTCGATGTTGCCGGTATAGAAGTTGCCGTTTGGAGCGCCAACACCAATACCATTGATCTTATCAAGACCAACACTATCTTTAGCGAGTTTCTTCATCGCATCAGAAAGTGCTTTCATATAGTCGTTGAGGTCAGGGTATGCCTGAGTCTTGATTGAGGTAGAAGCAATTACTTTACCTTCTTTATCAACCACACCAAATGCGGTGTTGGTACCGCCGAGGTCGATACCTATTACATAAGGTTTTGCCATGTTATTTGTATTTTAGTTGTTGTTATCTATATCTGTTAGAAAAATCAAATTCTGCCTAAGAGGTTGTGTTAATATCACTCTGAATCCCTGTCGAGCACCACGCTTTCTGGGTGTTCCTCTTTTTTCACCACCACCACCTTGGATTTACCCAACTTTGAGCCTGCAAATCCGAACCATGCGAGGTAAGCATAGCAAAGCATTGGAATGGCAAAGGCAAGTTTGGAAGAACCGAGCACATCGGCCAAAAGACCTTGAAGCGGAGGAACAATGGCACCACCCAAAATCATCATCACCAAAAGCGACGACCCCTGTGCTGTGTATTTTCCAAGACCTTCAATGGAAAGAGTAAATACGTTAGAGAACATGATAGAGTTGAAAAGACCTACCGACAAAAGCACCCAAAGGGCGTTGCTTCCATCGCTCATCAACATACCTGCAATCAAAAGGATGTTCACAATGGCAAACAAACCCAAAGTGCGCGACGGAATGGAATTTGCCATCAAGAAAACAACATAATTCAATGCAAAGAACACGAAGAAAAGGATAGCATCTGTCACCTTGAAGTCTGGAATGTTGTTTACAGCCACCAAGCAGATGAGCGTGATGCAAATCACACCGGAAAGAGCCATAAGGATGTATTTCTTCTGACGTTCCAATCCGCTCATTGAGATAGACCCCATGAAACGGCCAATCATGGCACCACCCCAATAGAACATCAAGTAGTAGGCCGCGGTCTGTTTCTCAAAATGGAAAGTCTCTTCCATGAATGCGCTCAAATTGCTGCCGATAGCCACTTCCGCACCCACATAGCAGAAGATACCAAACATACCACAAATCAAATATGGGTGTTTCAACGCACCTGCACCGCTCACTTTCTCTGCGGAATCACCGCCAACACGGTTTGGAACGTTGCTGAAAAACAAGACACCAGCAAGCACCAACAGCACACTCGCCAAAATGAGGTAAGGCATCTGAATATCTTTCGACGAAGTAGCCTCACCCTTGAAGACCTCATAGATGAGGAAAGCGCCGATGAGTGGCGAGAATGTAGTACCAAGCGAGTTGAACGCCTGCGACAGATTCAAGCGGCTTGATGAAGACTCTGGAGTACCAAGCATTGCGACAAGCGGATTTGCTGCAATCTGAAGGAAAGAGAAACCCGTGCCAAGCAAAAACAAAGCAGAGAGGAATAAACCAAACTCAGGATTTTCCGATCCCGCTTCCAAGAAGAAAAGAAGACAAGCTGTAGCTGCAATCAGCAAACCGGCAACCAACGTGTTTTTATAACCGATTTTCTGAATAGGGTCTTCCCAAAGGTACGACACCAGGAAATATATCAACGAAATAACAAAATAGGCTGTGAAAAATGCAAACTGCACCAAATTAGCCTGGAAATTGGATAAAGTGAATACACCCTTAAGGAAAGGGATAAGCACATCGTTCAAGCAGGTGATGAAACCCCACATGAAAAACAACGAGGTCAGCGTCACCAGCGCCAAACCATAATTCTGCTTCGTTTCAGTGTTGTTCATAGAATGATGATGATAAAGGTTTTGTAAAAAAAGAGACATCAAAAAAAAGATTTCTGATGCCTCTTCTATGAATTTATTCGCTCTTCAGCTTACTTTTTCAAACCAGATACCGCACGTTCGAGATAGTCACCAGTACGAGTATCAACTACGATAGCCTCACCTTCGTTGATGAAGAGAGGAACACGAACTGTTGCACCTGTCTCTACAGTAGCAGGCTTCAAAGTGTTGGTAGCAGTATCGCCCTTCAAACCTGGCTCTGTATAAGTAACAGTGAGAACAACTTTAGCAGGAAGTTCAGCGTAAAGAACTAAATCGTCGTGAGATACAACATCTACATTGTCGCCTTCCTTAAGGAATTCAACACCCTGGATCTGCACCTTGTCGATGTTGATCTGCTCAAATGTTTCATTGTTCATGAATACATACTGGTCGTCACCTTCCTTGTAAAGGAACTGGTGTGGACGCTTTGAAATCTGAACATCTTCAAGTTTAACGCCAATCTGATAAGTACGGTCGAGCACCTTACCAGTCTTAACGTTTTTCAACTTTGTACGCATGAATGTGTTGCCCTTACCTGGCTTCACATGAAGGAATTCAATTACGAAATAGTACTGTCCCTCGATGAGGAGGCACATGCCATTTTTAATTTCCTGTGAGTTAATCATATTATCTTGTTATATTATATACAATTCAGTTTTGCAAAAATAACTATTATTTTGCATTTCACCAAAATTTATCTTTTCATACACGTCTAAAAATTTTTGGCACACCTTTTGCAATACTCTTAGCAAGAAAACCAAAATTCAAATTTCAGTTTTCTTCAGATACATTTTTATCAACCTTTATAAATGAATAGCCTTATGAAAGCAATGAATATTTTGAAGGCCTTGGGTGTTACCCTCCTTCTCAGCCTTGGTTCTTTCACAACCACCGTTTCTGCTAAAGCTCCAGCGCAAAAGCCTGTCACTCACAAAGTGGACAAGCACAACGCTCCAGCTCACAAGCCTGCCCCAGCGCACAAAGCTGCTCCGGCTCACAAACCAGCTCCGGCTCCGGCACACACCGACCGCCTCAGCCTGCACAAAGATGCTCCGCATCACGCACATTCTTGCAAACATCACGATTGCTGCAAACACCGCGACTGCCACAAGCATCACAATGCGACCTGCCACAATCGTGCGTGCAAGCATCACCACCACCACCATCGTGGCTGATGAATACCATTTCTCATTTTATGTTTGTTGATCAAAAAAGCAGCCAGTTGGCTGCTTTTTTTATGACTGTATGATAACGGAGCTAATCACATCTTTATGACTTTCTTTCTGCCCACAATATATATGCCTTTGTTTAACCCATCCAGTGCTTCGCAATGTCTGACGTTTCGTTTCAGCAGACGCCCGCTTCTGTCGTAAACGTCCACAATAGCATTCAGATCAACCGGATCTGCAACAGTGGGTCTAACCGCAGTAGTCTCTGGCATAAAGAAAGACAGGGAAACATCGTTGACTACATTAATTGAGAACCCTTCAATCAAAAGATATTCACGGTTGTCCCATATTACAGAGGAATGATCTTCAATGAGGAAATCGTTCAAGGTTAACGTTTCTCCCTTTGCGACTTTAAATTGAGTTGTTTCATTCCTCTCTATTAAAAATACCGACACGGTAAACGAGTCACCAACGGCATCTTCAAGTTCAATTGTATCTGTAACTACAGTGGCAACGAAATTCAAGTATTCAACAGAGTCGCACTTTATCGTAAGTTCCTCTTCCAGATTATCAAGTTTCCTGCCATTTGCTGTTATTGGAGAGACAACTAGGGTGTCTCCGTATTCCAATTCAGTTCTGAGAAAAGTTTTGTAAGATCTTGCCTCCCCTGTTCTCTTGTTTGTCACCACAATGGAATCATTTATGTCTGAATACTCTTTCAACACCTTGTTGCCATAGATATAAATGTACTCATTCACAAAAAAATTGACGTATTTTGTCTCTTTATATCTGGTAAAATAGGCTGTAAGCGTGTCGTTTTCAGAGACATCATCGATATTGAACGCATCTCTTCCTTTTTGGTCAACCCAACGTTCAAAAGACCATCCTGGCAAACATGTCACATTGTCGTGACCCAATTGTTCATTTTTATAATAAAGCACCTTCGACTCCGTAATGACCCCCTTGGTTGAATCGGAAGTCAGAAAGAACGGTTCATAGCTTGGCAAAACTTCGAAATGAGCGATGAGTGTGTCGTTTCCTTCAGCAATTTCTGTAGAGAGACCATTCACCGAAGACCATTCTGTAAATTTGTAACCTCTTTTCGGATAAGCATTTTTTACGATTGGTTGATCATCACGTACGGTAAGACTGCCAGAAACAGTACCCATGCTTTCGTCTTCCGATACAAGAACGATGGAGTAATACACGTTTTCGCCTGTCTTCGCAAAAATCGACGATGCACAAAATAGCAATAAAGATAATGATAGAATTAGTTTTTTCATATAGTTGTTACTTTTTTATTAAACAACACAAAGGTAATACAATACTTTTTCAAAATAATGTTTCAACGGGAAAAATTCATCCCCAATCAAAAAAAAGCTGAACCCCGTTATCAGGATTCAGCTTTTGATGTCATCTTGAAATGAGAGAATCACTTCAGCACTTTCTGAAATCTTTCCAGGAAGTCGCTTGCCTGTGCCTTTGTCAAGCAAAGAGGTGGAAGCAAACGGATGGTGTATTGACCAGCCACGCCGGTAAACACTTTCTGCTCGTAGAGCAAGTTGGAACGGATTTCCTTGATTGGTTGTTCAAATTCCATGCCAATCATCAAACCACGTCCGCGCACTTCTTTGATGCCCTTGAAACCTTTCAGTTCGCTGAGCAGATAAGCACCCACTTCGGCTGCGTTTTCCACCAGTTTCTCTTCGTTCATGATATTGAGCACCGAGATGGCAGCCGCACATGCCAAGTGATTGCCCCCGAAAGTTGTTCCCAACTGACCTGCAACAGCCTTAAATATAGGAGAAACGAGCAAACCACTCATTGGAAGACCGTTGCCAATACCTTTTGCCACACAAATCAGATCTGGCTTGATGCCTGCATACTGGTGAGCGAAGAACTTACCGCTACGTCCATAACCCGACTGAATCTCATCGAGGATAAGAACAGTGCCAGTCTTTGTGCATTCTTCTCTCAAGTCGCGCATAAACTGGTCTTGTGGCACCTGAATACCACCCACGCCCTGAATGCCTTCGATGATAACCGATGAATATTCGCCTGTTGCAAGTTCCTTGCGAACGGCTTCAATATCGTTCAAATCAACAAACGCCACATCAAAGCCCATATAAGCGGCAGGGCTGTAGTTCGGATTGTCGGTCACACGGGCAGCAGCTGTTGTTCTGCCATGAAACGATTTGTGGAATGCAAGCACCTTCTTTCTGCCGTTGTGGAACGAAGCCAACTTGATGGCGTTTTCGTTTGACTCGGCGCCCGAGTTCACCAAAAACAGGCTGTAATCCTCATACCCGCAAGTCTTGCCGAGCAAGTGCGACAAATCGTCTTGCAAAGTGTTGATGACCGAGTTGCTGTAGAAACCCAGTTTAGCCACCTGGTCGCTGATTGCTTTTACATATGCCGGATGTGCATGGCCCACTGAAATCACAGCATGACCTCCATAAAGGTCGAGGTATTCCTGGCCTTTGTCGTCATACACATAACATCCTTTACCCTTTACTACGTTTACTTGGAAACGTGGATATACGTCAAAAAACTCCATGATTTTCTTTTTTGAATTTAAATTAGAATGCGCTGCTCTTGAGTCTCAAACCTGCCATCTCGTCGATGCCAAACATGATATTCATGTTCTGAACAGCCTGACCGCTTGCGCCTTTCAAAAGGTTGTCGATTGTTGCGGTGATCAGCAACTTCTTGCCAAATTTCTCCACATGCACAAGTGCTTTATTGGTATTCACCACCTGCTTCATGTCGATAGGAGCATCGGAATAGTGCGTAAACGCTGCGTTTGCGTAAAACTCCTTATATGCAGCCACCACTTTGTCGAGGTCGAGGTCTTCGCTCACTTTCACAACCTCTGTGCAGAAGATGCCACGAGGGAAGTTGCCACGGTAAGGAAGGAAATCAATCTCCACATTGAAATCGCCCTGGAGTTGCTTCAAGCTCTGCTTGATTTCTGGGACATGCTGGTGCTGGAATGGTTTGTAGATAGAGAGGTTGTTGTCTCTCCAGCTGAAATGCGAAGTAGGGCCTGGCTTGACACCCGCGCCGGTGCTGCCGGTGATGGCATTCACATTCACATCCTCCTTCAGCAAGCCAAGTTTAGCAAGCGGAAGCAAACCAAGCTGGATACAAGTGGCGAAACAACCAGGATTGGCAACGTGGTTGGCTTTGCCAATAGCGTCTTTGTTGATTTCAGGCAGACCATAGACATAGTCGTGTTCGGGAGCTGCGATACGGAAATCCTGTGCCAGATCGACAATCTTCACACGGCTTGGCACATCGTGGGTTGAAAGAAACTCACGGCTCTTGCCATGACCGAAACAGAAGAAGATGACATCCACTTCATCGAAAGGCAACTGGTCGGTAAACTCCATGTCGGTTTCACCAATGAGGCCTTCATGCACACTGGTAAACTTGTTTCCTGCGTTACTTTCACTGTTTACAAACTTGATTTCCACCTGTGGATGGTTCAAAAGGATGCGGATCAATTCTCCAGCAGTATAGCCGGCTCCGCCGATAATGCCAACGCGTATCATAAATGAAAAACTTTTTTGCGGATAAATAATTATGCAAATATAACTAAAAAACGGGTAACCGAATTGCATCGGCACCCGTTTTGTTATGCAGTTAATCTTCTTGGAAGAATAAGCTTGTTAGATGTCTTTGCTTTCGTCTTTGTGGTTGGTGTAATACACACGAAGCGGAGTGGAAGTAACCTTGATAAAGCCTTTTGCATCTTCCGCTGTCCAGCCCTTTGAAACCTCACCGTATTCGCCAAACTTGGTCTTTACCAAGTCGTCTGGAGAATCTACGCCGATAGTGCTGAATGAGTGTGGGCGGAGTTCCAAAGTGACAGTACCGTTGACATTGCGCTGGCTGCTTTCGAGCATAGCCTCGATGTCGCGCATCACTGGTTCCAAATACTGGCTTTCGTGGAGGAACATGCCATACCAGTTGGCAACCTGGTCTTTCCAATACTGCTGCCATTTGCTGAGGGTGTATTTTTCGAGGAACTTGTGCGCGCCGATGATGAGCATAGGAGCAGCGGCTTCGAAACCCACACGGCCCTTGATACCGATAATGGTGTCGCCAACGTGCATATCACGACCGATACCGTAAGCGGCACCGATTTCTTCCACTTTCTGGATAGCCTTGATTTTGTCGTCAAACTTCTCACCGTTCACGCCGCAGATCTCACCGTTCTTAAATTCGATGGCAAGCACTTCGCTGCCCTGCTTGGTGATCTGCTTGAGGTATGCGGTTTCAGGCAAACCCTGCTTTGAGTCGAGGATTTCGCCGCCACAGATGGAAGTACCCCAGATACCTACATTGTAAGAGTATTTGAGCTTGGTCCAGTCAGCAGGGAAACCGTGTTCGTTGAGGTAGTTGATTTCATATTCACGAGTAAGGTTCTGGTCGCGGGTGAGGGTGATGATTTCCACACCTGGTGCCATAACCAAGAAAGTCATGTCGAAACGCACCTGGTCGTTACCAGCGCCTGTTGAACCGTGCGCGATAGCGTCAGCCTTGATTTCGTTGGCATAGCGTGCGATAGCCATACCCTGGAAAATACGTTCAGAAGACACAGAGATAGGATAAGTGCCATTGCGGAGGACGTTACCCCAAACCATGTATTTCAAACTCTTGTCGTAGTATTCCTTAGTCACATCAAGTGTGACATATTGTTTGGCGCCGAGTTTATAGGCGTTTTCTTCATTCTTCTTCAGCTGTTCTGCGCTGAAACCACCAGTGTTGGCGCAAGCAGCATATACTTCGTATCCTTTTTCCTTAGCAAGATACATCACAGTAAACGATGTGTCCAAACCGCCGCTAAATGCGACTACTACTTTCTTCTTCTGTTCCATTTTTATGTAGTATGATTTTTTTCTGAATAAAATAATTTCTGTTAGAAAATGGCCAATTAGTGCGCATCGTCACCTTCCATGTTGTCTTCCGCAGGGAATCCGTTAGGGAAACGGTCGTGCACCACTTTCTCCACATTGGCGAGGTCGTCTTTCAGTTCTTCATTGGCAGTGTCAACACTGCGCTTGCGTTCAGGATCGAAGAGCATACCTGTGCAGATGCAGTAGCGGCGTTCGGTGCGCACCAGCACATCGTGGTTGATGCAGCCTTCACAGCCTCTCCAGAATGTCTCATCGTCGGTAAGTTGGGCGAAAGTCACAGGGGTGTAGCCCATGTCGGTATTGAGTTTCATCACAGCAGCGCCCGAAGTAAGGCTGAAGATTTTCGCCTGAGGCCAGCGCATACGCGCCAAAGTGAAGGTCACGTGCTTGATGCGACGCGCCAAGCCGTGTCCACGGTAACTTTCCGGTACAATCATGCCCGAAGTGGTCACATAGTGCTTGCCGCCCCATGTTTCAATATAACTGAATCCTGCAAATTTGTCACCATCTAACGCAATAACCGCCTTGCCTTTACGCATCAGGTTCTCCACATACTTGGGATTACGCTTTGCAATACCAGTACCACGCACCTTCGCAGCTGCGCTGATCGTCTCCAAAATTTCGTCGATGTAGTGGATGTGGCTCTCGTCGGCGATTAAAATTTTAATATCGTCCTTAACCATTTTCTTCTTAGAAAATAATGTTCAGTGTAGTAATATATTGTTTCTTATTCTGTTGCTTAATGTTGGTTGGCTCTCAAGGTCGGCACAAAACGGGAAAGAGATTCAAAAACCTCATCCTTGGAAATGCCTTCCTTAATCACTCCGATGATAGTGTCTTCTCCTGCCACCGTACCCAAAATGATGTCCGGTATTCGTTCATCTATTTCGTAGGCAAGGCTGCTTGCATACCCAGATCGCGTGTGAATCACGACATTGTTGCCAGAGAAATCGACAGTGGTCACGTTGTTTGACAGATAAACACTGTGATCTTCGGTTGCTTTCACCTCGGTTGGCAGACGGTAGATATACTCACCACTCACATCCGGGGTTTTTGCGACTTTCATTTGTTTAAGGTCACGGCTGAGCGTTGCCTGCGTCAGTTGAAATCCACGTTCGGCAAGCATTCGGAGCAGGTCGTCCTGACAACTGACTGTCGTGGTGGAAATAATTTCCTTGATCGTTGCAAATCGCTTAATCTTATTCTTCACTCTCAAAGTTTTTCGTGGTTACTACTTACGGATAAACCTGCCTTTTAGCATATTTATTCGTATTTATACGCAAAGTTATTCAATATTTTGAATATTCGCAGTTTTTTTGCAGTATTTTTTGAATACTATGAATAAATATTGAATATCCTTTATTTATACCATTACAAAAAGTATGCCGAAATGAATTTTCTTGCAAATCGTGTGAGTTTCTGAATATATATGCGGTTATTTGCACCATTTATCAATGTAGTCCACCGAAATTCGAGATAAAATCGGATATGCCGCTCCACCATTCTCCGCCAATGCGGAAGAGGGTCCAAACGCCCAAACCGATCTTGATCAATGTGGTCAAAATAAAGCCGATCAGGTTGCCAACGCCAGACTTCAAAGCCGCACCGAACTCTTTATCGTGCACCATCATCTCACCCAGCACAGCACCGACAAAGGGATAAATAATCACCCCCAAGCCAAATGTGGGAATCGGTATGAAGAAGCCACCAATCAGTCCGATAATGGAGCCCCACATACCCGCTTTTGTTCCGCCAAACCATTTGGTGGTGAGAATCGGCACGAAAAAATCGGCCACAAATGTGAATGCGACCAGTGCGATATACACCCAAAGTTCGGAAGTGGTTACAGACGCATCAGCAAAATAGCGCGCCAACAGCAACGCCACCAGGTAAAGCGGAGAGCCTGGCAGACCTGGTATGATGCTGCCGACCAAGCCGATCAATACCAAAACAATACACAATGTTAAAACGACTGAACTCATGCTTTCTTTTTATTATAAACAAAGTCCCCCAAGTGAACTTGCGCTCTCTTGGGGGACCCAAAAAAAACAAACGTATGGGTATATACTTCTTTGACGATTATTTGTTCACCTGGAATTTGGTGATACCGTCTTTGATGAAGCCAATGATTTGGTTGGCTGCTGCAACACCTGCGTTAGTGTTGGCTTCAGCAGTCTGAGCACCCATCTTCTTAGGAGTTGAGAAGTAGCGGCCTTCAAACTTCTTGAAGTCAGCATCTGCATCTGGCATGATGTCGGTGAGATACTTGAGGTCGGTACGTTCTTCCATCAACTTGAGAAGTTCAGGTTCGTTGATGACTTCCTTGCGGGCTGTGTTCACCAAGATACCACCCTTCTTCATCTGACCTACCATAGCGTAGTTGATGCTCTGCTTTGTTTCAGCAGTTGCAGGGATGTGGAGAGAAACCACGTCACAAGTCTTGAAAAGTTCGTTCTGGTTGTCAACAGCCTTAACGCCGGCAGCCTCAATTGCTTCCTTAGGGCAGAATGCGTCGTAAGCGTAAACTTCCATGCCGAAGCCCTTTGCCACACGAGCCACGTTGCGACCAACGTTACCGAAAGCGAGGATACCAAGCTTCTTGCCCATGAGTTCTGAACCAGACTTACCGTTGAAGAAGTTACGAACACCGAAAACGAGCATACCGAATACCAATTCAGCAACTGCGTTGGCGTTCTGACCAGGAGTGTTCATTACAACCACCTTGTGGGCAGTAGCAGCTTCAAGGTCAACATTGTCGTAACCAGCACCTGCGCGAACAACGATTTTGAGGTTCTTGGCAGCGTCCATTACTTCTGCATCGATTTTATCGCTGCGGATGATGATAGCGTCAACATCAGCAACTGCAGAAAGCAACTGGCTCTTTTCTGTATATTTTTCAAGTCTTGCCACTTCGAATCCGGCACCTTTCAAGATACCTTCGATCTGGTCTGCCGCAGCCGCGTTGAACGGCTTTTCAGTGGCGATGAGTACTTTTGTCATTTTCGTCTAAAATTTAGAATTTCTTTTCAAATTCAGTGATGCAATCTACAAGTGCCTGTACGCTTTCGAGTGGAAGAGCGTTGTAGCAAGAAGCACGGAAACCACCTACTGAACGGTGACCCTTGATACCAACCATGCCTCTTTCAGTAGCGAATGCCATGAATTCTTTTTCGAGTTCTTCTTTTCTGTCGAGATATTCGTCTTTCAATACGAAGCAGATGTTCATGTAAGAGCGGTCAGCCTTGTCTGCTACAGTTGGACGGAAGATCTTGCTGTTGTCGAGTTTGTTGTAAAGAAGGTTTGCACGTTCTTCAGCACGGCGCTGCATTTCCTTCACACCACCCTGCTTCTTGATCCAACGGAGGTTCAAAAGTGCAGTGTAGATAGGGAGAACTGGAGGAGTGTTGAACATTGAGCCACCTTCTACGTGAGTTCTGTAGTCGAGCATAGTAGGGATAGCGCGTTCAACCTTGCCGAGAGCGTCTTCCTTAACGATTACGAAAGTAACACCTGCAGGGGCGAGGTTCTTCTGAGCGCCGCCATAGATGCAGATATACTTAGAAACGTCGATAGGACGTGAGAAAATGTCTGAAGACATGTCTGCGATCATAGGAACTGGAGAAGTTGGATCTTCGTGAAGTTCTGTACCGTAGATAGTGTTGTTAGTTGTGATGTGGAAGTAGTCAGCATCAGCAGGGATAGTGTAACCCTTTGGAAGGTAGTTGTAAACCTTGTCAGCGCTTGATGCAACTTCTACGACTTCGCCAAATGCCTTAGCTTCCTTCTGTGCCTTCTTAGCCCAAACACCAGTGTTGAGGTAAGCAGCCTTCTTGTTCAAGAAGTTATAAGGAACCATGCAGAACTCCAAGCTTGCGCCGCCGCCGAGGAAAAGCACCTTGTATCCATCAGGGATGTTCAAAAGTTCTTTGAACAATGCTTCTGCTTCATCTACTACTGGTTGGAAGTATTTTGCACGGTGGCTGATTTCCAAGATTGAAAGACCCTTGCCTTCAAAGTCGAGAACTGCTTTCGCTGTGTCTTCGATCACTTCACGTGGAAGAATTGAAGGTCCTGCATTAAAGTTATGCATTTTCATTTTGCGTATTGTTTTTTTGTTGTTATTATTTCATTTTGTCTTTTGCGACACCGTTTTTCTTTGCTTTTAGCGCCAAACCGCGGTGTTAACGCAGTGCAAAAATAGTATAAATTTTTATAAGGCAAACCTATTTTCAAAAAATTTTTTGTTTTATTTTGATTGAATTATATTGCATTTTATGCTGATTTTCGCACATTTTGCTTACATTTTGTTTGAAAACAAATAAAAACGGATGCAATCTGAAAAATTACACCCGTTATATTTATAGTTAATATGACATTTTGCGATTTACTGCTGGAAGGATGAGCCTCCAAAAAACTCGCGCAAAAGCGAGGTGGCAGGAATGTCGCACTCTGGTATTGGCGTGAAATAGTTGAGGAATTTCAGCAGACGGTGCGCTTCTGGATAGGCAGGGCTGTTTTGAGGCACTTCGCTGATGATTGGGTAGGCGTGCGTACGGAGCACAGCCAGTTCGAATATCAAAGCGGAGTTGAACATCACATCGGCCTGTTCGCGGAACGGATAAATCCATTTTTCCTCTCCGCGATGCACACTTGCCCAGCGGTTGATGGTGTTTTCTGCCGAATAACCTCTATAGAGATAGTCGCGCACGATTCGTCGGAGCAGACGGTTGTCGGTCGTCGGAATCCAGTTGTGGTCGTCGATGGAGATGGTCGTAAGCGCAGAAGCGTAAATGCGGAATTTGTTTTCCTCCGGCACCTGCGAGGTCAGTTCCGGATTCAATCCGTGTATGCCTTCTATTACCAGGATGCTGTTTTCCTCCAGTTTGATTTTCTGGCCGAGGAACTCACGTTCGCCTGTCTTGAAATTGTAGTGTGGGAGTTCCACTTCCTCACCGGCGAGCATCTGGTTGAGTTGTTTGTTGAAGAAAGGGATGTCTATCGCGTAAACGCTTTCGAAGTCATACTCTCCGTTTTCGTCTTTCGGAGTGTCTGTTCGGTTCACGAAATACTCGTCCATCGAGAATGGGATTGGTTTCTTCCCGTTCACAGCCAAGTGGATGCTGAGTTTCTTGCTGAAAGTAGTCTTTCCAGATGAAGACGGGCCTGCGATGAGCACCACCTTGCGGCGCGGGTCGCTCACGATCTGGTCGGCGATGGCGTCAATTTTCTTTTCCTGCAATGTTTCCGCCATGGTGATCAGCATGCTGGCGTTGTTGAGAATGGTGCTGTCGCTGCCATTTTTTTGTCTGATTTTCAGGTTCAGATCGCCCACATTCGAAACACCCATCAAAGCATTCCAACGTGCGTGTTCGGCAAAGGCGTCAAACAAGTGGTTTTGTGCGTCAAACTTATCGAGTCTGGTAGGGTCGCTTGCGCTTGGCGTCTGCAGCAGGAGTCCGTCGTGGAATCGCTGCAAGCCATACAGTTTCAATGCCCCGGTGCTTGGAGCGAGTGCGCTGTCGTAAAAGTCATAAAGGTCGCCCAGTTTGTAAACCGACGTATAGATGTCACCCATGCTGATGAGCAGGCTGATCTTGTCCCACGCCTTTTCTTTGATGAATATCTCGGTTGCCTCGGCTGTAAGCATCTCCTCCATCTCAAAAGGAAGATCGGCAGCGATTGTTTTGTCCATATCCGCTTTGATGGCGGCTATCTGCGCATCGCTCGCTTCCACGATTTTTCCGTCCTCATCAATGAGTTGGCAGTAGCAGCCATTGGCGATTTGGTGTTCAATGCGGAGGCGCAAACCGGGCATGACGGAGCGCACGGCCTTATACATGACAAAAGTGATGGAACGGCAATAAGCGCGTCGTCCGGATTCGCTTTCCAGTCCGATGAATTCCACCGTTTTGTGTTTATAGACGCAAAAAGCGAGGTTTTTGGTCACATTATTCACTTCGGCAGCCAGCACATTAGGCATATTGAGCTGCATGTCGGCATATATTTCCTGCAGACTCACACCTGCGGGATAATCTTTAGTCACACCATTATTGATGCAACGTATTTCCACTGTCTTATTCATGATTTTCTCTTTTTTGATGTGTTTTTCGGCAATCCGATTTACGGATGTTTTGTTAAAGGTAACGTTTTTTTCTCACACAAGCAAAAAAAAGGAACCAAATGTGGGGATTGGTGATATTTTCAGCAAAAGATGGCAACTACTAAGAAGTTGTTTGAATTTTTGTTGGAGATTTTTATAAGTGGATTTTTCAGGATGTTTTGAAGAGAATCTGAAAGGAGCAATGGATGCCCATTGTGACTGAAG
>JAGHUM010000023.1 GCA_018064855.1 Candidatus Physcocola equi
ATCGCCGATGGTACTGCGCACTGTGGTAGAGTAGGCAGCTGCCTTTTTCAATTCTCCCGATTCTGCATTGAATCGGGAGATTTTTTTTGTTTGTTAATGTATTTTTTGTTTTTGTTGCATATTTCCTCAGTCTTTTATATTTTTACACCGATTTTAGTATTTATTTTTATAATTTGAATATGAAGAAAATTATCTCTTTGGCGTTGACCTTTTTCTTGGGTGCTTCTGCTTTTGCTAACGATTTGATTATTACTCGTGATGCGAAGAAATTGGATGCTAAGGTGACCGAAATCGGTATTTTTGTTATTAAATATAAGTTGCTTTCAGAAGGTGAGGATGGTCCGACTTATGTAATGCCGAAAAGTAAAATCGCGGCAATCACTTATGAAAACGGACGTGTTGAGACCTATTTTGATGGCAATACGATGGCAAGCGACACTTCTTTGGTTGATAGCGTCATAAAAGCTGCTCCGGCTGAACCGCAGCCTGAGGTTAAAACGGTAGAAACTCCTGCTCAAGTGGGACCAACCCCTGCCTCTGATGCAGAACTCGCAGATCCGGTTGAAGAGATGGATTCTCGTTACGCTTCTTATGACTCTTTCGATTATTATTTGAATGAAGATTTCAGAGGTTTCCGTTTTAAAATTGATGCCGGTGGATTGTTTGGTGGACGTAACATCTTTGACGGTGTGGAATACGATGAAGATGATTGCGGTGACTATCATCACCATGGTCACAACAGACATTACGAAGAACCAGACAGCAGTCACAGTATTGGTGCTGGCCTTGAGGCTTCTCTTTCGTTCGGTTATCAGTTCAATCCTTATATTTATTTGGGTGCAGGTGTTGATGTTCAATTCCTCGACAAGTTTGATTATACCGTTGTTTCTGAGTTCCTCGATGTCAATGTTTCTTGCTTCCGTAAACAAGTAACTCCAATGCTTGGACTTCGTGTCGGTATTTCTTCAATGGTTGATCCTGTTGAACGATTTGGCTTTTTTGCAGAACCTACAGTCGGTGTTCAGTATCGTTTCAATCCTAAATACTCTTTGAGCTTTAATTTGGGATATCGTGCGGCTGCTTATGATTTGTCTGACAAAAAAGACGCAGAGTATGTAGATAAGTTTGAATCTCTTATTCAGGGCGCTTTCTTGGCAAAGATCGGATTTGTATTTTAAATAGGTCCTATATAATCTAAAGGGGGTATCATCATTGATGATACCCCCTTTTGTTGTGTGTAGTGTCCTTTCCCTTTTATTCCAATGGTCTGTTTAAACGCATCACATCGTGGCATTTAATACTTTGTGCTTTCGCCTGATTATATGTGGCAGATGCTTTATTCTCCTCTACATTTGATGAGAAACTAAGGATGTATTTGCCTTGGGCTGTTTCCCATGATTGGGTTGCCTCATTATACGATGCGAGATCGTATGCCGAAACTGGCAATGTGAGAGTTTGACTTTCGTTTGGTTTCAATTTCTTGGTTTTTGCAAATGCTTTCAATTCTTGAGTTGGCTTTTCAAGCCCACCTTTAGGCGCTGTCACATATAGTTGAACAACCTCTTTGCCTGCCATATTTCCTGTGTTTGTAACGGTTATCTGGGCTTCAAATCCGTCTTTAGTGGCTTTTACTGTCGGTTTTGTGTAGGAGAATGTAGTGTAAGACAATCCATAGCCAAACGGATATGATACATTCACTTTTTTGGTGTTAAAATAGCGGTAACCAACATTCAAGTCTTCCTGGTGCAGGGTGTAGTCGATGTTTCGGCGTCCGTTTTTATCGGCTTTGTCAAGACCAACATGTGGGTAGTTTTTCAAGGCTGGTACATCTATAGCCGAAAGAGGGAATGTCATAGACAATCGACCAGACGGATTTTCTTTTCCTAAAAGAACATCAGCAACGGAGTTGCCTCCTTCCTGGCCTGGCTGCCATGCCATCAAAATGGCGTCTGGCAGGTTTTTCCAAGATGCTGTTTCTATGGCGCCCCCCATATTCAGAATAACGATGACGCGCTTTCCTAATTGATGAAATGCCATGCAAACGTCTTCCAATAACTGGCGTTCTACGTTTGTCAAATTGAAGTCGTTGTCGATATAGCGGTCGTCTCCCTCACCAGCCTGACGGCCAATGGTGAGCAAAGCAACATCTGCTTTCTCTGCCTGTTTGGCAATGGCAATGCGGTTTAACGGCATTTCTGGAATTTTTGGTGTTCCCCAAAACCATACATTCGGATCTTTTTCTGCGTCAATTAAAGCACGCTGGTATGTTTTGTAGTTGGTGTAGATGGTTGCCAAATCTTCGGTGACACTTAAACCTGCATTTTTTATCCCCTGCATCAAATCGATGGTATAGGCTTTATTGACATCACCCGATCCTGATCCTCCGGCTATGAAATCGTAGGATGATGCTCCAAAGACAGCAACTGTTTGACGGTCGCTGAGCGGCAGTGTCTGGCGGTCATTCTTCAATAAAACCATGCCTTCGGTTGCACTCTGTCTTGTGATGGCTGCATGCGCTTTTAAGTCTGGTCTGTTAGAGAACTTGTAGTTGCGGAAGTGAGGTGTCTTAACGATGTATTGAAGCGTGCGTCTCACACATAGGTCGAGCGCATCCATGCTGAGTTCGCCGCTTTTCACTTTGTCGATAATCTCTTGAACCTGACTTGGCTCGCCAGGCTCCATCATATCGTTGCCTGCTGCGATTTGCTTTGCAGTGTTGCGCTGTCCCGTCCAGTCGGTCATTACGACGCCTTTGAAGCCCCATTCATCGCGGAGAATAGTGGTGAGCAGTTCTCCGTTTTCCTGGGTGTAAGGACCATTTAGTTTGTTGTAAGACGACATCACAGTCCAAGGCTGTGATTTGCGGACGCATATTTCAAAACCTTTAAGGTATAGTTCTCTCAATGCTCTTTGGCTGATTATTTCATCTACTTCAAGTCGGTTGACTTCCTGACTGTTCCCCGCAAAATGCTTGATGCTTGTGCCCACTCCCTGACTTTGAACACCGTTGACGTATGCTGCAGCGATGTTTCCTGTCAGGAATGGGTCTTCGCTGTAATACTCAAAGTTTCGACCGCATAGAGGCGAACGGTGAAGGTTCATGCCGGGCGCCAGAATTACGTCGCATCCATATTCCAGCACTTCGTTGCCTATGGCTTTGCCGACTTCCTCCACCAATTCGGTGTTCCAGGTGCAGGCCAATGAAGTCCCAACCGGGAAACCGGTGGCGTAATAAGTGTGGGTGTCGTTTTCTCGTGTGGGATTGATGCGCACACCTGCAGGACCATCAGTCAGAATGGTAGGCGGTATGCCCAATCGCTCAAACGAACGACTTGAGCCTGCTGCTCCTGGTACTAATTCCGCATGAGCCCCAATAAGTCCGTTGGAACTGTTTGCTGCCGAATTGTTGCTACGGCCGACCAATAGTTCGGCTTTTTCTTGTAAAGTCATTGCTTTGATGACTTCCTCTATGTTATCAGCTTTCAATTTAACTTGCGCCATTGAACTGGTTGTTGATAGTGCTATAGCCATAGCTATATTTGCATATTTCCCCATGATAATGTGTTTTTTTATTCGTTTGCTGTTATTATTTTAGCTACCATCATGTCCCATTCATCTGTTTTGAAATCTGCGCAAATTTGGGCGTTAAAACAAACTCCAACATTGTATGTGTGTGGACTAAGCGTGACACTGAGTCGGTCGTAATAACCTTTCCCTCGCCCCAAACGAGCGCCTGTGGTCGGGTTGAAGGCCATGCCGGGTATGATGCTCAAGTCTATTGAAGAAAGGTCTGTCACAGCCTTCCCTTGAGGTTCTAAAATGCCAAACGCTCCTTCTGCCATGCTTTCCCGTCCTTTGTATTCTCTGATCTCCAAATCGTCTCCAACGACAACTGGAAGCAGAACCCGCTTGTGTTTACTCCATTTTTCCACAAATTGATGAGTGCAGATTTCATCGGGAAGAGACCAATAGGCGAGGATGGTTTTTGCAGCCTTGAATTCTTCAAGTTGTTCCACTGCTTGCATCGTCTTCTCGCTTTCTGTCTTTTTCTCACATTCACTCATGGCTTTCACCCGTGTGCGGATGGCACTTCTGCATTCTTTTTTACTCAGCATCATGGCGTTTGCTTTTTAACGAAAAATTTGTAAGATTTGCTCTGGAATTGGTAGTTGGCTCTCACGATGTAAACTCCGTCTTCTACGGTGCTGTTTTCAAACAAGTCAAACATATAGACGTTTGTTTCTGATAAACTTTCTTTTTTCATGATCAGATGCCCGGATACGTCACTTACCACTACGCTGCAAAGTTTTTCGTTTTTAGGTATGGTGATATGAATGATGCCGTCTTTGCTAATGCCGGGGTAGAGGGAGAATGTAAACTCTTCGTCTGGAGTGTAGGGCGTGAATGAAGAGTCTTTGAATTCGGGTATAACCGGATTGATTTCGTCTTTGATGTCCCATCCTTTTCTTAGCACCACATCTGTCATCAAACTGATTGGACCGATCCCTTCCGGGTGGGTGTGGAATGGATGCCAAATATCTTCTTTTTTATAATATGCGGTGTTGTCTGTTGTTTTTGACCGTGCGGAAGAGTGACTTAATGAGAAAGGATTTGCTTCGTAGTTTTCGATGTTTTGTTTCGTGTCTCCAATACGGAAGACCACATAAAATACGCTGTCTGCTTTGATGACAGAGTCGAGACGGATATAGTTTTCTTTTCCATTCCATTGGTTGATGGTGGTATTGCTGAATTCTTCTGCAAAGATGTCGGAATAATACTCGGTGGCTGTTATTTTTAATGTCTGTTGGTGAATGATGTCTCCTGGAATTTTGTTTCCGTCTTTGTCTGTCGTTTCTTTGCAGATACACACTTCGTAAGGGCTTTTCGTGCTGTATCTTGCTTGACAGGGAATGAAATATATGCCGTAAATGCTGCTGTTGGTCGGCTGAACAAATTTTTCCGCTATTTCTATTAGCCCATCCTTGCTTGTCAGACAAGTCAAGGCGATCTTGTCTTCGTTGGTGGCGCAGGTCAGTTCATCATTCTCCTTCCGGTTGGTGACGCGTATGCAAGGGTTGCTGTACAGTTCGTGTCCGTCGCAAATGGTTGCCCCTGTTTGGTCCGGATCAAGCCATGGGGAGAGCGCTTTATTGTATGCGTTTGTTTTGTGCCAGTTCTCGCAGATTTTCCAAAACAGGTCTAATCCTGGTTTGTCGCAGTCTTCATCGGTGTCCCCTCCACTCAGGCTGCCGACGATGCGTCCGTTTGCATCGAATAATCCGCAGCCGCTCGATCCTCTTTCTGTCAGTCCTTCATTCCATAGATCGATTTGCCAATGCATGTTTTTTTCAAAGGTGATGCCATGGTCGAAATCACCGGTGTGGACTTCTTCTTCGTCCATACTCACTTTTTTCAAATCTCCATCCGGGTGATGAAATGCATATACGGGTACAGGGATTTCTTCCGTCGCATTCCAGCCACTCATGTATGGTCTGAAATCTGGAGCCGGTATTTCTTTCATTCTGATAAGAATCATGTCTCGTTGCTTGTTGTAGGCCATGGCATAGCCACCGCTCAGGCTCATCTCCATGCTTCCTCTGACTGGCCAACCGGCCACCGGACTTTCATAATTGAAAAATGTGACGAGCGTGTGTGCCAAAGTAGTGTCCAACTTGCTGTTTCCATGACTGTCGGTCTCCCAAAAGCAATGATTGGAACTGATGATGTAAGGCATACCGTCGTGTCTGGTGTTGTCAATCAGATTGCCGCTGCAAAATGTCTGACCGTTGATGATTAGCAGGCAGGCGCTTCTGCGTTGGTCAATGTGAATCTGGTCGTGTGTGGCATCCACCTCGCAATCGTAACTGCTTCTGAATCCGGGCAGAGTTTTCACGCCATGGTTTACTTTCGTGATGACGGGGCTCTCAGATGGTTGTGCTTCGGGCTCTTCCAATTGTATCACAATATTCTCCCCTTCAACCGGGGATGTGGCGAAAGCGAAATTGGTGTTGTTTGCTTGCGTGTAAGCTCCAAGAATCTGGTTTTGGTCTGGACTGTAAAGGTATAGTTTTGCGTCTGAAGACAGTTGCAGATTTTTGAAAATGAGGTTGAGGGATAGGGCTGTTTTGGATTGGATTTTCAGTCGCCACACGTTGGTTTTTCTTCCAAGTTCATCGGTCAATACGGTTAAATCCCCTTGTTCTTTCAAGGATATATTGGTCTCGAATTGGTGTGCGAATTTATTTCCGCAAGCTTTTTTGAGTTTGCGTTGTTCTTCTATCTCTTGCAAAACGTCATTGTTTTCGATGTTGGGCATACAGATGGTCGGAAAATCTTCATTTGGGCTCGCATTGGACTTTAATTGATGTTTGGTCGTCAAAACGAGGGGAAATCCGCCGACATTGCTTTGCGCATATAGGGTGATGCAAATCAAATGGAAGATTATGGAAATCGTCGCAGTTTTAACTAGTGATTTCATCGAAAGAGTTTTATTGTGTTTCTGTTTCAAAAATACTCTTTTTTGAGCAAATAAGCAATTTCATTTGCGTTCTGCTGCAAAACAATAAGAAAAAACGGCTGTCTTCCAATCGGAAGCAGCCGTTTTGATTATTTGTTATATGTGTGATCGACTTTTTTTGATAGGATTAAATATCAAGTTCTTCATCACTGTTGTTCATAATCTCTTTGAATGTATTCATATTGGAAAGATCTTTGAACGGACTAGAAGCTGCAAGACTGTTGATGTTTTCAAGGGCTTGTGCAAGGGCTTCGTTATTGCCATTCTCCAATGCCATATCTACCACAGCGAAATATTTGCTGAAAGTGTCTTTTCGTTCGTCAAATGTTTTATCAATATATTCTTTCAGAATCTCCTTGGTTGCTTCTATTTGTGCGATTTTTGCATCTTTCTCAGCAACGATTCTTTCTCTTTTGACTTCTTGCAATTTGACGAACTTGATGGTCTCTTTGGTTGCTGTCGCAAATACTTTTAGAGCGGCCATTGCTTCTTTGGGATTTGTGGCAGATACGTTGCAGAAACCGTTTTGAAGAGATTCTATGAATTGGTCTTCCTCGTCGTTTGTCATATCATCATGCACCTTCATAATACCGTTTTCTGTAGCAACTTCTTTTTTTAGAGGTTCTGCTGGTGGATTGCTGTTGTCGGCAGGAACTGTGACTTCCGATGTAAGTGCGGCTTTGTTTGTGACTTGTGTCTGTTCATTTTGTTTGGTCGTTTGTGAAGCCTTTTCGGAAATGAAATTCATTGCAATGTCTTTTCCTCCATTATCCCACACTTTTTTTGCTGTGTCAAATAATTTTCCAAAATCCATAATTCTACAAATTATTGTTCAACACCTTGTTTACCTTACCCTTTACTAATCCAGATTGCTCATTCAGGTTGCCATTTTCGTCTATTAAAGACACTTGTGACAATTCACTCATAGATTTTACCATAAGAGTGGTTTGTTGCAATACTTTCATATGGTCATCGTTGTTTTTGTCGAAAATGTCTATAATGTCAGCCAATTTTTTGAGTTGGTCTTCAATTCTTATTTTAAGTTCAATGGTCACTTCTTTAAGTTCGTTTGCACGCTGATTGATAGCACCCATTGCGGTCCAAGCCAATTCCATTTTGCTTTTGTATTCCTGCATCTGTGCAAGATATTCAGTGGCTTCTGTGTGTTTTTTAGAGTAATGGGCACCTGCAATTATGCCCGCCGCTGCTAATGCGAAGATTCCAGTCGAGGCATATGTGATGCCTGTCAATACTGTTGCTCCTGCAGCCATCCCGCCACCGCCTGCAGAAATGGCACCTCCGCCTAACCATGCCAATGTGGCGTTTGTTGCTGCCGCTCCGGATAGCGTTGATATTGCGGTGCCAGTACTGGCCGCACAGAGACTGCCTACTATTGCTGTAGTAGCGGCGGGGACACCGGCTAATGCAGCTCCGGCAACTGTGCCTACCGCCATAGTGGTTTTTAACGCTTCAGATGCGTTCATCTCTATTGTTTCTAATTCCTTAAGTTCTTCTGTCTTGATGTCTATGTCTGCATCAATTTCATATTCCTTGTCTTTAATGTTCTTTTGTAGTTTTTTCATGTAGTTGACGAAAACGCCCACTGTGCTTTTTAATGCTTTCAGTCTGATGTTGCCAAAGTCTTCTAATATTGTATTAGACATTATTCGTCTTTTCTCATTTTCCTCTTCAACCTCTTTTTTAATGGCGTTTGCTTGCTCCATCAGGATGTTCGCCTTTTCTCTGTCTTGGTATGCTTGCACACCACTGACCAGTTTGGCGCCGCGTATGCCGGTATCAACCACGTCGTCAACGGTGATGTTGGAAACTGTTTCAATTCCTGAATCAACTGCTTCCCCTATGTTTTTTGACGCTGTGTCATATAATTCACCACCTTCAACTTTTAATTCTGCAAGTTTTTGTGAGGTTGATTCTGCAATTTCATTTAATCTTTTTGCGCTGCTTTCTTGTATTTCAGATAAAGAATCCGTCATAGAGTCGGAGATTTCAGATATTTTGTTCGTCGCGGTTGTTGCTAATTCTTGTGTCTCTTCAAGAAATTGTTCTCCCTTTTTCTTGAGTTCTTCAATATCCAGTTCGTCGAGTTTTTTCTTTTGCTCGTCAATAGCGTCTTTGATGTTGTCGAAAAATCCCATAGGCTTTTGTGATTATTTGTTGAGGTCTCTTTTATTGTCAAACTGATGTTTTGTTATAGCAATAGTGATTGTGAACAAAAATAACTAAGATTTTTCGATTATTCGTGGTCCAAATTGGTCCTTTTTTGTTTTGTACTGTGTGATCTAATTTAATGTGTTAGTTTCCTGTAAATTAGGAAAGTCTTACAACCGCACGCACACTCCGACCGTAACTGCGGGAATCGTCGTAAAGATTGATATATTCGCTGCCAAAGTCAAGGCAGTATGCACCGTCCGAATAAGACTTGTGGAGCGATGAAGACCAGTAGTAGCCCTCGTCTCCGCATAAGTGGTTCGATTCGTCAAGATAACCGGCTGCAGGAAAGAAGATGGTGGCGCTGTTTGTTTTTGATGTGCCTAATTGACCTGCAACGCCTGTTCCGTTGAAATCTTTCACCCATTTCCAGATGCATCCATTAAGCATCTCTTGTAGTTCTTCAAATGTCGGCATGCGCCATTCCTTGCCCCAGTTTGTAATTGCAGTGTCATCTTCTGCTTCCAAAAAAGTCTTGTCATCCACTAATCCATAGTTGTTGGAGGTGCAGTATTTTGACATGCTGTCGTCACTTCCTTTGCACCACTTATAGGTCTCCCAGTCATATATCGTTTTCGGTTTGGTCTCTCCCCAGGCGAAATAGTTTCCGTATTCGCTTGGCTTGGTTGCGCCCACGTTATAGGTTGCCCACAACGTGCCGCTTGGCAAACCAAGGTCAACATATTCGTGTTTTCCTTTCCCTCCACTAATTGTAATATCACAATTGTTCATGTTGTTTTGTAGTTTGATATACTTTCTGGATGACAGTATATCCGCATCACGCAGATCTATATTACTTGCTCCAGAATTATTGGGAAGAAGCCGAATTCTATATAATTAGGCATGGTCATAGTTTGGCTGTTTACAGCAATGTTATTACCAAGCAATCCAATAATATTGTTCATACTACCAACCACATCACCAACAGACCAAGAACCGTGTTCATCCTGCCAACAATGTGGCGAATGTTCAAACCAATTTAAGATTGAGTCTTTTTTGCAAAAAGCCTTGATCTCGTCGTATGTCGGGTCCATTGGTAAATTGGAAATTCTAACCAATTCTTTGCCAATTTCTTCCAATAGTTGACTCTCGCTTGTTTCCGGTTTTTTTGAGGACAGATAATCCAATGCACTATCTCTCTTTTGGGGTAATAGCACATTTGCAATAACTTTATGATACATGATCTTTAGGATGTCTTCTGCATCGCTATTTGAGATGCCAGTTTTGAATTTTGAAACAAGAGCATTGGCATTTCTTAGATGTTCTTACCTTTTGTCTTGAAACGGCAATTTGTTAACTCCTACTAAACCCATAGTAAAATACTTGCTTTATAAAAAGGATACCTCTATAAATCTTTTCCAAGTGTTATGTCTGGCGGATTTATAGAGGTCTCTTTTATTGTTTTTTGATTTTTAATTTCACGGAAAAATCCAAGATTCTTTTGATGTGTTCTGCGAGCCTTTTGATCTTTCCCGTTCTATTTGTCGTCTTTATTTTTTGGGCTGTATTTTTTTTTCACAAAGTAATAAGCTAAAACTGCGAAAATAACTCCAAAAAGATATTGTACATAAATTTTTTGCTCATCAAAAAGCGATCTACCAAAAATTGCTTCAAAGAAACCCATTCCTACATAGAAAGCAACAGGAACCAGGATATTTCGCTTCCATTTGTAAGAAGACAGCTCTGCTTCTTCCTTTTCTCGTTTTGCTTCTTCCCTTCTCCGTCTCTCCTCACGCTCTGCTTTTTCCCTTCTCTGTATCTCTTCACGCTCTGCTTTTTCCCTTCTCTGTATCTCTAAATGTTCCTTTTGTTCCTTTTCTAACTGTTCAACTTTTTGTTCTGCTTCCCTCATCTTAATACTAAGTTCTTCAAAACGTTTCATTTCTTCAGCAATCTTTGGATATGTTTCAGAAACTGTTAGTTCTTTTAACTTATTTGTAGATTCATCATTTGGACACACAATAACAGTTTGAAGCTCCCATGCTTTTAATTTATTCTGTATTGCTTCCAAATAATTACTCATTTTACTACTCATTAAATCTCTAACTGAAGTATCAAATCTGTGACCTTGACTTCGAATCTTTAAAACCAGTTCATGCGCTTCTTTAATATCATATTGATATTTACTCTTCAAAAAATAGACAGCAGTTATCAATCCGTCTTCTTTTATCATCCTAAATGCGTCTTTAATAACTCCTTGATCATAGGAAAGAAGATCTGTGGACATTGGTTGAATAGTAAAACCAGGTTGATTTACCTGCTTCAATTCACCTGACACATAAGAAGAAACAGTATTCAGTTCATTCTGTAATAACTGCCAAACTTTAATAAGTTCGTCTTTGTCTGTTGGAAAAGGATATGAATTTAAAATATCTATACGATTCTCTGGCTTTACATCTTGGAATTCATATGATAAATATTCTGCGGTTCCTTGCAACTCTCTAAGACGAGCTTCCCTTTTTGCTTTTTCCTCTGCTCTGATTTTTGCCAATTCCACTTCTTTCTCAGCTTCAATTTCTTTAGCTCTTTCAGCGGCTCTTATTTTTTCTGCTTCTGCATTTGCGGCTGCTCTTTTTGCCTCTTCTTCTGCTTTTTTTGCATTGACGTGCGCAGTTGCAAGTCTTGCTTGAGCTCTTTCATTTTTCCCTTGCACTTCTGCTTCACGAGCTTTAGACCTGTTATTTGTACGGTTCGTCTTTGCCCATTCAGACGCTAAATCCATTAATCCCATGATATTCAGTATTAAATTTATTGTTTTTAATATCTAACTTTTGTGAAGTCAAATATATATATACTTCCAAATTTTTTGCAAACAATTTTCAAAATATTTTCTTGTAAAAGCGAATTTGAGGGGAAATGTGAATAAAAAACGCCATTGGTTTCCCAATGGCGCTTAATAAGTTTAAAAAAAGGAGTATCCTGGTTGTCTATTTTATCTTCTCAATCACCCATCGTGTAAGCAGTTTCTTGTCTGCGTCAAATTCAATGGCAAAGGTTAAGAGTTCCTTGTCTTCTGTGAGGAAAGGCGCGGCATAACTGCGGTCTTTGATCTGCTCACTTGCGGCATCAAGTCCGCCGTTTGAGGTCATCTTCAATTCAAAGATGGCGTTTCTCCATTTCGTTTTGCAGACGATGTCCATTCTGCCTGTGGCGATGGAGACCTCCGCTTGCGGCTTGAAACCGCACAGAAACAGCACTTGAACGACGATGAATTGGAACCGTTCTTCTATTGCCTTTGCTGTGTTGTCTTGCGAATAGGGTGTACCTGCCACCAGCGCTTGAAGAAACTCCATGGCTTTGTTCGGATCTCCAAGGATGAATTCTTTTTTGAACTGGAAAATGTTGTTACCCACCACATTTTCATCTTTGCAAAG
>JAGHUM010000006.1 GCA_018064855.1 Candidatus Physcocola equi
CTTTGCAAAGATGAAAATGTGGTGGGTAACAACATTTTCCAGTTCAAAAAAGAATTCATCCTTGGAGATCCGAACAAAGCCATGGAGTTTCTTCAAGCGCTAGTAGCCGGCACACCCTATTCACAAGACAGCACAGCAAAAGCAATAGAAGAGCGCTTTCAGTTCATCGTCGTACAGGTGTTGTTTCTGTGCGGTTTCAAGCCGCAAACGGAGGTTTCCATCGCCACTGGCAGAATAGACATCGTCTGCAAGACGAAATGGAGAAACGCCATATTTGAACTGAAGATGGCCTCAAACGGCGGACTTGATGCCGCAAGCGAACAAATAAAAGACCGCAGTTATGCCGCGCCATTTCTCACAGAAGACAAAGAACTCTTAACCTTTGCCATTGAATTTGACGCAGACAAGAAACTGCTTACACGATGGGAAATTGAGAAGATAAAGTGAGCAATGAGCCATGAGCTGTGAGCCATGAGCTATGAGGAACAACTTGTATATAATTTCCTAAAAAATTTTGGAAGAAAGGGAAAAATCATATAATTTTGAAGCGAAAAATTTAAATCAAACAACAATATGGAAAATTTTACTATGAAAGTGAATGAATTGGTTGGAAAATTTTACTCTTCCATTTCCCCTGACTTAAAGTTCAGTTCAGACCCAATGATTAAACTGGGTATGTTTGCTTCGTTCCTTTATTGGCACAAGGAAGGGAAACTGACCAAAACAGAAAACCACAAAGGAGAACACGCCATTTGCACATTCGACCTTTCTTACATGAGCGTTACAAACCAACCGACATGGGAGAAATGGCAGAAAAAAGGTGTTTTAAGCGAATCATTGGTCGCAAAACCAGATTCATCAGAGGCAGGGTGTGCCGCAGAAGCGTTCAGAGCATATTTCAAAAAACACATCAACGAAATATATGTATTTGACGTCTTTGACCTTCTGCAAAGAATGAATCCGACAACGGAAGAATACAAGCAACTGCTGGCTTGCTCCATAGATTACAGTCGCTGCGTGAGCATTCCCAAAGAAGTGACAGACCTATCCAAAGCCCTCATCGGGAACGACATCCAATCCGTCTGCGATCCGACATGCCACTCCGTCAACATTGTAGAAGCATTTGATGCCGAAACAAAAGTCGCCTGCACGGAAGACAAACTTCAATACAACTACCACATACTCTACGATTATCTTATAGAGGCAAATACAATCATCACATCAGCCGCTCCCCAAGGTGAGTATGATGCCATTGTCAGTATGCCTCCATTCTTCGACAGAAATCAAGAAAAAATCAATCTGCAGAAAGTCGTTGAATTCTTTTTCAATCAAACAAACGCACATGGCAAAGCCTTCATTTATGTTCCAGTAGGATTTCTTTACAGAAGAGACTTCAAAGAAGTGAGAAAATCACTGATTGAAGCCAACTATATCGACACCATCATTGAATTTCCAAACCGCATATTAACAGCAACGGGCATAGACACCATTGCAATATGCCTGAAAAAAGAAAGAACAGAAAGCGGAATTGCCTTTATAGACGCCAAAGCGCTGGTGACAAAGAAAAACAAATATCTTAACACCATAGACGTCGAAGCCATTCTTTCCGCAATAAGCGCAGCACAAGACGGAAGAAAAAAACTGGTGAGCAGAGACCAAATCGCAGCAAACGATTTTGACCTCACATCGGCACTATACAATGAAGAAAGGAAAGAAATACCTACAGGATACGAAGAAGTACGTCTGAGCGACTTATTGGTGCCCTTGCGCGGAGTTGCCATGGAGGCTGACGAAAATCTTCCAGTTGTCAAGCCCATCCATCTTTCTGAAGATTGGTTCAAATCGCCATTGAACATATCAGAATTGCCAAAACAATCTGAGATCGAAGTATCTACCGAGATGTTGAGACAATACAGGAAAAGCACATCCGCCGCATTATTCATTTCCAGATCCGTAAAGTTCAAAACTGCGTATTGCGAAGCATCTCCAACTCAACCTGTGTTGTATGGTCCGAACATCATGGTTTACTGCGTTAACACAGACCGTGTCAGCGTAAAATATCTCACTCATGAGATGAACAAAATAGCAGACCAGTTTTATCAGGGTTCTGCAATCGGCTTGTTAAGAAAAGACTTGCTGCTCAATGCCACCATTTTAGTACCATCAAAGTCAGAACAAGATTTGATCGTAACTGTGGCAGAGGCAGAAGCGAAGAAAGCCATCGCAAAAGAAAACGGTCTGCAGGAGTATATTGAAGAACAAAAAAGACAATATATTGGAGAGGTAAGACTGCGCAAACATGACATGAAACCTCATTTGAAGCAGGTGATAGATGCGTCTGAGCTGATAAAGTTTTATTTAGAAAAGAAAAAGACTTTGGGCGAATACGACGAAGATATTTTGAGAAACGCAGTCAAAATCGTTGAGAGTACCAAGAAACTAAATGAGATGCTTGACCACCTTTGTGATGAAGACGCATTCGGGAATCCGGAAGACATCAATCTCAACGCATATTTAAGCTCACTTCAAAAAACAAACGCGCAGGGAATCAAACTAACATACACCTGCGACGAAACCACATTTGCGGCAAATGCAATGGAGCGTGACAATCTGATCACATCCATAGCACGCAAAGACTTGGACCGATTGGTGGACAATATCATCCAAAACGCCCAAAAGCATGGCTTCACAAAGGAGGGAAAAGAATACTATATCCACGTCAGTCTGTCGTTTGACAACGAAAAAAAGATGTATCTTGTTGATTTCCGAAACAATGGCAATCCATTGCCCGAAGGTCTTGACAAAGCATCGTATGGAATGAGAGGAGAGAAAGCCGGCAAGACAGGCGGAACCGGCCAAGGTGGGTATATCGTAAAGAGCATTACCGAACATTTTGGCGGAGACTACGATGTATTTACAGACAAAGAAGAAACGGTGATAAGAATATATTTACCTATAAAACAAGACTAAAAAATGTATAGAGTACTTTGGATTGACGACGAATACGAGGCAATGGATGCATTCATTGAAAAATGCAAGGTGATGCATAACATTGAAATAGTAGGATTTACAACAAGAAAAAGCGGAATGGATGCGCTCAAAGACGCCCCGAACGATTGGGATGCAATCTTACTGGACGCCAGAGGAAAAGACGAGAGCGAGAACGAAAAAGTGAGTCTGAAAGGGCTTAGAAACGCAATAGATGAAATCAACCAATTGAAATCGAAACGAGACATTCCCTACTACATCTATACAGGTCAGCCAGATTTGGCATCAGACAACAAGCAATTTGAAGAATCATTTGGGACATTTTATGTAAAATCCACAGATGATGAAAAACTGATAAATCAGATGCTGAAAGATATGTCCGAACTTCCACTTCGTCAGATTGTCAACAGATACAAAGACGTGTTTGAAGCCATCGACTATTTAGGAATGAACGAACAAAGTAAGGAGAATTTAATCGGGATTCTTAAACCACTACATTTTGATCAGTCAAAATTTGATCCCAAAGTTCACTATAATCAGATAAGGCAAATCATTGAGCAACTTTTTATTGCACTAATCAATTGGAATATTATGCCAGACGTCTTAAAAAACAACGGAGAAGTGAATTTAAACCAGTGTTCTCTTTATTTAGCAGGAAAACCATGCAATGCCTATCATATTCAAGATGGCGAAGGTGGCATAATCCCTCAAAACATAGAAAACTTCATAAGACAGATATTAGATTTATGCAATGATCATTCACACAGTGATGAGAATAGCGACAAATACTGTTACAGACTTGAGCATAAATCGATATATATAATAATGGGCTTGGCACAATTGATATGTGAGTTGATTGTATGGTTCTCCGGATTGGTAAAAGAAGCCAAAAGAGATGGGATAGACTATTTAAGCAGATGTGTTTATTATGGCCGACGGGAAGATTATATCGGTGGTTGAATGATAAAGAAAGCCCTCCTCTTCAACAAAACTGACGAGGAGGTTTTGCAAACCACATGACAAGACTATCAAAGAAAAGAATAATCATAAAAAAAGCGTTCGGGACAAAGTCCCGAACGCTTCTTTATTTTCAGTCAAGAAATCATTTCTTTCTATCGTAAACATTTATTGAAGTAGTTGTAGTTTTGCCGGAAAACATATCCAGAAGTCCACCCAATCCGCCAAGTTCTTCATCGTCAATGTTTCCAAATGACATTTCTGAAACGTACTTGAAAGTAATGGTCAACTGGTCACCATTTACGACAGCAGAACATTCTTCAACTTTTAAAGAGAATGAGCCTTCAGAATCATCACCATCTTCTTCATCATCATCTTCATCTGCATTTCCAGCCATGATTTCAGACAAATCGGCACCTTTCTTAACGACATATTTTTGACCTTTACCAGTATATTCTAGCGTCAATTCTTTTCCATTGATAGAATATTTACCATTAATTGGATCCTTTTCGTCGAGAACAGCAAAAGTGCCATCAGCGTTGAAGACCAAATCTGCGTTTCCAAAGAATTCATCTTCTGCAGGCACCTTCTCGCCGTTCATTACAGACACGATAGAAGATAATTTATCATTGTGAGACCAGTCGCCAACGATAGCAGACTTAGATTCCGAGTTAGAATTGTCATCATCACTGTCTTTGCTACAAGATGAGAAACCAAAAGACAAACAAGCGATTAACAAGCTTGCGAGGAAAAACTTAAACTTTTTCATGAATGTATAAAAAAAATTAAAAAACAATAATTATAAACATCATTAAGATATGCACAAAGATAAAAAAATCTCTCAGTAAAAAGAAAAAAAACAAACAACTTCTTCAATCGGTAAAAATTAAGAGACCATAAATCACCAAAAGCAGTAACTTTGCATTGTAATAGGAGAAATAATGGAAGAGAATAAGGTAAAGATCTATGACGGACTACCAATGCCTCGTCGTATTTTCGCAGTAGCAACAGTTTCATTGGGCGTGATATTGGCGGTATTAGACGTCAACATTATGAACATAGCATTGCCAACCATGTCCGACATCATGCACCTGACAGAAGCCGATTCGATATGGATAGTCAATGGGTATCAATTGGCAATCATCATGTGTCTGCTTGCGATGTCCACCATAGGCGAAATATATTCCTATCGAAAAGTGTATATGATCGGTTTATCCATCTTCACCTTTGCATCTGTTGCATGTGCCTGTTCACAAAACCTATGGACACTTGTGGGAAGCCGAATGCTGCAAGGAGTTGGAGCATCTGCCATGATGGCCATCAACATGACACTGCTGCGTCTTTCTTATCCGAAAAGTTGGTTGGGCAAAGGAATAGGCCTGAATGCCACATTGGTAGCCATCGCCTCTGTAATCGGTCCATCCCTGAGTGCGCTAATACTCTCCACGCTGACCTGGAGATGGCTTTTCTTAATCAATTTGCCATTGGGTATGTTGGCATTGTTCATGGGCTACCGAGCACTACCCCACAATGTCGTAAGACTGAGTGAACGCGCCCTGCCAAAGAAAGACATGATTTTGAATGGCTTATTCTTTGGAACATTCATTTTAGTTGTGCAGGGGTTTTCACACGGATTCAGCAATTATATAATCCTTTCCATAGCGGCAGTCTGCTTCGGTATAGGTTGCCATTACATCAAGCGTCAACTCAGCCTGGAATATCCATTGCTTCCCGTTGATCTGATGCGTATTCCGCTTTTCAGTTTATCCGTACTGACCAGCATCGCCTCATTCACAGCACAGATGCTTGCCATGGTATCCATTCCATTCTTTTTTGAGAAAGGATATGGATTCAGCGAGTCGGAAACAGGTTTATTATTTTCAGCCTGGCCCATAAGCATTATGGTAGCAGCACCATTGGCAGGTTGCCTTATCGGGAAAGTCAACGCAGGAGTCATGGGAGGTATAGGTTTAGCATGTTTGTCTTTTGGTATCGGAGCCTTATCATTGCTTCCTGAAAATCCGTCTTACATCGACATAACGTGGCGGTTGATCTGCTGCGGATTCGGATTTGGTTTATTTCAATCGCCCAACAACAATGTCCTCATCACCTCCGCCCCACTCAACAGAAGCGGAAGCGCAAGCGGCATGCTCGCCATGGCACGACTAACCGGGCAGACGACAGGCGCGACATTGGTGGCATTGCTGTTTCATTTTCACCCAGAAACAGCACCACGTCATGCACTTTATGCAGGCTCAGTTATCGCGATGATCGCCTGTATTGTGAGTCTGAGCCGTCTGGCTCTAAAGAAATGATTTATGGTTACCTATTTAACAATCAATGATTGAATGACATCTTCCGAAAGAAGACGGTAATTGAACACGCTTGTCACCTTTCCATATTCACAGACGACATAAACGGGGAGAGTGCCTACAAGCATGCTTAACATCTCTGTATCCACCAACTGATAAGTAGCAGGTTTGGCATCATTTTCCGAGAAAAAACGCTGTACCAACTCATCATTGTTCAAATTGAACACATCGACCGAAAAGAGCTGATAAACCTGACTTGAAGGCAGATTCACATGATCTGCCAACAATTGGAATTTCCTTGCCGACAACTTACAGATATGACAACCTGTGCTATACATACACAGCACAACCTTTGGTTTGTCGGCAAAAGAAGTCTGAAAAACAGAGTCGTTTGCCAAGAAATTGTCCAAATTATCCCGATGAATCACAGGCTGTTTTCTTTTAATGAGAAAAGCATCTGGCGGCGACGCGACAAAGATATAAACACCCACTGCAAGAGCGGCAGCAGCGAGCAATTTTGAAACCAACGGATTATGAAAAGAAGGTTTCCAACCGAAAGAAGAAAATGCGACGAGAAGAGCCAAAACCCCATTCTTCAACAAAGACGGTATCGGTGGCAAATCGATTTGTTCGCCCATGCAATGACAATTCCCATCATAGCCCTGCGAAACGAGATAGAGCAAAAAAAGAGAAAACAGCCCTAAAATGGCATAAGTGGCACCATTGACAATGCGATGCCAAACGCCAGCAATCAAAGCCATGCCTAACACAAATTCAGACAAGATGAGCAGGCGCGCAAAAATACTCGACCAGAAGAAAGAAAACCAGTCGAGACTTAAAAGGTATAATTCAAAAGAATCAATAGAAGAAAATTTCAGACAGGCTGAAACTATAAAAACCACCCCAACAACAACCCGGGCAGCGAAGCAAACATATTTCAATCTGCCGGATAGCATCTGAGCGTAGGAGTGCTAAGGTCTGAACATTCTTGCGACACTGTAGATATATACTGTTTATTACCTTTATTATCCACGCAGTTGCACTGTTCGTCTTTTTCTGTATCACAAGCCGAGCAAGCAAAAGCCGCCGCCAAAACAGCAAGAATAGAGATGTTAAATTTGACCACTTTCATATAAATCAATTACATATTCAATCACTTCGTTTTCCTCTTTGTCATATCCTGATTTCAGATTAGCCCCTAAAATGGTGGCAAACCCTTGCCAGAAAAAAGCAGAAGCCCCGCCTCTATACTCTTTGATGAGCGAGTAGGAAGTGCGCTGGCACTGACGATCGACAAGAATAATAAGCAATTTACCCTGTCGGAGCGTAAGTTTCACCAATTCCGGTTTATACTTACTGATGAGATCATTTTCATGTTTTTTCATGAATTTCCTGCGATCATCATCATCCATGCCGAAAGTCATACTATCAACAGCCATCACGTCCGCAGCAATACGTTTAGCATAAGGATATGTTTTTTTCACATCGCGGACTGTCTTCCAAAAAATCTTACGTTTGCGTTTAGAGACGTAAACATCATAGGGGTTGGCTCGTTTTAAGACCGTAGGAAGTAATTCATTAGAAATCGTATCACCGTTTTCATCGATCTCAGCATAGAGGGTATATCCGTCCCTGGCATTGCTTTCGAGCGAAAACGCCGCAGGCAATGCGCTAAAGAAAAGCGCAGCAAGCACTCCTACACGCGTGAAACCTGATGAAAACCAGCTAAACATAGAGGGAAATCGATATTACCAATATACTGTGCAAAGTTAAATAAAAAAGCAAAGACCACCAAAAAATCAATTAGGCACCCCACGCCTATAGATCGGATCATCTTCCGCCAACTGAATCTGATTGGTTTGAGCGAGGTAGTTGATCGCATTTTCAATGGCTTTGTTTTCCTTATACTCTTTTTTCAAATCATGTCCAAAGACCTTTGCAATACCTTGATAGAAAAAAGCGCGGAACTTGCCAGCAAACATCTGTACGAGTTCGTAACAAGACTGGTCGCACTGCCTGTCCACCAACTGAATAAGAATCTTACCATTGGTTCTTGACATTTTCATCAAAACAGGCTTATACTTCTCGGTCAGTTCCTCTTCGTGCTCCTTAATGTATTTTTTACGTTCCTTTTTGCTCATATTCTTGGTGATGGCATCTACCTTTTTCACCTCCACAGCCACCTCCTGCGCAATCGGGTATGTTTTCTTCACCCTCTTGACCACTTGCCAGAAATCGGTGCTTGTGATAGGAACAGACACCGTGACCGGAGAGAGCAACTCGAAAGGAATGGTATCGCCATTTTCGACAATGCCAATCAGCTCATAACCACCACTCTCATGTCCGACAGGAGCAACGACCTCTTCGTCGGCATCAGCATAAGCCCACTGAGCGAAAAGGCAATTTGCCACTATCAGGAGAAAATATTTGCAAAAAGAATTCATACGCAAAGAAAATTAAATGTCACATTGCATTACTTGCAGATCAACTTATCGACACGCAAGATGCCGTCAATAGTTGTTTCCACAAAAATAATGCCAGTATGTGCATTCTCAAGTTTGAATTTGTTCAAGCCCAAAGTTGCATTAACAACGCGGTCGGCTAATTTCTTACCCTGAGCATCGTAAACAGCCATGCTGACCTTGCCTTCCTTATTCGCTATGAAACAAATCTCACCATCTTGGCAGTATATCCAAGACTCAGCATCCGCAGAAATGTTTTTATCGGCCGACGCCATTTCCAACGTCAAAGTGACCACGCTGTTGGCAGGGAGTTCGATAAGATTGTCCTTCACAATGTCGGAAGAACCCATATCCTGGAAGTTTTCGTTAAGAGCAGGAGCAGTACGGTACATCGCAATCAGTTTTTTGTCGCTATCTTTAGAAAGGACAGAACCAAGATTTACCATGTGGTTAGTGCCATTGTTCACCAAAACAATCACATAAGTACCCTTCTTCGCATCAGCAAACGCAGTTGCAACGACATCAGAATTAGAAGACGTAGCATCCAAACAAGCCATGCCTGGTTTCACATATTTAGCAAAGTGACAAAGTCCATAATAGTCACCGTTTATTTCATACCCCTTTTCTGTTGCGAACGGAGCCCATGGATTTTCCAGACTGATACAACCTTCGCCAAGTCCACCCCAGATGAGATTCCAATGGATATACGCATTTGTACGGTTATAGTTCATGGCATTGGCAATAATACGGGCCATGTTTACAGCATCGTTTGCCTTTGCAGAACGCATTGCACAGTTTTCGGTCATAATCAGAGGTTTATCCCCATAATAATCGTTAGCAATACCTTTCATAGCGCCAATGAAGTCATCGGCGAAATCGTAACGCTGGTTTTCCGCATGCGTCTGCACGCCACTATGATAATAGTGGAAACAGATACCATCGAGCATAGACATATCCGTATCAGCAGCATTCAGGTATTTCTGAAGATTATTCCAACCGATACCAAGAGGTTCGGGACCGATAATCTTCGGTCTGTGTTCCAAATCGCGAAATTCATTGAAAACAGCAGCCAAAGCCTTACCATAAGAAGCGACATCATCCGACTCCTTTTCATTAAAGATAGTGGCTTCGTAAGTCGCATCCATGTCTGGCTCATTCTGGATGCTGATATAATCAGGATAAATGCCATTTTCATGATAATAGAGCAACGACTTTTTCCACCATTTAGCGAAATCATCGTAAACAAACTGTCCGTTTGCCTTTTTCAGCGAAGCCTTAACACCACCGTTGGTTCCATTGAGATTGCCATTAGCTTTCAGTTCAGAAGGAGCCGACCAAGACGACATTTCAATAAAGAAATCCTTATCAGAGATTTTTCTTGCAGTGTTGAGAATCTTCACATCATGAGAAACATCCACTTTATTAAAATCCTGCGCCCAGTTGCCAAGACGGATGGCAGAGACGCCCATGTCTTTAAACAACAAATCACAGATTTCATCATAATAAGGATGCGCAGTCAACCAGTTTTGATAATAAACGATACCACCACCAAAACCCAGAACAGTTTGGTTAAGTTCGTTCCATTTGACGTTGACATCCACCTCGGTATAAACCGAAGGATCGACAGCAACCGTGTCTTTTTCCGCTAATTTGTCGCAAACGAGAGTGATATCGTCGATATAGTACGTATTGGCGACAGCACCCAGGTCAAAATTCATGCCGGGTTCGCCCTGTGAAGTAAACGAATAATTGATACGCTGATACGAAGTCGAAACATTTTGATCAGGCTCATAGTTATTGCCGATAGAGACACGAACCGAGCCATTGCCAGATTCGCACTTGATAAAGAAAGAAAGCGTATATTCCCCTTTTGGCAAAGCCTCAATAAAATCGGCATGGACCTGCGTCTTCCACTGGTCAGAAGGATTGGCTTCATCGTTGACCACCTTCAAACAACCAGGACCAGAGTTACCGCCAGTGGAACTCCAAGAAGAAGCGCCATCGGCACCATTATATTGAATCCACCCGTCGATACCAGATTCAAAGTCTGCATTCGACAAATAATCCGCCGCATTCAAGGCAAAAGAAGAAGCCAGGAGCGACAATGAAAACGCTAAATGTTTATAGTTCATAACATAACGTAAAAAAACAAACAAAAGCAGATTTCGAAAAGAAATCTGCCTTACTATAAAATAAACACACAAATTACTCAGCAATAGGGACAATACGGAAGTTGTCCAAGCACATGAAGATAAAATCGTCAGCACTATCCACCGCGTCACCAAACTGAACAAAAGAGAAGTTGGTTGACTTTTTAAGATTGATAGGGGTTGGGAAACGTTCCTCGGCAGAATTCACACCATGCGTAAAATCAGAAAGCGGAACCGTGATGGTCTGCCATCCATCGGTCGAATACGATCCTGTGTTTGCAAAAGGCTCCCAGAAATAAATAGGAACTCTGTCTCGTCCATGCTTATCTGGTGCGTCATAAGGACCAAAGAAAATTTCTGTATGTACCTTTTTGTAAGGAGACTCCTTTGGAATGAACACCTCAAACTTGAGAGCGAGGTCTTTCGCTTCATATCCTTCAAAAGGTCCAGCAACAGAATGATCGCCACGACCACCATCAAGCGGATTGGCAACATACTGTATATACATAGACTGCGACATAGACCATGCTCTGTTGTATCTACCGAAAAGCAAAGCATAATTGCCGCTGCACGCTTCAGGAAGCTGCGCTGGCAATTTCACAGCCGAGTCGAGCAAAACTGTAGTTGCAAGCACCTGCTCACCATCTTCATTTTCATTATAAGGGTCGAAGCCACCCCAAGTAGCACGTTTAGAATCAAAGTCGATAAGCAAGTTTCTCTTGTCGCGGAACTGGAATTTAGAAGAAATGGTATCACCACTGGCAATCACCTTGATTTTACCCGAAGTAGAACCAACCGGTACCATAACATTGAGAACGGAGTCGGAACTGCTAGGATCAGCAGCCACCTTAATACCAGAAGAAGAAGAATCTGGGAAAATGACTTCCGCACCGGCCAAATTAGAGCCAAAAATAACAGCCTGCTGTCCATCTGGCACAAATTCACACTTCATGCCATAAAGAACAGGTTTCTTTGAGTTATCAACAGATCCAGTAGATCCGCCATTACATGCCGAAACGATCATAGCGAAAGAAGCGGCAGAGACAAATGCGAATATGGAATGCTTCATTTTGTTGTATTTTTTTATTTTACAATATGTTACTCCACTTTACCCATCAAACGAGCAGAGACAGGAGTAATGAAATAGAGTTTTTTTACGAATACAATTTTACTGAATAAATATGAGAAAACAAAAAAAGCTCCGAAAATTTTTACATTTCCGGAGCCAAATATGATAAAATATCTTGTGCTAAATCAAGACTAATTGCTTAGAAAGCCCAGCCAAGACGAACTGCAGGCTGTGCATAAGCTTTGAATTCGCTGCTCTTAGCATCAGATTCATCATCTTTCTGAGAGTTGAAACCGATACCGAATTCAACACCAACATAAGCGTTCTTAGTGAAGTAGTAGTTCATGCCAGTGAAAGCCTGAACACCGAAACCGAAAATATCAGAAGTCTTCTTATCATTAACTTCTTCGCTTGATTTGCGGAGAACAAGTTCACCACCAACGTATGGAGTGATTTTTTCAGTACCAGCGAAGCCATAAACAACGCCAGGAGCGAAAGAGAAAGTGTTCTTCTTAGTTTCAACACCATTGTCGGTAGTAGAAGCACCGAAGCCAAGACCTGCGCGTACTGACCAGTTGTCGTTGATAGAGTAAGCAGCGTTGAGACGGCCGTTTTCAAGATTTACAGATTCAGACTGGAAAGGGCAGAAACCAACTTCAACAGAGAAAGAACCAGATTCAGGTTTAACACCAGCGTTAGCAGCGTTTTCTTCCTGTGCGTTTGCGAAAGCTGCTACGAAAAGAGAAGCAGCAAGAAATAATGCTTTTTTCATTTTATTAAATAATTTTTGTTTTCTAATTTGTTTCTGTCTTAAAGACGATGCAAAATTACAAAACTAAATCCATATAAAAAAGTTTTCCACAACCACCAAACTGCTGAAATGTTAATATTTAGTCTAAAAACGAAAAAATAAAGAATAGTTTTCTTAAAAAGAAAATGCTAAGTAACCGAAAAATCAATATGTTATACAACATAAATTTTTAACATAAGATTTAACATTTCAACCATAAAAAAAATCAAAAACAAACCGAGAATAGAAGCATAAGTTTTCACTGAGAATGCACCATTACATATTATTATATTACTTTTGCCGAGGAAAACAGAGATAAAATGGGAAAAGAGTGTTTATTCACCAAGAGTTACTGCTGCCTCTTATCTGCCAATTTTCTACTCTATTTTGGATTTTGGCTATTGACGCCAATATTGCCAATATACTTGACAGAAGCGTTTAACAGTGGCACCAGTGTGGCAGGCATCATCATCAGTTGCTACACGGTAAGTGGAATGTTCATCCGTCCGTTCAGCGGTTATCTGCTTGACACATTTGCACGCAAACCGCTTTACATGACCGCATATTTCATCTTCGTCGCCATGTTTGCCGGCTATCTGGTGGCAGGATATTTGATGATATTCGCAATGATACGCATTGTTCACGGGTTGGCCTACGGGATGGTGACCGTGGGAGGAAACACGTTGGTTATCGACATCATGCCATCGGCACGAAGAGGAGAAGGTCTTGGTTATTACGGTTTGTCGAACAACATGGCCATGGCCACCGGACCAATGATTGGTTTATTCATGCACAATAATGAGATCAATTTCAAAACCATATTCGGCGCAGGACTGTGTTTTTGCATCATAGGGTTTCTTATGGCAACGATGGTGAACACGCCCTACAAAGCGCCGGTCAAACGTCCGCCTATATCTTTAGACCGTTTCTTGTTGCTCAAAGGCATTCCTGGCGGAATCGCATTGCTATTGCTCAGCATTCCCTACGGGATGACGACCAACTACATTGCAATGTATGCCCGTGAATGTGGCATCACCACCGAAACAGGATTCTTCTTCACCCTGACAGCCATTGGAATGGCAGTCAGCCGCATAATGGCAGGTAAAGTAGTAGATAAAGGATATGTGACCGAAATAATCAGCGCAGGATTTTACGGAGTGGTATTATGCTTCATCGGCATTGGCAGTCTGGCGTGGGTGTGCAGCGAGAACATTCTGCTCGGCACTACCCTTTTTTACGTCATTCCGCTTATTTTGGGAATCAGTTTTGGCATCATGTTTCCCGCCTACAACACCTTATTTGTCAACCTTGCCAGCAACAATCAACGAGGGACAGCCACGAGCACATACCTGACGAGTTGGGACCTGGGATTAGGTTTAGGGATAGTGCTTGGAGGCCATTGGGCAGAGACAAGCGGGTTTAGCACCGCCTACTTCATAGGTGCCGGATTTGCCTTCGTCAGCGCCATTTTTTTCAATCTTTATGCCGCTCCCCACTTTCAGAAGAACAGAGTGAGATAAGAAGCTGTTTAAATATTTGCGAACTTCTTCTTTTGGGTTTTTTATAGGTTTTTCGTCTGTTTTGAGTGAATCTTCAGTCACAATGGGCATCCATTGCTCCTTTCTGATCCACTTCAAAACATCCTGAAAAATACACATATAAAAATCCCCAACAAAAATTTAAAACAACTTCTAAGGAGACCTCAATAAAAACAAAAAACAGATGGAAATTGGTTAACAATTTATATATTTGTAAAATTAGAAACTTTTTAATTATCCATGAAACACACTGCACTTATTATCCTTATTAACGCCATGCTTGCAATAAACAGCATGGCTTCGGATTGGAAACAAGTAGGCCTCCGTTCAGAAGTAAGCCATGTGCAACCAATGACCGGATTGGTTTTTATGGCCAGATGAAGCCAAGTCTCGCTTCAGCACATACGGAAACAGCCACGCTTTGGAGTTTTCTTATGTTGCCCCCAGCAAAGTGGTGACAGGCTGCGATGAAGACGGGACCATACAATACGATTGGGGTTACCTTGACCGTATTCTTGATGATGTAAAGAGCCGCAACCATCAGTCTATCATCCGTTTCTTCTATGAGTATCCTGGAGAAAAGATGGTGGATGACAAAGCAGGAACTTCCGGGGTGCCAGCTTACATCAAAGCCAGAAGCGACTATAAAGAAACCTACAAAAAAGTGGCAGGAGACGGAGAAACATACTACGCCGACTGGAGCAACAGCGAACTAAAACGCTTCACCAAACAATTTTACACAGACTTCGCTCAAAAATATGAAAATGACTCACGCATAGCGTTTGTTGAAGTGGGATTTGGCCATTGGTCGGAATACCACATCTACGATGACAATGGGGTGAAGATTGATTTCGGCAAAAACTTTCCAACCAAGGAATACCAAAAAGAATTCTTTCTACATCTATCCACGGTAATGGGGAACATACCTTGGTCAATCAGTAAAGATGCCGCATCGGATGAATACACACCATTCGCATCCGACAAAGATCTACAGAAGTTGAGTTTCGGAATATTTGACGATTCGTTCATGCATGAGCATCACGAGATCGGCACAGGAGACGGATATAATGAGGTCTGCTGGAATAAAATGGGTAAAAACCGATGGGAGACTGGCGTTTGCGGAGGAGAGATCAGTTATTATTCAGACAAAGACCAAACCAACTTCACCAATCCCGCAGGATTATACGGACACACTTGGGAAGAGCAATCGTCAAAATACCACATTTCTTTCATGATAGCCAACAACAACCCTTCGGGCAGAAACTCATACAACAACGCCACACGATTCAAAGAATGCAGCATGGCAACCGGTTATCACTTTGTCGTCACGAATTGTGAGACAGATGGATTTCAAACAAAAGTCATCGTAAAAAACACTGGTGTTGCCCCACTCTACCGCGACGCTTATTTCGCCATCGGATCAGTACGTTCAGAAGAAACCCTCAAAGGTTTGTTGCCCGGAGAATCATTAGAAGTAGTCATCCCAACATCGGTAGAAATAGACTCCAATGGGGATGCCATCACCAAGCCAGTAATCGCAAGCGACTACATACTTGACACACAAACCATTGAATATGACTGCAACATTACCACAACCCACATAGGAACAACTCTGCAAGACAATAAGGAGGGCAAAATGCAGCGCTACAATGTATCGGGAATAAAAGTTACCGACACATATAAAGGCATTGTGATTGAGAACGGGAAAAAAGTTCGCAAACAACCATTTTAACAACTTCTGAAAAAGGAAAAACAAATGAAATTGTCAATCATAATGACGACAGATAAGAAGAAAGGTAGAATAATGATAAAAAAAATGTTATTAGTCCTTGTGGCTATTAGTATTCACTGGTTGTCAGATGCAGAAACCTTGTCAAAAAGACAGTTGCAGTTTCTTAACGAGAATATTAGGGATTACGATCGTGTTGGTGCGTTCTCCAATGGTCGAGCATTCGTAGAAAAGGCTGGAGAGTATGGCTATATCGACAAAAAAGGAAATCTCGTAATAAAGGAAGAAATATCATTTCACGATTACTCAAGAACTGTCTATCTGGAAAATAAGACAGTAAGGATGGGCGATGACAAATCTGGAAAGTCCTGTCTGGTTAAAGACGGAGCCATCGTGTCTGGTATGAAAGGGGAACCTGTGGTTAACTTGTTATCAAAAACCGTCTTTAAGAAAAAAGACGGATCGTATGCCGGTGTTGGCGACCTTGAGGAGATGGGCTATTCCCCTTTCCCGACTAAAGAACTAAACAGAGAAATGTATAGGTCCCTTTTTTGCTATGGAGCAAAAGATGGGGCTGGCGTCATTGACGGATATATAATGTGTAGGAACGGAAAATATGGCGTGGTGGACAGCCACGGAAATACGCTGTTCCCGTTCATACATACCGATTATGTCTTTGTTTATTGGAATGGTTTTTTCATAACAAGCGAAGCCGAAGTTGTTGAAGAAGATGCCGGTTTTGTAAGGTATCCGAAATGGTATGACATCTATAAAGACGGTAAAAAGATATTTGAAAAGATAAGCAACATCAACATCGTTACGGGTTATGACTTCATCTGTTTTTATGATGATGAAGGTAATAATGCTTTCATAATGAACACCAACGGTCAAGAGATAAAGAAAGTCCCGTATGGTAAAAATTACTTTAAATATGTAGGAGGAAGAAATAATTGGCTTTTAGAAAACAAAAACGGAGAACCTGTTTTAGATACGAGTTTCCCAATTGACCATATAAGAGACAACTATTATAGTGTTTATAAAGATGGCAAGTCTTATGTGCTTGACAAAGAAGGACATCTTACCGGTGTTGACGGCATTCCGTCTATTGCTTTCGTTAGTTTTTCAGAAGGAACGCTGTCTTTGGATGACTTGAAAAAGAATTTTAAAGGATCAAGAAATGACGAGTTGAGTGTTCTTTATAAAGGCGACGAGATCTTGTCGAGAGAAGACATGCTTCTAAATATCAAGTATGTGAAGTATTACCATAAGAAGGGTAAACACATTGTTTATAAAGAGGAAAAGCCTGGTAGCAATTATATGCAACGGTCCGAATTTGAGGTAAAAGAAGATGCCTACGCCATGTTTAATGCCGAGGGGAAAATGATTTTACCATTTAAGTTCGATGAAATCGGCTATTTTTCAGAGGGGCTTATCCATGTTAAGTACAAGGGCCGTTGGTACTATACAAACGAAAAGGGAGATGGACTGCCAACTGATGCACTGAAGGAATAAAGTGCCCCCTTTAGAGACTACACAAACGTTAATAGTGGTATAGATTGTGTATAATGGTGATGTTCAATGACTATAAAGAATATAACATCGGTAAAAATCCAATCGAACACTTTTCTTAAATTTGCAAAAAAAACCCCATGTTACAGATTCTATTCTTCCTGCTATTATCTGCCATATCTTTATACATTACCATAAAGCTTGTCATACTGAATTACGAGGAAATCAAACTATTTTTCACCTATTTCAAGAATGAAGAAGCCCGAGCCAAGTTGGCCAACGACCCAAAGCATTTTCACACATCCATCATCTATCTGATGGGATATATGCTGCAATCGGAAGAGAACGTGCAAAGTGGGAAAATAGAATTTATCTCCCGCTATATCACGGAGGTTTGTCCCAAAGAATACCGTGCCGATGCAGCAACGGCATTGGCAGCTATCACCAAGCGCGAAATAGGCAGCGGGAAATACTCACAAACCTTAGATCTTGTCAATGTAGAGGAGTCGATACATCAAGGCAGAATCATCGTGGATCCCGATGCATGCGATTCCAATTCACATTACGTCTTCGATTTTCACGGCACAAAACTTGCAGAAGAACTGGGATTATACCTGTGTAAGGAAGACAAGCAATACATCATGTTTATGCTATTAGCGCTTGCCTGCACAGACAACAAACTCAGCACAAGAAAGAAAAACTCGGAGGAAAAGTTATTGTATAATCTCTGTGTTAATGGTCTGAAACTAAAGAAATCTGAGTTGGACGAACTAATTAATTATTACATCAAAGGAAATGCAGAAGAATGGTACAACAATCACTTCCATGCCGATCGTTACGCTCCATTCGGCCAACTAAGCGACATTTTCGGACACGGAGACATCCTTCACCCTACATCAGACAAGACAGCTATAGGCAAATCATCCTTGTCCAATTTGTTTTATTATCCGTTTATTCTCGGGGCGATTTTCCAGATTGTGCTTGCTTTCATTATGTTAATGTTAACAGATACGCACTTAATGACGGGCGCCTTCGATTTTCTTCTATTCTCAATTCCCTACTCCATTGTATTTTTATTTATAGTCATTTTCACGGTCAAGCCATTGCAATCGTCAGAAATACCAATTTTGCGAACGAGAAAAGAAGACTGGATACAACTGAGAAATGTGATATTGGGTTCCGCAACATCCTTGTCCATAATAATTTACATACACGCCAGCATATCAACCATTTTCTTCATCGTAGGAAACATGAGATACGACAATCACAAAGACACCATAGAAGTCACAAGAACGATCACTGGATGGAATGCTTATTACGGCAAAAACAACGAATACTATGCCCATTTCACCGCAGATCCGATATGTTTTCAGGGAGAAGCACACACGCCGAACAGACCAGAAGTCTCTTTGGTCACCGAATACTACCTAAATGTGATAGCGCACATGCCTTTTATTTGGCTTAAAGACATTCAAAACGACGAACAAATGGCAAAAATCAGAGTCAGAGAATATGATTATAGTTACCGAAATGAAATCAAACAATTAAAAGTCCGTTTCCGAATCGGATATTTCGGTGTCATCTACTACGATGGATATGAAAGATAAACAAAACTAGACACAATATGATCAAGAAAATCACAAAATTAGCTTTAGCAGCTGTCGCAGCAACAGCAATCGGTTGCCAAAACACCACACCTACATCAAACAAAGAAACAAAGGACACAACAACCGTTGAGGAAGTTTCTGTAGAAAAAGAAACCCCAAAAGCAGAGAAAAAGCAACTCAAAAGCCTTACAGCCAATTACAACACCGCAGAAGGCAGAAAGTCTGTTACCATTACATTTGTGCGTGAAAATGAAAAGACCGTATCGTTAAAATACAGCATTGCGGACAAAACCGACATTTTCAATTTCGCAAACGCGAAATATGGCGTCAATGGAGAAAACTACAAATCAAAATACACTGGAGACAAGCTAGAAAGCGTATTCTGGATATCGGAGAACAGCGAAGATGGAACTGATTTCGGTTGCATTTTCGGATACGACAACAACGGTCAAATAAGCAACTACTACAGCGGAGTTGAAGAAAATACGACCTTTAATTGGGAAAACGGTCGCATAACCAGTTATAAGACCGAAATCGAAGAAGATAGTCCCGTTAACTACAAAATAGAATACAGCGATACTGATAACACTCTTCCTTTCGATCCTGCAGTTATCATTATGGATGGTAATACAGGTTTTGAGTTGTGGTATGCCGGCATAACCGGAAAAATCAGCAACAAGTTGCCAAAATCTTGTGAGATAAACGGGAAACCATACTCTTATGACTGGACATTCAACTCAGACCAAATGCCAGTAAAAATGAAGGTCAAAGACATTGAATATACCTTCGAATGGTAATAAACAGGTGATTAATGGTTGCTTACATTTGTGTTACGGAGCACGAATGACAACGGGAAAATAATCCACTTCATTAACATACGATGACCTCTATAAATTCACCGTTTTATTTAACAACTAATGACACTCATTATAAAAAAAATGAAAACCAAATCTTTTTTTGCCAACTTTTTGATGATGGCGACATTAGTCGCATGTAATTCCACCACGCCGAAACAAGATTCGACTGTAGAAAAAACAGACTCTGCGAAGGAAACAGCCACCGTTTTCACTTTATTTTTTTGGTCATTCCAAGGTTTCGATCCCTTGACAATTGAATTAATTATTAAATGACCTGTTTTTGTATCGAATGAATATGAAGATTCTTCTTGATTGTTATTCAGCATATAGGCACGGCTCTTTCGTAAACATCAATTTTGTTATTTATATCTCCAAAAATAGCAAATTATACTATACATACAAAAAAACCAGCCCTTTCGGACTGATTTCATGTTTCATTGATTCTGTCTGGCGTCAGTTTTTCATAGTCCCCATAGTCATCGGCCAATGCCTCCAAGACCTTGACAAAATAGTCCGGTGTTGCAGAGGCGGAAGTGTCCGAGGCGCATGTCGGTGATGCCCTCCACGTAAAAGTACCTGTAGTCCGGATTGAGGTTCAGCATAGCACGGCGATTTTTTCAACCAGGCTTTTCAGTTCATTCAGGCTGATGGACTCGTGCCTTAGATTCAATCCGTTCGGTAGTACAAGATCTGCCTTGATTAGGATTTCTGTTTGTGCTGGTATTGTTGTTTGTTTCTGCTCGACGACTTCAACTGGAATCAGTTTGGGTTTTGTCTGCACCGTAAGCCATTCGACATATTCCGCTATCGGAACACCCGACTGTTTGCAGATTTTGGAGATGGTCACTCCATCCTTGCCTTTGTTTGCCTCATACATGTCACGTATCTGGCACATTTTCTTTTCGCTTGCCATATTTTCTAAATTTTTGTGTTCGCGACAAAGTTAAGGGCGAAGGCAAGTTTTGTATTGGATGCTTACATAACATCGAAGATTTACCTTTAATTTTGTATATAAATCGCCCAATAAATGGATAAAATAAAACGATATATTCCCGATTTGAAGGAAATACCTTTGAATCATGACAGTGGAACGAAAAAAGTGCTATTCAACTATCAGGATGCGGATACACCATGCCGTCAAATCAGCATTGCCAGTTTCAAAGCGGGCGATGTATGTGAGGCGCATACCCATCTTTCGCTCGACGAACATTTCATCTGGCAGGAAGGTGAAGGTTATTATATACTGAATGGTGAACGAGTAGAATTTTCTGCTGGCGATTACATTTATGTTCCTGCAAAAACAGAACATACCATCCATTTCACAAGCGACAGCCGTTGCATTTGTATTGGTGTGGCTCTTGACTGACGGTTAAAAATCAAACAGAAGCGTAGATTAGCGAGAGACCTTAGAAGATCTATTGTTTCCGTTTTTACCACGAACCTTCTTTGATTTCTTGGCGCGATTGTTTTTTGTTTTCTTAATAGTAGTTTTACCTTCATCGACGGTATTCTGACCTTCATCGAGAGTGGTCTTTCCCTCGTCCAAAGTAGTCTTGCCTTCATCGAGAGTAGTCTTTTCCTTTTTAGTTTTTTTCAGCGTTGTTTTCTCCTTTTTCACAGTGGAATTAGAGTTTCGAGCCGAAACAGAAGAAGCGCAGCCGACAAGGAAAAAGCCGATGAGGGCGGCAAGAAAAATTTTATGTAATTTCATAACGATATAAGTTTACGATTAGATAAAAGCAAATATATAGAAAAAAATCAGTTTGCAAACCTTATCGCAATCAAAATGACAGAGAAAATGATTATATTTGCAGAAAATCCCAAAAGAGAAAAAAATAAAAAACACAATAAAATGACAGAAGCACTTTTTTCTACCCTTCCATATAAAGTGGCAGACATCAAGCTCGCCGATTTTGGAAACAAGGAATTGGACCTCAGCGAAAGCGAAATGCCAGGCCTCATGGCCCTTCAGGAAAAATATGGCAACACAAAGCCATTGAAAGGCGCCCGTGTGATGGGTTCACTCCACATGACTATCCAAACCGCAATGCTTATCCGCACACTTCGCGCACTTGGAGCAGAAGTACGCTGGTGTAGTTGCAATATCTTCTCTACGCAAGACCACGCAGCAGCAGCCATCGCAAACGACGGAACTCCAGTATTCGCATGGAAAGGAGAGAATCTTGCCGACTATTGGTGGTGCACATTGCAAGCCCTCAACTTCAAAGAAGGCGGTCCGAACATGATTGTTGACGATGGTGGAGACGCCACTCTGATGATTCACCTCGGCGCAAAGGCAGAAAAAGACCCAAGCATCCTCGACACCCCATCGGACAGCGAAGACGAAAAAGAGTTGAAACTCATTTTAAAGGCCGTTCAGAAAGAAAAAGGCCTCAACTACTGGAGCGAAATGGCAAAAGGTATCCGTGGTGTGAGTGAAGAAACCACCACCGGCGTACACCGTCTTTACCAGATGGAAAAAGAAAAGACCCTATTGTTCCCAGCATTCAATGTGAACGACTCAGTCACCAAATCAAAATTCGACAACCTCTATGGCTGTCGTGAAAGTTTGGCCGATGGTATTAAGCGTGCGACCGACATCATGGTTGCAGGTAAAGTAGTAGTAGTTTGCGGATATGGCGATGTTGGCAAGGGTTGCGCCCAGAGCATGCGCTCATACGGAGCACGCGTGTTAGTCACCGAAATCGACCCAATCTGCGCCCTTCAGGCAGCCATGGAAGGCTACGAAGTTGTCACAGTGGAAGACGCATTGCCAGTAGGCGACATCTATGTCACCACCACCGGAAACGTTGACATCATCCGTTTGGAACACCTGAAACAGATGAAAGACAGAGCCATTGTTTGCAACATCGGTCACTTCGACAAAGAGATCCAGGTAGAAAAGATGGTAAATTACCCTGGCATCAAGCACAGAGAAATCAAGCCACAGGTAGATCAATACTATTTCCCAGAAGATGGTCACAGCATCATTTTGCTTGCCGGTGGTCGTCTGGTAAATCTTGGTTGCGCGACAGGTCACCCATCGTTTGTCATGAGTAACTCATTCACCAACCAGACATTGGCACAGATCGAATTATTCTGCAACAACTATGAAGTAGGTGTATATCGATTGCCAAAGAAACTTGATGAAGAAGTAGCCCGCCTACACCTTGAAAAACTTGGCGCACACCTTACCAAACTCACAAAAGAGCAGGCAGACTACATCGGTGTAGAAGTTGATGGGCCTTACAAGGCTGAATTCTACCGATATTAAGTTGTGAGCTGAATGGCATAGAATTTGCATTATTTTGTTTACAAACAAAAACAAAAAAAACAGAAAATGAAGACATCAACTTTTATAAAGAGCACCATCACCGCTGCTGCAATTGCAATTGGCTGTTTGTCAGTGTATGCAGCAACCACCACCGCAAAAGCACCTGCGAAAGCGAAGACTGTGCAAACGACCACCAGCGAAGGGAAAGTGGTGCATTTGACAAAAGCAGAGTTTGATAAGTTGGTTTGCAACACCAATGAAGCCAAATGGAAATTCATAGGAGACAAACCTTGTGTAATCGACTTTTATGCCACATGGTGCGGTCCATGCAAAATGATTTCTCCATTTCTTGACGAATTTGCAGAGAAATACAAAGGCCAGCTCAACATATACAAAATAGACGTTGACAAAGAACGGGAACTTGCCAGTATGTTTGGAGCACACAGCATTCCCCTTTTGATATTCGTACCCAAACAAGGAGAGCCAAGCAGTCAGCGTGGCGCATTGGACAAGGCATCACTTGAGACCGCAATAAGAACAGCGGTTCTTGGGTTGAAGGAATAATCAGCAGGGAGCGGTCCCTCCCAAATCCTCCCTTAAAGGGAGGATTTGGGCCATGAGCTGTGAGCCATGAATTGTGAGTTACAAAGCCAGAATCATTTTTGATCCTGGCTTTATAATTTTTAAAATCAACAACAATTTTTCTGAATCATCGATGAATATTGCCAAATTACAGAAAAGAAATAATATTATATTCTGTATAATCTGTTCCTTTGCGCTGACTTACTTCTCTTTGATTTTATTGTGTAAAGACGGGGGTAATGCCGGAAATTTTATCGGCTTATGGATTATTATATGTATCGGAACATTATCGGCAGGACTATATATGGGAATAAAGATGAGAAAAGCAGAAAAACAATATGCAAAAGCTTACATTATTCAAAAAGTTTGCGACTTAAATCCAGATGCCCAAAAGAGTCAAGAAGCAATTATAGCAAAAGAATATCCCAAAGACTTCATGTCAATTTTAGACGAGAATAAAGGACATGAGCCAAATTTCACGGAAATAAGAGAAGAAACAACTCAAGACGCAAAATTTCTTCGATTTCTATTCCGCCTCGCCATAGCAGATGATGGAATAAAAGATGATGAATGGGAATATATTGACACAATCGCAGATGAAATCAACATACCACCCCATATCAAGAAATACATACAGAAATATTACGAGCCACTCCGAAGAGGTGCTGAATATGAGAAACAAAAAGAACAGGAAGAAAAAATCCAACAGTTCACTTATAAGAACGCCACAAAATCGGCATACACGATACTCGGTGTAAGCGAAGACGCCACTATGGAAGAAATTCAAAAAAGATACCGCAAACTTGCCTTGGAATATCATCCGGACCT
>JAGHUM010000080.1 GCA_018064855.1 Candidatus Physcocola equi
TTAATTAGTAGTAATTAGAAATGCCATAGGCATTCTTAGTATAAATCTGCAACCATCCAATAAATTTGAATTATTCGTAGAAATTCGTTGGCAAAAAAAAAGAAATTATATACAAGTTGGCACTAGTAATGTTTTTTGGCCAACGAATTTATACTAATTTTTACTAAAACTATGCAATGGACTATTTTTACTAAAAACGACTCTGGCGTTAAGAATTAATACGAATTAAGAATAGGAACCAGCATTTAATTAGTAGTAATTAGAAATGCCATAGGCATTCTTAGTATAAATCTGCAACCATCCAATAAATTTGTATTATTCGTAGAAATTCGTTGGCAAAAAAAAGTGCCAACTTGTATATAGACACCTAACATAATGGGAATTATTGGGCTATAAAACACTATTTTAGAATTATCTTTGTATTAAGAAAAAATCAAAATACTATACACTTTTAAAGAAATTATTATATTTTTGCTAATCCTTTAATTCATAATCTTATGAAAGTTAACGACAAAGTAAAAATTTCTCCAGACTTGACACTTATGTCTGATTGGATTAGCGCTACCATTATTAACGTGGAAAATAATTCTTTTGTGGGAATTGTAATTTCAGCAAAAACAGACGACGGCACTATTTACTTCGGTCAAGAATGTCTATTTAAAAAAATCTAAGGTATGTACGCTCTATGTTTTGATATGTCCATATCCGACTTAAAAAATAACTATGGGCAAAATTACAATAATGCGTATTACGAAATCAAGGAATTATTGAAAAAGAATGGTTTTGAATGGGTTCAAGGAAGCACTTATCTTACTAAAGATGAAGACTTATCAGCAATCGTTAAATCAATAATGCAGTTATCTAAAATTGAATGGTTCCGAAATTCGGTTCGCGACATTAGGGGTTTTAAAGTTGAAAGTTGGTCGAACTTTACCGACATTGTAAAAAACGCATAAAAAAGGGATACTAAAAGTATCCTTTTTTGATTTAACATAACGGGAATTACAGGTCATTAAAACTAAAACCACTAATCACACTTGTGGTGTGAGCCTTTTGAAACACGGAGGAAACGGATATAACGGAATTCACGGAGTGGGTTTCTTGGATTGGAACGCCTCACGACGTTGACGGATTTCACACTGAATTAAGAACGACAATTCCTCGCCACCTCCGTGTGACTCCGTCAATGCCTTCAGGCATTCGCCAACTCCGTTCTTCAGTTTATTTCCGTGTCTTCAGTGTTTTAAACCACTTATCAGATAACATAACAGGAATAATAAGTCTTTAAAACGAGACATCGCTTTACATAAAAAAAGTGCAAAATTTGGTGGAAATTGACAAAATAGACCAAATAAATTTGGTGGAAATTGACAAAATAGACCAAATAAAATTGGTGGAAATTGACAAAATAGACCAAATAAATTTAGTGGAATGCCTTTTTACTTTATTTTTGTCTCAAAAGAATGTATTTATGGCGGAATATGTATTCAAGCGAAAGATGTATGATCGTATGCTCAAATGGAAACAAGAGAGAAATGGGGAAACCGCATTGTAAGAATGCCTATGGCATTTCTAATTACCACTAATTAAATGCTGGTTCCAATTCTGAATTCGTATTAATTCGTAATGCCGCAGGCAATTTTCGTAAAAAAATAATTCAACGCATTCATTTCGTGAGAATTAGTAGAAATTCGTTGGCAAAAAATTGTTAGTGGCTACTTGAAGATAATTCCCTAAAATTTTGCACATAAGATTCTTTTGAAATAATAAAAAACACCCATGTCTCGCCGCACTTATAAACGCCAAAGTAAAAAAGAAGATTCTGCAAACAAAAATTTGTGGGATAAATTGTTGGATTTGATTTGCGAGCATGAAACAATTATTATATGTACCATTTTGGGCATTATTGGTGTAACGTGTAGTATTCCATTCTTTTCTCTCCTACTCTTACTACCCGCTTTCTCTGTTGTAAAGTACTTAATTATCGTGCCATTGATTGATTTGCAGATATGGTACGATAGATGGCATGGAAAACGCTTTGCTGACACAACAAAAACGCAGCAGCGACCTGAACCTGCTGAAGAAACCATTCGCAGCCGACGGAATAAAGGGTTGGCTGGTGTAATAAGTCTTGTAATGAAAGCCGATGGCATAGCCTCGAAGACTGAACTGGAAGGGGTGGTAAGTTACGTGAAACAGCATTACAAGCCTGCCGATTTTGTGGAAATAATGGAGGCTTTGAAAATCTGAAATACACGTTTGAATTTCTTTAATTAAAATCTTCCTCCGGATCCGGACCCTCCAAAGCGTCCTCCTCCTGATGAACCATACGAACGACTGTTTCCAGACGAAGATCCGCCACTGCCGGATCCACTGCCACCATGCCCCCCATGGCCGCCAGACAAATGGATTCCACGATTGTCAATATAATAGATTCGCTGCTTTTTGGGAGGCTTGTGATATACAGAAAAACCTGGATTCCAAATCAATAGGCTGGCAAGTGTGGCAAGCCAACGGAAAACCATTGGCATATTGAATTTGTATTCTCGGTATTCCACATAGTCTATAAGTATAAAATTCACAATGATACGCAAGACAAAGAGTAAAAGCATCCACAGCCAGAAGTTTTCCGAGAAACTGGTTTTCATTTGCTGCCACCACGAAGGTTTCTGCTCATACAACCCCAGTTGCGCCAAAGCAGGCTCCCCTTGGTAGATCACGTCGCTTACTGCTTTCACAGCCTCGTCTATGGCAGTCTCCCACTTGCCTTCCTTTAAGTATGGCACCATCACACGGTCGGCAATTTTCTGACAAGTGATATCCGGCAAAACACCTTCCAACCCGTAACCCGTCAGAATGTAATAAGAACGGTCTTGCGTTGCCAATGTGATAATCAGTCCGTTATCTTCCTGTTTTGTGCCTATTCCATATTTATTGCCCACATCAAGAGAGAACTGAAAGGGATCGTCTCCCTCCAAACGCTCCACCACAATAATCAAAGACTTTACGCGCACACTGTCCTCCAACTGATACAATCTCCTGTTGATGACCGCACAAATACTATCCGACAAAATACTGTCGGGATTGCTTATATAGGAAGGGATGCCAGTGCTGTTTTTGGGGATAGGAATATTGTCTGGATTATAAACACCTGCCGACAACGAGACACTTGTCAACAGTAATACAAACAAAGATAAAAGTCTGTCTTTAAACATGATAAAAAAAGCTTCTCAAAAACTGACTTCATGAGACTTTACGGATATTCACCATCTCCAAATCACATGAACATCCAAATTTACCACAAAAAAGTCATTATACAATAATAAGGTGGTCTCTATATAAAGCGAAACATATTTCCCGCAAAAAACATCTATTTTTCAGGAGCACAAGCAACAGAGAAACATAAATAAATCATAAATTTGCAAGAGTATTTTGAGACCAACAAAAATCACTGAAAAGCATGGACTATATCAGCATTCTTTCCGCATTCATGGTTATTTTCGCCGTGGTAGATACCATCGGTGTACTTCCTATCCTCGTCGATCTTCAAAAGAGTGGCAAGACCATCCATGCCTACAAAACCACAGCCATCGCCACCTCCATTCTTTTCGCATTCCTGTTCGGCGGAGAGTGGTTGCTCAAGCTCTTCAAGGTGGACCTCTCATCATTTGCTGTGGCGGGCGCCATTGTGCTCTTTTTCCTTTCTTTGGAGATGATTTTGGAAACCAATATCTTCAAGCAAAACAACACCGACGATGCCACAGTAATTCCCATCGCATTCCCACTCATTGCCGGGCCCGGGTCCATCACCACACTCATATCACTCCGTTCCGAGTTTGAACTATATGTGATATGCATTGCATTGGCAGCCAATATGTTGGTCGTTTTGTTCGTACTAAAAATGTCCACACAAATACAACGTTTCACAGGTGTTACATTCACCTATATTTTGAAGAAATTTTTTGGCATCATTCTTTTGGCCATGTCTGTCAAGTTGTTTACCTCAAATCTGGAAATACTTTTACACAACTAAAATATCTACCTTTGTAGTAATTATCAATTTAAAGAAAAGAATAATATTATGAAAAAGAACCTTTTAATCGCTTTGTCAGCACTCTTCCTTGCTGCCTGCGGAAACGGGAACACAAACAACGGCAACACCACACCCGACGCCCAACAAACCACATCTGACACTGTTTTGTCAACCAAAAGCGAAACCTATCAGGAAGCTATCAACAAATTGATTGAAAGCACAGCGAAAGACATCTCAACAGAAGGGAAATATGAAGAAGTGGTACTCTCACAAGTCCTCAAAGAGAATGATTCCATCTACTTTGGCATATTCAACATTGTGGATAAATACGATCCAAACGCAAATATATTGAATGGTCACTTTGGCATCAACCCGGAAATGAAATCAATCACCAGACACGAACTGATGAAATGCGTTGTGAAAAACGACAACGGGAAACCCGTCATCACAAGAAACGATATCATCTTTACTGAAAGCGATCTCCCAGGCTCATTGGGAGAAAGCGCAAAAATCTGGTTTTCCGCTGAAGGCGAAAGAAAAGTGAAAAATATGCTGGGGTTTGGGCTCGATTTCCAATTAGTGGATGTTGACCAAGACGGAACATACGAACTGGTGGCTTGCCGAGAGGTTAACGAAAACGATTTAAGCACTAATATTCAATACATGGACTGCTTCCTTTTGACATTGGCTGATGAAAACGGCAAAGTCAACGGAATCAAAAATATGAAAGTGGCACTCGAATGCAAAGAATCGTATCACCCTATTCAGGTGGACTTGGATAAGAAACAAGTTTTCTGGAGAAGAGGCCTCGGCATGGGTTCTATGACAGAAACCTGCGTTGATATTGTAAACAGTCATGCTGGTTCGTATTATGATTATGTGAAAGAAGTTAACCCTCAAAACGAAAGCGAATTTGAGGAAGAGTGCCTAAAAATGTCGGAGCAAACACCAACAAACAGCAACAGCAAGATTATTACAGTAGATGAATACAAGAAAAACTGCGAACATAGTTCCAACATCTTTACTCATAAATGCATGTCCTTACAGATAAAGGACAGCAAATAATCGGCCTCAAAAAATCGCAGTTGGAAGCATAAACTGACAACAAAAACACCATTTCACCGATGAATAATAGCATTCGCACATATTGCTTCTTATTATTCTTCGCACTCTCATCAACAGTTTCGGCAGAAACACTTGTGATGCGCTTGCGTACGCAAACCCTTGCGCTTTGGAATGTGGGAGGAAGGCCATCCATAAACACCACTTCCGACAGTGTTTACGTCAAATGCAATGGTCAGACAGCATCGTATGACCCACTCGATGTTCTTTCCATCCGCCTTAGCGACCGTTCCATCGAAGAACTGGAAAGAAATCCGGAAGAGACAGCCGACAAATCAATCGTTGTTACCGATTTCACCATCAAAATCAGCGGTGCGACACAACGGGTTGCACTCTACTCGTCCGACGGGAAATGCCTTGCAGAAAAGAAGGCAAACGGGACCATTGAATTGCCGAAACCGCAAACTTCGGGAATATATATGGTGGGAATAGATGACGAGCACATAAAAATTATCATACGATGAACAGCAAACCACACGCCTATCTCTTTAAGTCGGCCAGACGGGTCTTCTGCCTGGCTATCACGACGCTGTCTTTTGCTGTTTCTTTTGCCGAACAGTTAAACTACCGACTAGATGTTCTTCAAAGCAACACAGACACGCTCTCTTTCTATTCCAACAACACAGACAGCCTGACTTTCGACATAAACTCCAGCAACAAATCAACACGCGCCATTGTGGTGCACCAGCAAAACGGAAACGGAGAGATAGATGCCGCCACGCTCGACAGCATCGTTTTTCTCACTGCCCCCACACCTGTTGACCTCGGTCTGACGGTGGAATGGGGATCTTTACCCGTGGGAAGCCACAACAGCAAAGAATACGGCCGCTACTTTTCGTGGGGGGAAACCTCCACTAAAAACAGATACAGCCTCAATACTGCCGAAAACGCAGGACTCGCACCTTCGGAACTCAAGCAAAAGGGCATCATCGACTCCATCAGCGGACAGCTCACTCCCGAACACGATGTGGCCACCCTTTATGCCAGTCACGGCTGGAGAACGCCATCGGAAGAGGAACTGAAAGACCTTATCTCGTATTGCGACTGGAAGTGGACCGAGCAAAACGGAGTCAAGGGATACAGCATCACCGGAGCATGCGGCGGACAACTTTTTCTCCCCGCCAACGGCAGAAAAAACGCACAAACATCCCAATTCATCGGAGAACAAGGATTTTATTGGTCATCCAACACACGCAAACAGGAAGGCGCTATCGACGGCGCCATGGCGCTGCAATTCGACGCCAAAAGCAAAACAGTGACCTACGCGCAACGCTACTTTGGCTTTAATACGCTTTTCGTGCGCGATGCACAAAGGAGCATCCAACTCACTAAAAAGGTTAAAAACCTCTTTTGTGAATACCCCGAAAGATTTGAGGCCACCGTTTACCCCGACTGGATCGCACAATGCCGCGAAATACAATGGTCCACATCAAGCGACAGCATCGCCACGTTTGATGAAAACGGCGTTTTACATGGTCATCTCAACGGTTTGGTCATGGTTTACGCCTATATGCCAGGCGTCGGCACCGATAGTTTCCAGGTGCGTGTCATCCAGAAGTATGTGGACCTTGGTTTGTCGGTGAAATGGGCATCGATGAACATCGGCGCCGAACTTCCGGAAGATCATGGCGACTATTTCGCATGGGGAGAGACCAACTCCAAACTTATCTACGACTGGGACTCTTACCTATGCAAGCAAGCCCAATGCGGATTGCCTGTGGATTCTCTATCGGGCCTTCCCTCTATCGACAGCACCCGCTTCGATGCAGCAACCGTTATTCGTCAAGACGGTTGCCGGATGCCAACCTTCGACGAGTTGAAGGAGCTCCAAACCAAATGCAAATGGACTTGGACCGACGGAGGTTACAATGTGCAGGGACCGAACGGCGCTGTCATCTTCTTCCCTGCGGCAGGTAATAAGAGTGGTATGCTCACCAATCTTGAAGGCATAAGCGGCTACTATTGGTGCGCCACTCCGGCAACTGGCTACCCAGACAATGCCAACTACATGGTTTTCTACAAAGGAAGCCATAGCACATACAATGGTGCGCGATGTTCAGGCTACACCATCCGACCTGTAAAAAGTTACTGATTGTTTCTTGAAAAACACATAAAAAAATTTGCCAGTTAATTTTATATTCGTAATTTTGCGAACAACATACAACAACACATTTCTAATGTCTGAAAAAAAATATTGTATAAAGACCGAAACGTTGGCGAAGATGGCGAAGGCTTTAGGGCACCCGGCTAGAATCGCCATCATGAAGTTCCTGGCTAAACAGCAAACTTGCTATTTTGGCGACATTCACGAGGAACTGCCTATTGCAAAGGCAACAGTCAGCCAGCATCTGAAGGAGTTAAAGGAAGCCGGTCTTATTCAGGGCGAAATTGAGACACCGAAAGTCAAGTACTGCATTAACAAAGAGAACTGGGAATATGCCAGACAACTCTTTGCCGATTTCTTCAATATAGAACTCTGCAAAAACGACGATTGCTGTAAATAACACATATTGCGAAGGAGTTTTCTCGAACTCCTTTTTATTAGCAAATAATGTTCGTAGTTTTACGAAATACAAACAAATAATTAAATATATGAAACAGATTAAAGTATTGGTGAGCAGTTGCAACTGCAACCAGAAATTTGCCGAATTGGTAGAAAACGTAGTAAAGAATCAGGGTATCGACGCCCAAGTAACAAAAGTGGAAGACATTGTTGAGGTTATGCAATACAACCTCATGTCGTTGCCTGCCTTGGTGGTCGACGAGGTGGTTGTGGCACGCGGCAGCAAAACCGAAGCTGAATTAATTGAAATCTTAAAAGCATAAGCCATGAAAAGATTTTTGTTATCAATGGCGCTATGCCTAATTGCCTTCATGGCAAACGCACAAACAAAGGTTATCTATTTTCACGGCAAGCAGCGCTGCGCCACTTGCATTAGCATTGAACAGCGTAGCCGCGAAATTGTGAACGAAAGATATGCCGAAGAACTGAAAAACGGACAGTTGGAATTTATGGTGGTAGATATTTCTACACCCGATGGCAAGGCTATGGCTGAAAAGTACAAGGTGTCTTGGTCGTCGCTCTATGTCGACAACGGAAAGTCTAAAACCGATGCCTCACGCCTTGGCTTCCAATATGCTAGAACCCAGCCCGACGTGTTCAAGTCTGAACTGAAAGATGTTATCGATAAAGCGCTGGCAGAATGAACGATTTCCTAAATCAGATGCTCGACAGCAGCCAAATACCGGTCTGGACAGCTTTCTTGCTCGGATTGCTGACCGTTATTTCGCCTTGTCCGCTCTGCACTAACATTACAGCCGTTGGCTTCATTGGTAAAGACTTGTCAGACAGGCACAGGGTGTTTTTTCTTGGCTTACTCTATACATTGGGACGTATGTTGGCCTATGCTGGATTAGGGGCGGTTTTAATCTACCTTATCCGTCGGGGCGAAGATGCTTTCAACATTCAGCAGGCGGTTAGCGAGTGGGGCGAGGTGTTGCTTGGGCCTGTCCTTATTGTAGTTGGACTATTCATGATTTTCAGCAAGTTTATTCATTTGCCCAAGTTCGGTTTCAGTGGGGAGACTGACCAGTCGAAGTATAAAGGCACGTGGGGAGCATTTCTGCTCGGCGTACTTTTCGCTATGGCTTTCTGCCCAACCAGCGGTATGTTCTACTTTGGCATGCTCATCCCCATGTCGGCTTCAGCCAGTGGCGGCTATTTGCTGCCCGTTGTTTTTGCCATTGCCACTTCGCTGCCAGTGCTGGTTGTGGCTTGGATAATGGCTTTCAGCATTCAGAATATCGGAAAGTTTATGGGCAATATGCAATCTTTCCAAGAATGGTTTAACAACGTGATTGCCGTACTGTTTATCACAGTAGGCATCTACTACACAATTATGATGTATTTATGAGGATATTAGTTTTATGTACCGGCAACCGTTGTCGCAGCCAGATGGCGCACGGTATTCTTAAACATATCGATCCTACTCTCGATGTTCACTCGGCAGGTGTAAAGCCGGCTGCCGAAGTGCATCCGTTGGGGGTGAAGGTAATGCAGGAAATCGGCATCGACATCTCTAAACATTATCCCAAGCACATCGACCAATACCTCGGTCAGGAGTGGAACTACGTCATCACCGTCTGTGGTGGGGCGAAAGAGAACTGTCCGCTCTTCACGGGCAAGGTGGGCAAACGCCTGCACATTGGTTTCGACGACCCCGACGCCTTCAAGGGTAGTGAAGAGGAAGTTTTACCCGAGTTCCGACGTGTGCGCGACGAGATTAAGGCAAAGATGGAACACTTCTATCTTACCGAAATTAAAGGAATCTCCATCGAGTGCGATGGCGGTTCGTGCTGTTGTAAACGCTAATTCTTATTCTTTATCGATATGATTCAACAATTTGCCGACTGGCTTGTTTATACGGCGTTTGGCTTAGACGCCAACACGCACCTGGGCGTTGCCCTCAACTTTTTCGTGTACGATTCTCTTAAGATCGTATTGTTGCTCTTCGCCATCAGCATCGTTATGGGGGTGGTCAACGCCTATTTCCCAATTGAGCGCCTCCGCAACTTCCTAACCACGCGCAAGCTTTACGGGTTGCAATATTTCTTTGCCTCCCTGTTTGGAGCCATTACCCCTTTCTGCTCTTGTTCCAGCATTCCACTATTTATCGGTTTCGTCAAAGGAGGTATCCCATTAGGCGTAACTTTCGCATTTCTCATCACCTCACCATTGGTGAACGAGGTGGCTGTGGCGATGTTTGCTGGTTCGTTCGGATGGAAGGTGACCTCCATCTACGTTATTAGCGGTATATTGCTGGGGATGATTGGTGGGCTTGTTTTAGGCAAGCTGAAACTGGAACGTTTCCTCTCCGACTGGGTTATCAAGATCCAGCAGATGGCTACTGCCGAACAGGCTGAATGGGAGACTGAACATAAGACCTTTATGGAGCGCTTACCAATCATTGTTAGAGACGCTTGGAAGATTGTGAAAGGGGTTATAATTTATGTGCTGATAGGTATCGGCATCGGCGCCACTATGCATGGTTATGTGCCTGAGGGATTTTTCACCACTTACCTCAGCGGTGAGCACTGGTATGCAGTGCCATTGGCTGTGATATTAGCCGTACCTATGTATTCTAATGCGGCTGGCATAGTTCCTATTATCGAGGTGTTTGTGTCCAAAGGAGTAGGGATTGGAACCGCCCTCGCTTTTATGATGGCTGTTGTTGGATTGTCTTTGCCCGAAGCGACGTTATTAAAGAAAGTGATGACAATGAAACTGATCGGCATCTTTTTCGGCACAGTCGCATTTATGATTATGCTGCTCGGTTGGGTATTTAACACTGTGATGTAGCCAAATATGCAGAATTATAGGGAAAGTCTTTGACCTACTAATAAAAACAGGGGGTATGCCATTATTGCATAATGGCATACCCCCTTTATATCATCAATAGATTCAGTTGTTACCTACAGTTTCTTACTTAATAGTTGTTCCGCAAGGATGAGCGATGTCGCTCGCCTGGGTAATAATGACCTGCTTCACGCCTGCCTTGACAGCGGCAAGTGAGTTTTCAATCTTAGGAATCATACCACCGGCGATTACGCCCTCGTCCACATATTTCTTGAACAACTGTTCGTCCACCATTGGGATAACGCTGTCATCATCATCCGGATTGCTGAGCACGCCTTTCTTCTCAAAACAGTACATCAAAGTCACCTCGAAATGCTTTGCAAGTGCTTTGGCTGCCTCTCCGGCAATGGTATCAGCATTGGTGTTGAGCAGATTGCCCTGCTTGTCGTGTGTAAGTGGAGCAAGCACAGGCACCACACCTTGCGCAATCAAGTTGGCAAGCAAGCCAGAGTTGACCTCCTTAGGATCGCCCACAAAACCATAATCCACATCCTTGACCGGACGGATGTCGCTACGCATATAGTTGAGGTCGGCACCAGTCAATCCCAACGCATTCAATCCCAGTTTTTGCAACTGCGCCACAATGTTTTTATTCACCAGTCCGCCATACACCATCGTCACCACACGAAGCATGTCCGCGTCGGTGATACGACGTCCGTTGACCATCTTACTTTCTATACCGAGTTGAGTGGCGATAGCAGTAGCCGAACGGCCGCCACCATGCACCAAAACCTTATGTCCTTCTATTTTTGCAAATTCAGCAAGCAAAGCAGCAAGCGATTCTGGCTCTTCCACAATCTTGCCACCAACCTTCACCAGTGTTAATTTTTCCATTTATGCTTTATTTTACTAATTATCATCTGAGGCAACCGCCAACAGTGCAAAAATAAACAATTCCACGGAGAATGAAGACCAATAATTAATCTTTACGTGATTTTTTTAACGGCATCTAAATCTATTTTTTATTTTTGCAGTTTGTAACACTACTTTTAATATGACTAAACTTCTTCATACGATTTCGGTTATTGCTGTCTTGCTCGGATGCTGCCTCCAAGCCTTTGCAGAAAGAACCAACAATCAGAAAACAAACGTCATAAAAGTTGAAGAAACTGAGTTGGCACGTCAGGCTACAGCATGGCACATTTTGATGCAAGTACCTCTCATCGACTATCAATTCGGTACGCTATTAGTGCATGGTGTGGGAGAAGCCACAGTTATGCTGAACGGGCGAGAACTCAAAGATCCACTCATCGAACTGACAAAAATCCGTGGCAACCAGGTACAAGAGATTGAAATCATCACCAACCCAGGCGAACAATATGGAAGCAACATTCAAGCTGTCATCAGATTCCGACTGAAGATAACAAACGAAAACGATTTCCATATCGACAACCAGTTAAGCGCAATGATGACTTACAAAATGGGATGGATAGAAAACTTCACCTTCTCCGGCAAACACGAAAAACTATCGTATGGAGGAAATTTCTCCTACGAAAAAATGTCGTTCAACAACCGCAAAATGGATTTCAAACAATCTTATCTGACAGATCCGGATGGAAGCCGAAGAGTGGCGGGACGCGATATTGGCTACAGCCATCCAAAAAAAGAGAATGAAAGTTTTTTCGCTGGCGCCGGCATAGGCTACCAACTAAACGCCAATCACCGTATCGACCTGAGTTATGAATACATACGCAAACCCAAAGGGGAAAGCACCACTCACTCTTCCTTCACCGAACATTACGGGCTGGACTCCGACGGCTATTTCGACAGCCATACTATTTTATCATCCGACACCACCTTCTATTCTTTCAAGTCGGCCACTCAAGCAAAACACGATGTCGCGATAAACTATAGAGGGAAAATAGGTAGTTGGAGATTAGCAGGAAACGCTTGGATGTTTTGGCAGGGCGATACGTCTTTGAGCCGAAGAATGTCAAAGGAACAATTCACCTCCATTTCAAAATTCAGCCGAAATGAATATTGCAGAGACATCAAGATTGTGGCAACACATGGCATCGGAAACGGAAAATTCGGTATTGGTGGCGAATCGAAATACGTTGAACAGGAAAACGAGAAAGATGACGAAATGAGGCAAAACGACAGAATACACGCTTTGCTGAAAGAACGAAACATCTCTGCTTTTGCCAATATGGATCAAACGTTCGGTGCTGTCACAAGTCACCTCGGATTTCGTTTAGAAAATGTCGTTTTCCGTTATAATCCCTACCACGATGATGAGATTATCTATGCAGTGATGCAACAGGAAAACAAATCGGAATTGGAATCGCGCTCTTGGGCTATTCTTCCTTCCACCAGCATAAAGACAACCATCGGCAATGTGAAACTAAGCGCTTCCTATGACCTCAACTGCCGTCAACCTTTCTACCGCGAACTAAACATCACCTCGGTGGAAGACAACATGACCGACCCGCTATCCACTTTGCTCAAACGCGAATATGACCATATTGTCCAACTGAAAGGTGCTTATAACATATTGAACGCCTCGATCAAGCAGGTACACTATACCAGACCACTTTTCAGCGGCGCGAAAAAATATAATGGTCCCAGTTTCAACGCTATCGACTATCAGGTGATTTTGTCGCCAAAGTTTGGGAATTGGCAATCATCCCTTTCCACCACACTGCATCAGCAATGGCTGGAAATGAACACAACAAAAGGTGATTTCATCAACAAACCACAATGCTATATCAGTTGGAGAAACAGTTTAAGCCTTCCCTACAATTTTCTGTTAACCCTGAGCGCAGACTACATCTCCAAAGGTACCAACAGAAATATCAACACCTACTCTTCCACCTACAATGTCGATGCTAAACTGCAAAGCAACTTCTTCCATGAACACTTGGAGTTGTCCATCTCCATCTTCAACCTACTCAAAAGCAAATGCACCGACGTGACAAAATACGACAACAGCACCGATGGCAAAAATACGGGTAGCAAAGAATGGGCGCCACGCACAGGAGTGTTCTCTGCAAGATATAAACTATAGGTGAAATACTGTTTTGCATCACACATCAAGTGGATCGAAACAAAAGACGCAACTGGTATAGTTGCGTCTTTTTTTAAGTGTTATCAAGTATTCACACCACAAAGTTTTCGGGATGCTTGGCTTGTATGTCGTTTTCCACAAACCAAGATTTGATTTTGGACATATCGGCCGCCATATCACCACTTGGATAGAACAGATTATCGAGAAGCACTTTCTTTCGCTTGTAATCGAGACCAACCAGCACGATGGGCACATGGCTCTTTTCTGCAATCAGGTAAAAACCTCTCTTCCAGTTGGCATTACGGCTTCGTGTGCCTTCCGGAGTGACCGCCAACTGAAAAGTGTCGTGTTGGGCCATTTCCGCAACGACGGTTTCCACCAAATTGGTACTCTTGTTCCTATCCACCCCTATTCCGCCAAGGGGCTTAATCAAAAGACCAAAAGGAAAATCCGTCCAAAACTTTTTGATGAGAAACTTTGGCTTGATTCCCAAATCGAGGGCGGTATAACACACCTTTCCGACGATGAAATCCCAGTTGCTGGTATGCGGTGCCACACAAAACACACATTTGGAAGGCACTTTCTCCACCTTGCATTCCACCGACCAACCGGCCATTTTGATGACAGCCTTACACAGCGTTCCTGAAAATGACATAACCAGTTTATTTTAATTTATTTTTGATATAACTGTCAAACTCATCTTTGAGGCTGGCAAACACATCTTTCACCGACTCTATCTTTTCGGCTCTGAAAGCATTGGATCCACAGAAAGCATATCCGTTTTCCAATTTACCTTTGAAAGCATTATACAAAGCCATGACAATGCAATAGGGTGATTTCTCGCCCTGACAGGTTTTGATGCAGTGAACTGCACATTTGCGTGGATGTTTCTCCCCATTGCGCACTTTCTCGATAAATTCGTTGGCAATGGCACGTCCTGGCATACCGACCGGACTTTGGATGATGGATATATCACTTTCCGTCGCTTTCAGATAAGCCTCCTTGAAAGCAATATCGGCATCACATTCGTTGGTGGTGACAAAGCGCGTGCCGAGTTGCACACCATTGGCGCCCAATTCCATAATTTTTGCCGCATCACTGCCATTATAGATACCTCCCGCCGCAAAAACAGGAATGAATTTTTCGTCTTTATACTCGTTTGCCACCTCTACTACCTGGGGAATAGTGGTTTCCAACGAAAAATGTTCGTCGAATATCTGTTCCGGTTTGTAACCAAGGTGTCCGCCTGCTTTTGGGCCCTCCACCACGATGGCATCTGGTAAATAATTATAAAGCTGCTTCCACTTCTGACAGATTATCTTTGCCGCTCTTGCAGATGAAACAATTGGTGCCAGTTTTGTAACGGAATCTTTAGTCAGAAATGAAGGCAAATCCAAAGGCAGACCTGCGCCTGAGAATACGATATCGGCTTTTTCCTGAATGGCAGTCTTCACCATGTCGGCATAGTTGCTCAATGCGACCATAACATTCACTCCAATCACACCACGTGTCTTTTCACGGGCCATCTTGAGTTCTTCCTTTAATCCCAAAATACTGGCCTTGAGATAGTCGGGACTGAATTTACGGTAAATCAATCCTAACCCTGCTGCTGATATTACACCCACTCCTCCTTCGTTGGCAACTGCCGAAGCCAATCCGGAAAGAGATATACCTACCCCCATTCCACC
>JAGHUM010000031.1 GCA_018064855.1 Candidatus Physcocola equi
TATTTCTATAACCTTGACATAATTGTCGTCATAATCAATGGCACTCACCCATTCCTCACGAACTTCCTCATTAGGGATTTTACAGGTCTTGGTCTTTCGGTCATATGACAAATATCCCAGATGAATTAGGTAAGTGAAGACATTGTCTTTGTTTGTGATATCGTCTAACGTGTTGCGGAAATCCTTGACTTTAACCGGTACGGGCGTTCCTGACATCATACTGATAATGTCTTCCCTTATGCCATCAAAGTTCATGCTTATATAGTCCTTTAGGACCTCAAAAGTGCTCGTGGCAGACCAGTAACTGCCAAATTCTTTTCTTCTTACTGCATTTACAACTGAAAGAGGATTAAAAACGCCAACAGATTCTGACAGTTTATAACCATCGTACCATCGAGCGCACTCTTCCCTGTCGATGCCATGTGTGTTGCAGAGATCATCAACCTCCTCACGAGTGAAGCCAATAAGACCCGCGAACTGCTGCGCATCCACCATGGAATACTCAGTAAATTCATTGAGCTTTGACTGCACCTTGTCTCTTACTATAGGCAGAATTCCTGTAATGTAGGCCAAAGAGATGGCAGGACGAAGGGTCGCATCCTTGAAAAGTCCATTCAAAAAATCCAAATATTTTTGGAACAAATCATTTGAGACCTTCTCTCGTACCAGGACATCATATTCATCGATGATGAAGACAAACTTTTGGTTTGTTTGTGCATATACCCTCAGAATACATCTCGCCAAATTATCTGTCGGCTTGAATCTGACGTTCGAGAATTGTTGTTCAAATTCCTCTCTCAACGATTCATTGATATCATCAAACAACAGCTTTCTGTCAGGTGTGTTGTTGTACCAACCGTTCAAATCCAACTTGATCACGTTGAATTTGTTCAGATTGTCCTCATAACCGGGCACATCGCCAATCTTCATCTTCGAGAAGATTTCCTTGGTGTCGCATCCTTTTGAATAATAAGCGGAAATCATATTACCAGCCATGCTCTTTCCGAACCGGCGGGCACGAGACATGCAGACAAACTTTCCCCTTGAACCAAGCAGTTTGTTCAACTCTGTCAGCACTAAAGATTTGTCTACGTATATGTCCGTGTTCTTATCTTCTTTGAATGCTTCCGCATTCGGATTGAGGTATATGCCCATACTTATCCCAATTTATTATTCGATACAAAATTAAGCACTTTTTTAGAGTTGACAAAGTATTCATGCCTATACCCTACAATTCAGTTTCATGCGTGCAATGCCGTTCAAATTGACCGTGACGAGTATTGGGAGGAGAAGTCCGTAAATGAATGTGAGATTTTCTATATTTTCCATATAATAAGATAGGCAGGCCACTGGGAAGTGGACTGCCTATCGGTGCGTGAGCGGCTATCGCCGGTGGTACCTAACATTTTTATATCGCATTAATAATCGTCGTCATCGTCATCATATTCCTCATCATCGTCGTCATCATAATCGTCGTCATCGTCTCCGTAGCCTTCGTCATCATCGTCGTAGTCGTCATATTCCTCATCATCGCAATCCTCGTCGTCATCATCGTTGCTCATATATTCAATATCAATGCACACGTCACCATCCTCGTCCTCATACCAACTATCGGTAATATCGAAGGCGTTGCCACTATCGTCGTCTAATGCGTATACGAATTCGTCATCTTCCCAATTGCTACACACTTTCCCGTTTACAACAAATACTTGTAATTGTTGACTTTCATCAGGGTCACAAATAGAAAGATAAGTGTCATCTTCATCGTCAACATAGACTCCATTTATGCCATAATAATCACCATCTTCATCTACAAGGAAAAGATGGTTTTCTTCGTATCCGTCTGACATTATCTTTTTTATAAGACGTTTAAAGCCACGAATATTCATAATCTCAATAAAATTGATTAGACATTTAACCTCTGCAATTCTTTAGATTGAAATTCTCCATTAAAAGAACGACTTTTTTATCAAATATATAAGTCCAACGACAACTAGGAGCGCTATAAGAATTATAAGGACAGATTTTGCATCGTCAGGATTTGAAACGCTGTCATCGTCAATTTTATGCTCGCAATTAGGACAAACATTTTGTCCTCGCGTCAGTATATGTCCGCATTTTGGACAATAGTTAAGTAAATCAATCTTACTCATATCTTTATATTATTTTGTTGTATATAGCTATTGTAGCCAGATATCTTGCCATTTTGAATATCAAGTTTAACCTGTTTATTCACCCTCAGTATCATTTGAACTAAAATATTTGTTTGGTGACAACTAAAATCAATCAAAGCTTCGTCATTGACATACAAATATGCTAAACCGATATTTGAACCTGCACATGAAGTTTTACTCATGCATAAATTACATTTCTTAGCACATAAAGCTTCAATTTCTTCTACATACAGTTTATACTCCTTACAGTTAAAACAATCTTCTATAGATTCTATATTATCAACACTCCCTAAAGAAAATTTCACATCATTAGGTCTTCCATAAGAGTATATATTACCATCAGGATGTATTGTCAACTTCCGTCCGAACCAAGGTCTTCTCATAACTTTATCGTCTGTAATTCTAGAGAACTCCTCAAATGTTGAATAACTTACACAGAAGTCCTTATCTTTCAGCCATTTTTTATAAACTTTCTCAAATTGACTTACAAGCACTTGCGGATCCATAACTATTGAATCATTAGACATAGCGTAACCTCTTTTTTCAATTGGCAAAGTCTTAAAAGAAATATTATTCTTGTTAAACCAATTGTATATTTCTTCTAAATGCTCTACCGAATCTTTTGAAATAGTACAGAAACATTTCAATTTGCCGCCCTTATCTCGAATTCGAAAAACAATTTCTTGTACCTTTTCGGTTTGCTGTCTCAGAATTGAGTTGTACGGACCATCAAATGATAAATTGATAGTACATTGATTTTCAATCAATAAATTAATAAAATCATCATTCAACAACAACCCATTAGTTGTAATTTCTAGTTTTATATTGGTGCCATATTTTTTCTTGAAATCTTTAACATTCGAGAAAAAATACTTGTAGTATTCAATACCTGCCATTGTAGGCTCTCCACCATGAAACACAACCTTTACGTTTGAGTATTCGCGGCAGGCTTTTTCCAAAAATAATGCGGCTTTTTCCTTCGCTAAAACTGTCTTGTCTTTAAATTCGTCTCCATTAAAACAATGTCTGCATTTCATGTTGCAGCTCATTGTTGGTTTTATTGTTATATCAATGTTTTCTTTCATTTTCTTGTTACTCCAAAGCTTTATAAAATTTATGGTCTTTATATTCAAGGACTGTATATTCGCCAACAGCCGTTTCACAATAAGTAGCATTATCGCATATCTTCATACAATCCTTATGCTCTTTGTATAAATCAATAGGCCACTCTTTTGAATTATCCTTGCATTTGACGACTAGCTCTATATTCACAGGAGAATAACTATCAACGTCTATTGATTTTACACAGGTATCAAATAATTTGACTGTCCTCTTATCCTTGTAGTATTTAAACAATCTATTAGTAAAATCAGAGGATTTACTTGGAGAAATTGTCGCACATCCATTTCTTACAGATACAACCGTATCAGCCATTTGGGTAATATGTACAGCATTATTGAAAGGCAAGCAATCCAATGACTGTTTTGTTTTTTCAAATTCACATTCGGAATCAATCATTTGGTTGTTTAAAATAATTTTGACATCAACTAGGCAATCGTATTTTTCCAAATGGTGCAACCCTTTCATTGTATCTAAATAGCTTCCCTTTGTCTTTGTTATCTTATCGTGGAGGTCTTTGTAACCATGAATAGGTATAACAAAGCGATACCTTTTATTTACGAAGCCAAAATCAAAATTTCGAAGGAGTCTGCCATTAGTATAAATAAGAACTTCACATTCAAATTCCTTCAACCATATAAGAAATGACATAATACTTGTATGGAGAAATGGTTCTCCCCCATTTATAATCACTCTGTCCTCTGATTTCAAATCTTCTCTTAACAGAAACTCTTTGAAATCATTAAAATCGAGCTCTTTATGTGGTCTTGCAGAATGAATGGTATTATGTGAATAGCAGAAAATACAATTAGAATTGCAGGTGTATGTCACATTAAAATAGTAAATGTTCTTTCTCATAATCATCTTAATTTAGGGCATCTGGTATCCCCATACCCCAATTTTCCAAAATGATGATATGACATACCTATACAGCCACCATTACAGTATTTCTTATATTCACATTTATAGCACTTTGAATCCTCTTCAAGTTTATATCTCGAAAATTTCAATGTCTGTTCGCAGCAAAGAATTTCATCGAGTGTTTTCTCTTTCAAATTTCCTAAAGGAAATTTGGTCAAGCATGTGCATGGATACACTGTTAAATCTGGATAAATATATATTTTTCTTGCTCCACTGCCACAATTGTTACAAAGTCCTCCTTGTTCATACATTTGATCTAGTTTTTCTTTGTATTTATCAAACAATTCAAATGGAAAGAGCTTTTTTACCTTCATCTTGAAAGTAGCATTTTGTAGTAGTTTGTCAACCAATTCGTTCCAATCCTCAACTGGTAATATTTGTTCAAAAGATCCTTCTCCAAAGGGCATCTCCATTGAAACACTCCACCAGGTCATATTTTTCAACTTAGCCAGTTCAGCCACTAAATCAGTTAAAGATTCTTTGTTTGATTTATTTACTACCGTTGCTATACTGTATGGTATTTCTAAATCTTCTAACTTTTTTACTGTTTGAAATGTCCTTTCATATGTTCCCAGTCCTCTTATGTTGTCATGTTGATTTGCTGATCCATCTATTGAAATCTGTATCTTTACATTGGGCTTAAAGAAATCATTAGTGATGTAATCATTTTTTATTCCGTTTGTACATATTGACACAGTCCTTGCCACATTCGAAACAGCATAAACTATTTCTTCAAATTCCTTACACAAAGAAGGCTCACCTCCTGTGATTACAATATCATGATTTTTAAAGGTTTTTAGCAAACCATAATTTTTGAGGTCATTGAATGTGATTTCATTATTTTGCTTTTCGCCTCTGATGCACATTCTACACCTAAGGTTGCACTTTTCTGTAAGTAAAAAATATATCTGCATACGAGGTTTATTATAAAAAAAGTCAGGTCTCAACTTTGTGAGTTCCTGACTTTAATGTAGTTTCAAGCAATTAGAACTTAAGGATTTTCATTCCAACTAGCACAGTTCATTACGCTTTCAATCTCACATTCTTCGATGTTTGTTTTCTTGATGTCCATGATATAAAAATGTTTAAATTTACACGGTAATCGTTAAATACCACTAATCTTAATGTTTCCATTAATAGTGGTACAAGTAAGTTTGTTTTCAGAAGATAAATCACTAATTACATTTGACAATTTTATATTGCCATGTGCACTATTAGTTGATATTTTACACGAAATTCCACCCAAAACAACTTTAATATTTCCATTTTGAGTTGCTAGTTTTGCATCCATAAAAGTAATACCTTCTTCAATTTTAATGTTTCCATTACCTAACTCTATGTTGATATTGTCAATTTTAGAGTTTCCAATCTTGACATTACCATTTGAAGATGATATTCCTAAAGTGTGAAATTTAGAATCTTTTATCTTAACATTACCATTCCCATTAAAAACTTTTACATCAAAATCTAATGGTAAATGGAACACCACCCGACAATTGCCTATATTTCTTGCTTTTTTTAGAGTAATTGTGATTTCTTTGTTTTCCGTGTTATTTACTATAACAACACTTATATCAGACAAGGAGTTTTCTTCACTCATATAAATTTCATAATCAAATTCTTGCTCTTTTGTCGAATTAACGATTTCAAAATTTACACACAAAGTCTGTATTATTAAAGTTTTATTCTTATCGAGACCTATTTTTTTTGAATCTTTAAGGACAAGATTAGCATTACTTACATGAGAAATCTCTTTCTCAAATGCCTTAATAATTACGTCAAGAAAACCCATTCAATCCGATTTTATGTTTTATTTAAAACAAAAACATCCAAATTCGCATTCAAAGCAATTATTATTGCATCTGGTACCACATCCTTTTGCGAATAAAATATCATTCTCCGGTTCTACTATAAAGTTCATAATTTTAATATTTTAATTAAACAATAAATTAAATACATTATATAATCTTTGATAGTACATTCAAATTCATTTTTCTGTTCTATCAATTTCGTTTGTATGTGTTCTACCTTGAATTCTCAAGGTATTTCTTCATAACTCCTTGAATCATATATTTAACCTGGTCACAACTATGTCCTACGTTCGTATGTTTATTTGACTGTGGACATCCCCCCATACATAAGGGTAAAACTTTACATTCTCTACATTCTAAATCATTCAAAACACTTCTGTTCACATAAGCTGCATTCTTTGAATTTAATATTTCAGAAAAACCATTGTTAATATTTCCCACAGAAACCTGAATATCACCAACTTCATTCCAACATTTGTACATATAACCCTTAGGATCAATAACAAACGCATTAAGGACTTCCGCTGGACAATAATTTAATCTAGTTCTTGGATATGGGATTTTATTTGACTCATTAAATCCATATTTTGACAATAAATCTCCATAATTTAAAACTATATCTGCAAAATCTTCGCTATTGTAACATTCACTAACAATAGATTTACAGGCATCCGTGTGAGCCTCGATCTTGCCTAAATAAATCTTTATTTTATGGTTAATCAAATTTGAAGATAAGTAAGAAATCAAATCTTCAACAGTGTCTGAATTTGATTTATCAACGTTTATTCTAATTGATGGTTGTATTTTATCATTCTTCAATAACAGATTTATATTATTGATAATTGTATCAAAAGAGTTTGTCGTTGTTTTACAAATTCTCCTACTATTATGAGTATCTCGTGGTCCATCTAAAGTTATCTGGATTTGTTTTACCGAAACACACTCGAGAAGACTAATTGTATCCTCATCTAAAAGGTATCCATTACTTACTATGGAGGCATAATACTGTATATCGTATTGATTACACAAAGAAATAATTGCATCAGACAATCTCTTAATCACGTCTTTGGCAAGTAATGGTTCACCACCATACCATGTAACATGTAAATATTTTATTCTACTCGCCTGTTCTTCTATAAATTTAAGCAAAGAATATTGTATGCCTTCTGTCATTACTCCACTTTGAGGTGTTTCATAACAATACTTACATTTGAAATTGCAAGCCAATGTTGGCGCTATTGTAAGATCCAAACGTGTCAAATCATATTTTGCCACGTTCCGTCTTACTTCTATTTCTTGTAGTTCATCACAATCATCTTTTACGATGAATATACCCCTCTTTGCTGCATTAAAACAATCTTGGAGGTTATCAGGTACTTCTGTTATATCATGAATATCACCCAATATTTCGAGCAAATGTGTATAACTCTCATCGGTAACAGCAAGAGCACCACTCCTTGAGTTAAACATAAGGTTTGTACCATTATGTATTAAAGTATGATTATAATACGATTCCTTCATTTGTTTGCTTCTTGCATATTAAAACTTTTCTTATCAACATTCTTAATTCATCGTATGATACACATATTGACAATTTATTAAGTTCTGTTATTACCGAAGCCAATATGTTTTCCGTTTTAAGTTTCAGTTCAATTTCCGACCCAATTTTAATGTTCGGATAATTTTCTACAATGTAACATATAACTTTAAACTCATCTTTTTGATTTTTGTGGAATATCATAATTGTTTAAAATTAACATCAGCCTTTCCTACCCATTCTAGCGGAAGATTGAACTGCGATGCGAACATAAAAAAAAAAAAAACATCAAAATTTTTCAACCACAAAATGCGACAAAACCGCTATTTTTCTAAATTTTCCGTCACACAACCTTTAGAATCCTAATATTTTTATGTTGCGCAAACAAGTTTCTCCTATACACCCTAAAATAAAGGCATCCCACTGCACTTTTACAGAAATGTATCTCATCCCGTATTCGGCTACAATATGCCAACAAAACCATATCGTGACAGAAAACACATAAAAAAGGGCATAAAATTTCATCTCAAAAATTGGAAAGTCGCCCGAAAAAGTGTGAACTTCTACGGAAAAGTCGCCCCAAAAAAAAATGCTAACACACTGAATTTCAAACATAGTTATATTCCGCATGAAAACAGAGGAATTGGATATGGCATTTCTTCTCTCCGAATTATAATATTTTTCACCAGGAGAGAGTTAACGCAACTTCCAGGCAAATGAAATGGAAGAGCCACATTTTTCTCATACTCTTCAAACAAATACGCATTTTTCCGTAATTTTGCAATTCAGTAAGATTTTGAGTAAAAATGACTTTCCATATCAACCCAAACAACACAAGGTTTTTTCGCTCCATCACCAAAGCCTTGACCCTTTTATTCTTGTTTTTGGCATCCCCGCAACTGCACGCCATCACTTTTGAAGGCTTCGTCAAAGACTCCGTTTCCGGCGAGACGCTGCCTTTCGCCGGGGTTGGTTACAAAGGCACCATCTATGGCACAGAAGCCGACCTTCAAGGTTTTTACAGACTGACCACCGACGAGAAACTAAGCGACAAACTGGAATTCAGTTTTGTGGGATATAAAGACAAAGTTATCGACATCAGCAAAATAAACCACAGCAAACGCATCAACGTGCTTTTAGCCCCAGAGCCGAGCGAGGAACTGGGCGCAGTGGTTGTCGTCGCAAAGAAAGACAGGTATAAAAGGAAAGGCAACCCTGCTGTTGACCTCATCAAACAAGTAATAGCACACAAAGACAGCAACGACATCCGCACCAGCGACTACTATCAGGTGAAGCGATACGAGAAAACCATCCTGGGCCTTAACGACTTTGCCGCCCCTAAAGACAGCGCAAAACGCGCCAAACACCGCTGGAACTATATCTACGACTATATCGACACCTCTGAAGTGTCTGGCAAAACCTATCTGCCGATTTCCGTCAGAGAAAACCTTTCCGACATCAGTTTCCAACGCAGTCCTTCACGCACAAAACGGACCGTCACCGCTCAAAACAATAAAATTTTGATGAATGTGCTCTCGGAAGACATGATCAACAACGTGCTCAACGAGAGTTTCACTGATGTGCAAATCTATGACAACAACGTCGATGTCTTCATCACAAAATTCGTCAGCCCCATATCGAGCATCGCGCCTGTGTTTTACCATTTCTATATTTCAGACACGGTGACACTGGAAGACAACAAACGCTATGTGGAAATGACTTTCGTGCCTGCCAACACCAGCGACATGGGTTTTGCCGGCTACCTCTACATCACCACCGACAGCAGTTATGCCGTCAAACGATTGAAAATGGACATTCCACGCGACATCAAACTCAACATCGTGGAAAAACTCCACATTGAACAAGACTTTGAGAAGACCGAGGAAGGAAAATACGCCATCAGCCACGAAACGATGATAAGTGAGGTATTTCTCATCGACGGGCTCTCTGGCGGATATGCCAAAAGAGACGCCTATTTCACCGGATATAAGTGGAAAGACGTGGACAAGACTATATTCAACAGGGAAGAAAACATCTACTTCGCTAAAAACTCCAGCATAAAAGAAGACTCCTTCTGGGTGGCACAACGTCCGACCGCATTAACAGAAAACGAGAGCAAAATCGACTCTCTGACACACCGATTAGATCAAAGCACATTCTTCAACGTGAGCGAATATCTCATCCGCACAGCCATCGAAGGATACATGACCATTGGCAAACACGGTTACTTCGACTACGGACGCGTCATGAGCACGTATTCGCGTAACGACCTGGAAGGACACCGTTTCCGCATCGGAGGACGCACAACGCCCGCGCTGAACGATCGTTTGTTTTTCGACGGTTTCCTCGCTTATGGCACAAAAGACGAGCAATTCAAATATTCAGGAGAACTTGAATATTCATTCCGCGACAAGAAATTCAGCAAAATGGATTTCCCCCGCCATTCCATCTCTGTGAATTACACCTACGATTGGGACATTCCTTCCGAGCGTTTTCTTGGCGAATACAACTCCAGTTTCGTGCATTCGTTCAAGCGAGAGAAAATCACCCAGTTCGCGTATGTACGCAGTCAGAAAGCGAGTTATCTCAACGAGAAAGGCAACGGTTTCAGTTACGGATTCTCTCTGAAACACCAAGAAGAGAAACCAGCCGGCGATTTCGACCATTATGTAAGTAACGCCACGCAATCTCAAATACCGAGTATAGAGCTCAGCACGTTTGGCATTGAACTCTCCTATAAGCCTGGTGTGCGCTACTACCAGAACAAGAGCACACGCTACATCATGAACAAGCAGATTCCTCAGTTCTCGCTCAGCCACCAGACAGCTTTCGACAATGTTTTGGGAAGTCAATTCGACTACAACAAAACGGAAGCCACATACCGACAACGATTCGACATAACACCCCTCGGACATTTCAATGTGGCAGTAAAGGGTGGCAAAATCTGGAACCAGGTACCCTACCCCACCCTTTTCATTCCAGCAGCCAACCTCTCTTACATCATTTCGGAAGAAACATTCTGGCTGATGAACAACATGGAATTCCTGACCGACCAATACGCGTCGCTCGACGTCTGCTACAACATGGACGGCTTCCTGCTCGGGCGCATCCCTGGATTGCGACGACTCCACTGGAAAGAAGTGTTCCGTTTCAAAGCCATGTATGGCGGACTGACCGACAAAAACGACCCGGCAAAAAATCTGGACAACGACGACTTATTCGTGTTTCCTGTCAACAAAAAGGGTATCACGACATCCTACGAAATGGACGGAGCCCCTTATATGGAAGTGGGAGTCGGCCTTCACAACATCTTCAAACTGTTCAAATTCGAAGTCGTGAGAAGGCTTAATTATCTCGACAATTACGATGCCAGCAAATGGGGTTTTTGCGTCGGCATGGGACTTTACATGTAATTTTTTGTAAATTTGCAGAATAAATCAAAAGTTTATTCGTTAATTCACTGAAGAAGCACATTCGCTTCTCTCATCAGAGCATCAACAATGAAAACAGTCAACAAAATCATATTCACCCTGTTAGTATTTTTTTCTGCAGTTTCGGCAAACGCTCAAATCAAGAATTTCGGAACAGTCAGAAACCTTATCAACGCAGACAACAAGCAATATCACTTCGGTTTCATTTTAGGTTTCAACAGCATGGACTTCAATTTGGACCAAACCAACCATGTAGCCGAAGACGATGGAAAGATATGGTATGCAGACGTCACAAACCAAGGCGTTGGCTTCACCGTGGGTATCATCAGCGATCTGAGATTAGGTCGATACTTCAACCTCCGTTTCGACCCTGTCCTTTTATTCAATGACAGATCTGTCCACTATGTGGATAAAGACGGGAATGCTGCGGAAGAAGACGTCGTCGTCAAATCCACGATTATCGATTTCCCATTATTGATGAAAGCGCGAGCTGCAAGAATGGGCAACCTTCGCCCCTACCTCCTCGCCGGACCTGCCATGACGTTAGACTTAGGGCGTTCCACCGATGCCAACCTCCTGCTGAAAGGCATCGACTACGGAGTTGAATTCGGTTTCGGCTGTGACATCTACCTCACCTATTTCAAACTGGCGCCAGAATTTAAGATGTTCCTTGGATTCAACGAATTGCTTGATACCAACAGACCAGAACTGGAAGGAACAAAAGACATCAAATGGCAGCAAGCTATCGGCAAATTAACTTCACGAATATTCACTCTGACATTCAACTTTGAATAAAAACGTGAGCCGAAACACACCTGTAAATCATCATGAAAAAGTTTCTCGCATTTATTATTTGCGCCATCTTTTGTTGTGGTGAAGCGGCCGCTCAACAACACCATAGCAGAGGACACCATAATACCAGACATCACCGTGTCATAAGACAAGAAGACAAAATTGCGCACGACACCCTTCCTGCGCCAAAAAACATAGCAGACTCCATCATTTTTGAGGCCACAAAATACCTCGGCATACCATACCGATACGCCACACACGGCCCCAACAGTTTCGACTGCTCCGGATTTACAGGACACATCTATCGTTTGTTTGGCTACAACATTGGATACGCATCCCGCGAGCAATACCAGCAAGGAGCAAAAATATCAAAGCACAATCTTCACAAAGGAGATTTGGTGTTTTTCTGTGGAAGACAAATCAATGGCACAGTAGGGCACGTCGGCATTGTTTTTGATGTGGACACAGTTGCCGGTACTTTCAGATTCATACACGCATCCTGCAGCAGAGGCGTAAACATCACCTCATACCCCGACTCAAAATATTACCTTCAACGCTATCTGGGCGCCAGACGCTTTATTGACTACAACGACAAACCCATCAAAGAACAAAAAGAAGAAAACCCTTTGGGCATCGACCACTCCCCCATCAAATTGGACAAAGCCAAACACGACAGTGTCAAAATTGCCCCTCGCGAAGAAATCATCGTCACACATAATGTCTCAGCTGGAGAAACCCTAAAATCCATCGCAGAAAAATACAACTGCACACCCGAAGATATTGCTCGATGGAACAACATCCGCCTTCATAACGAGATTCTGAAACCTGGCAGGAAAATCATAATCAAACCTGAAGAAGAGACAGGGAAAATAAAAGCAGAAAAAGAAAGAAACGCACTTGCGACAGACACATCCATAGTAGTCAGGAAAGGAGAGACCATTTGGACTGTATCGCAGAAATACAACTGCACCGTGAAAGAACTGACCGAATGGAACCAGTTAAAAAACAACGAAATCACACCCGGACAAAGTCTGATCATTCGCCCTTCATCGAAAATCGCGCCCAATGACAGTGTAGCGAACGGAGCAATATACCACAAAGTGGCCAAAGGCGAAAACATTTACACCATTGCCCGAAAATACAAATGCACAAAAGAGGAGATAAAAGAATGGAACGGGCTTAAAAAAAACATTGTCAGCACAGGACAAACACTTATAATCAAGCGATTTGACAAAGGCAACACCCACACACTCAGAAAAGGGGAAGATTTGAATTACGTCTCCGCAAAATACGGAATACCGGTGAAACAACTTATGGAATGGAACAAACTCCACACCATGCAAGTAAAAGAAGGACAAATAATCGTTTTATCCTCTTCCGAAAAAGGATTTGAAGATCAACTTCCACCAACAAGCAAAATCGACACAACTCTCACACTTGCACAGCAAATGGAGAGAAACGACCATCTCAAGTCAAAAGCCAGCGAAGACAAAAAGAAAAACGCTGCAACAAACACAAGCGCGAGAAATGATGCGCAAGCGAAGAATACAATCGAAGAAGGGAAAGATAAGGGAAACACACCGAAAGACCAGCAGAGCGAAAATAACGCATCTGAAGAAACCATATACTATGCTGTAAACGGAGACAATCTTTCCCGCATCGCAAAGAAGAACAAATGTACCATCAAACAACTGTATGAATGGAACGATTTGAAAAACGATAAAGTCAGATTAGGACAGAAATTTATCATAAAAAAATAACAATTATGGCTAGATTCAAAAGAATACTCCTAAAACTCAGCGGTGAATCGCTGATGGGAGAAAAGGGCTATGGCATTGATGAGAACCGCCTTGCCCAGTACGCAGAACAAATCAAAGAAATACACGATATGGGTGTCGAAATCGGCATTGTGATCGGTGGTGGTAATATATTCCGCGGTCTTAGTGGCGCAAAGAAAGGATTTGACCGCGTAAAAGGTGACCAGATGGGAATGTTGGCCACAGTAATCAATAGCCTCGCATTGCAGTCAGCTCTTAAAGCGGCAGGTGTGGCATCGGAAGTATTGACAGCCATCAGAATGGAACCAATTGGCGAGTTTTACAGCAAAGACAGAGCCATCAAAGCCATCAATGAAGGCAAAGTTGCCATCTTCTCAGCAGGAACAGGTTGTCCTTACTTCACAACAGACACAGGCTCATCACTGCGCGGAGTGGAAATAGAAGCAGACGTAATGCTGAAAGGAACACGCGTGGATGGAATCTATACAGCCGACCCAGAAAAAGACCCTACAGCGACCAAATTTGACGAGATCACGTACGATGAAATCATTAACCGAAACCTCAAAGTAATGGATCTCTCTGCAACAGAAATGTGCAGAGCGAATAACCTTCCAATCTATGTGTTCAACATGGACAAATATGGAAACCTCAAAAAGCTTATGGAAGGCGAAAACATAGGAACATACGTTCATCCATAAACAAAGAGCTCTGAGAGCAAATAAAAGCACAAAAAAAACAAACGGGGGCATGAGAACATGCTCCCGTTCATTTTGTAATATGCATTAAGATAACAAAAAAGGGATATTGCCTTCGCAATATCCCTTAAATATCTGGAAGAATCAAAATTATTCTGCAGATTCAGAAGAAACTTCAGCAACAACAGTTGCATCTTCAGCTTTCTTCTTGCCACCACGGCGAGTGGTCTTCTTTTCAGCTGGAGCAGCGCTCTTGAGCATAGCCTCATTGTAATCAACAAGCTCGATAAAGCACATTTCAGCAGCATCACCCAGACGGATACCAGTCTTGATAATACGAGTGTAACCACCAGGACGGTTAGCGATCTTCTGAGAAACCTCACGGAAGAGTTCAGTTACAGCCTCTTTATTCTGCAAGTAGCTGAATACAACACGGCGAGAATTAGTAGAATCTTCCTTAGCCTTGGTAAGGATTGGTTCAACATAAGTTCTCAAAGCCTTTGCCTTAGCCACTGTGGTGTTGATTCTCTTATGCATAATAAGAGAAATCGCCATGTTAGCAAGCATTGCCTTACGGTGAGAATGCTTTCTAGACAGATGGTTGAAAGATTTGATATGTTTCATTGTTTTACTCTTTGTCTAATTTATATTTAGAGATATCCATACCGAAGGACAGGGAGAGATTATCCAAAAGATCGTCCAACTCAGTAAGAGACTTCTTACCAAAGTTGCGGAACTTTAATAAATCGTTCTTGTTGAGAACAACCAATTCTGCCAAGGTATCTACGTCTGCAGACTTCAAGCAGTTGAGCGCACGAACCGAAAGATTCATATCAACCAATCGAGTCTTAAGCAATTGACGCATGTGAAGAACTTCTTCATCGAAACCATCATCTTCGCTGCCGTCACGATTATCAATTGTGATCTTTTCGTCTGAGAACAACATGAAATGGTGGATGAGAATCTTAGCAGCCTCCTTCAACGCATCTTTTGGATGGATAGAGCCATCAGTCTCGATTTCCAAAGTCAACTTTTCGTAGTCAATCTTCTGCTCCACACGATAGTTTTCAATAGTGTACTTAACGTTGCGGATAGGAGTGAAAATAGAGTCGATTGGAAGAAGACCAATTTCTGCATTGAGAGGTTTGTTTTCGTCGGCTGGGACCCAACCACGACCTTTGCCGATAGTCATTACAATATGAACTTCAGCTTTAGGTTCCTTATGGCATATAACTAATTCTGGGTTCAAAACCTCAAAACCAGTCAGACCTTTGGTAATATCACCGGCTTTGAACACTTCGGAACCGGAAATAGTCAAGTCGACTTTTTCGCTTTCTATTTCATCAACTTTCTGTTTGAAACGGACCTGTTTCAAATTGAGAATGATGTTAGTAACATCCTCAATCACGCCTTTGATTACGCCAAACTCATGGTCAACACCATCAATCTTGATGGTAGTGATGGCAAAACCCTCGAGAGAAGACAAAAGTATTCTTCTCAAGGCATTACCAATCGTAATACCATAGCCAGGTTCCAACGGACGGAATTCGAAAACGCCTTTTCTGTCGTCCGCTTCCAACATTATAACTTTATCAGGTTTTTGAAATGCTAATATAGCCATGGATAAATTATTTATTATTATTTAGAGTATAATTCGACGATTGACTGTTCCTTGATGTTTTCAGGGATATCCGCACGTTCAGGCATATAAGCATATTTACCAGCCATTGATGCATTATCCCATTCCAACCACTTGTACTTACCATGGTTGAAACCAGCCAAAGAGTCACAAATTGTCTCTAAAGATTTAGCCTTTTCACGAACACCTACAATCTGTCCTGGCTTAACCAAGTATGAAGGGATGTTCACAACCTTACCGTCAACAACGATGTGGCAGTGAGAAACGAGCTGACGAGCAGCTGCGCGAGTTGGAGCCATACCGAGACGGAAAACGATGTTGTCGAGACGAGATTCGAGAAGCTGCAAAAGAACTTCACCAGTAACGCCTTTACGACGTGAAGCTTCTTCAAAGAGATTACGGAACTGCTTTTCAAGAACACCGTAAGTGTACTTTGCCTTCTGCTTTTCAGCGAGCTGAGCACCGTATTCAGAAACCTTCTTTCTCTTGTTTACACCGTGCTGGCCAGGAGGGAAATTGCGCTTTGCCAAAATCTTATCCGGACCGAAGATAGCTTCACCAAACTTACGAGAGATTCTCGTTTTTGGGCCAATATATCTTGCCATTTTAAATCAAAATTAAAGAGCCAAATTCGCCAAGTGCAGCCGCAATTGAGAGAGGTTAGGATGCAATTATACACACCTAGCAAATTCAAAGCTACAAGTTAAGTAAAAATAATAATTAAACTCTACGTGTTTTAGGTGGTCGGCAGCCATTGTGTGGAAGTGGCGTAACGTCGATGATTTCAGTAACTTCGATACCTGCACCGTGCACTGTACGGATAGCAGATTCACGACCGTTACCTGGTCCCTTCACGTAAGCAACAACCTTTCTCAAACCAAGGTCGAACGCGATCTTAGCACAATCCTGAGCTGCCATCTGAGCAGCATATGGAGTGTTCTTCTTAGAACCGCGGAAACCCATTTTACCAGCTGAAGACCAAGAAATGATCTGACCTTCTGAGTTAGCCAATGAAACGATGATATTGTTGAAAGATGAATGTACGTGCAGCTGACCGTTGGCGTCTACTTTTACAACCCTTTTTTTAGCTGCTACTGCTTTTTTTGCCATATTAACTTAAAATTGATAGCATTTATTTATTACTTAGTTGCTTTCTTCTTGTTAGCAACAGTCTTTCTCCTACCCTTACGAGTACGAGAGTTGTTCTTAGTGCGCTGGCCTCTAACAGGCAAGCCCAAACGGTGACGAATACCTCTATAGCAACCGATGTCCATCAAACGTTTGATGTTCATCTGGATTTCAGAGCGAAGATCACCTTCAACTTTCCATTCAGCGCCAATAATCTCACGAATTTTAGCAGCCTGATCGTCAGTCCAATCTTTTACTTTGATGCTTTTATCAACACCAGCTTTTTCAAGAATTTGACAAGCAGCGCTACGGCCAATTCCGTAGATGTAAGTCAAACCGATTTCGCCACATTTATTCTGCGGCAAATCTACACCAACTATTCTTATAGCCATAAAATGTTTAAATTTTTTGCAAAAGTAATAAAAAAATTAACCCTGACGCAATTTGAACTTAGGATTTTTTTTGTTAATAACATAAAGACGTCCTTTTCTGCGTACGATTTTGCAGTCTGGAGTACGTTTTTTAAGAGAAGCTTTAACTTTCATATGTGTTTAATTATTATTTGTACCTAAAGGAAATTCTACCTTTACTTAAGTCATAAGGAGACATCTCAACTTTGACTTTATCACCTGGTAAAATCTTGATATAGTGCATTCTCATCTTACCAGATATGTGTGCGATAATCTCGTGTCCGTTTTCCAGCTCAACTCTGAATTGGCAATTTGAAAGCGCCTCACGAATAGTACCGTCAAGTTCTATCGCTGTTTGTTTTGGCATAAAAACTAAATCGTTTCAATAAATTCAAAAGATGATAAAATTTCTGCTTTTTCTATCCCTACTGCTACAGTATGTTCAAAATGGGCTGCAGGGCAATGATCGGCTGTCCTAACCGTCCAGCCATCCTTATCGAAGGTTACATTTCGTTTACCCATGTTCACCATAGGCTCGATGGCAATCACCATTCCGCGCCTAAGCTTTATTCCGGAACCTTCGTTACCATAATTGCGAACAAGCGGCTCCTCATGTAATCTTCTACCTACACCGTGACCGGTGAATTCCCTTACAATGGAAAAACCATTTGATTCAACCTCTTTCTGAATAACTGAGGATATATCACCCAGACGTCTGCCTTCAACAGCACACCCTATTCCACTATAAAGAGCAGCCTTGGTTGTCTTCAACAAGGCTGCTACCTTATTATCTTTTATAGGTCCCACTGAAAAAGTGAAACAAGAATCTCCGTGGAATCCGTTGACGCAAGCACCGCAATCAACAGAAATGATATCTCCGTCTTTCAGTTCGACATTATTTGGAATGCCGTGAATCACAACATCATTAACAGATGTACAGAGCGTATTAGGGAAACCATTGTATCCAAGGAAACTTGGTTCACCACCGTTATCTCTGATAAATTCCTCGGCAATATGATCGAGCTGAAGAGTAGTTACACCTGGTTTGATATATTTTCCAACTTCAGCGAGCGTTTTTGCGACAAGTTGATTACTCAGTCTTATCTGACCAATCTCCTCTTCCGTCTTAAGATATATCATTCAGAAAAAATTATTCAGCAACTTCTTCTAATGAACGTCCTTGAATACGACCGCCAGTCATCAAGCCATCGTAATTATGCATAACAAGATGACTCTCAATCTGCGCCATAGTATCGAGCACTACACCGACCATGATAAGAAGTGATGTACCGCCAAAAAACTGTGCGAATTGAGTGTTAGCGCATAAAAAAGAACCAAGGATTGAAGGTAATATTGCCAAGAAAGCAAGGAATAATGCACCAGGCAAGGTGATACGCGACATGATTGTGTCGATATATTCTGCAGTTTCCGTACCTGGCAGAACTCCAGGGATGAAAGATCCTGAGCGTTTCATGTCTTCCGCCATTTGAGTAGGCTGTATGGTGATCGCTGTGTAGAAATACGTGAAAGCGATAATCAACAATGCGAACACAATATTGTAACCCCAGCCTCTGTAATCGAAATATTCTGTGAACTTAGTCGCAGCATCGTTTCCGAGCAAAGGAACAACAGCAAAAGGAATGAACATGATTGCCTGCGCAAAAATGATTGGCATAACGTTAGCAGCATAGACCTTCAAAGGAAGATACTGACGCGCGCCATTCAATCTGGCTTTACCTGTCATCTGCTTCGCATATTCGAGAGGAACTCTTCTAACACCTTGAACAAGCAAAGCAGCCAATCCAATGACAACGAGCAACACAAGAATCTCAATGATAAACTTGATCAAACCGCCCGCGCCATTCAAACACAAAGCATACTCCTGGAACATAGCAGGGATGAGACGTGCAACAATACCGATCATGATAATGAAAGAAATACCATTACCGATACCCTTGTCTGTAATACGCTCACCAAGCCACATGATAAACATGCTGGAGCCGCAAAGAATAATGGTTGAAGAGAACTTAAACCAGAAATCATGCGGTACAGCTTCAGGAGCCTGCATATAAAGGTTTACAAGGTAAGAAGGAGCCTGTAAAAGAAGTATGAAAACAGTTAAGTAGCGAGTGTACTGTGTTAACTGACGACGTCCGCTCTCACCATCACGTTGTTTCTTTTTGAAAGAAGGAACAGCAACAGTAAGCAACTGAATAACGATGGATGCAGAGATGTAAGGCATCACACCCAATGCAAAAATCGAAGCCTGAGAGAAAGCGCCACCAGAGAACATGTTCAACAAAGCCATGATACCTGACTCACCTTGAGTCTTCAATGCTCCCAACTTTACAGGGTCCACGCCAGGCAAAACAATATAGTCACCTAGACGATAGATAAAAACAAAAAGGAGAGTAATGAGGATTCGATATCTCAAATCCTCAATTCTCCAAATGTTTACTAAAGTTTCTTTTAACTTTTTCATTATAATTAATTCAAAGCTTCAACTTTACCGCCGGCTGCTTCAATAGCAGACTGAGCAGATTTTGAGAATGCATCAGCACTTACAGTCAAAGCTGAAGTAACCTGACCATTACCCAAGATCTTAACCAAGTCGTTTTTGCCGATCAAGCCAGCTTCCTTAAGAACTTCTTTGTTGATAACAGTGATGTTGTTTGCAGTAGCCAATGCCTGAAGATCCTCCAAGTTGACTGCTCTGTATTCAACACGGTTAACATTCTTGAAACCGAACTTAGGCAAGCGGCGAACCAAAGGCATCTGACCACCTTCGAAGCCAATCTTATGAGAATAACCCGAACGTGAAGCAGCACCCTTATGACCACGTGTAGAAGTACCTCCGTAACCAGAACCCTGGCCGCGGCCGAGTCTTCTTTTTCTATGGCTTGAACCTTTAGCAGGTGTTAAATTACTTAAATTCATGATGATCTTTTCTTTAACGATTATTTAACCTCTTCTACCTGAACCAAGTGAGAAACAACTCGGATCATGCCACGAACACAGGCATTGTCTTCCTGTTCAACTGGCTTACCACAAGTGCTAGTCATTTTCTTGAAACCAAGTGCTTCAAGTGTAGCTTTCTGACGAGCAGTGCAATCAATTGCGCTACGTACCTGTCTAATCAATAATTTTGCCATAATGCTTATCCTTTAAACACTTTATCCAATGAAACACCACGGTTCTGAGCTACTGTATAAGCATCGCGCAACTGAGAGAGAGCGATCATAGTAGCTTTAACAAGGTTATGAGGGTTAGATGAGCCCTTAGACTTTGCAAGGACATCCTTCACACCAGCGCTTTCAAGCACGGCACGCATAGCACCACCGGCTTTAAGACCAGTACCTTCAGATGCAGGGATCAAAATCACTTCAGAACCACTGAACTTTGCAACCTGTTCGTGAGGAATAGTACCCTTCAAGAGAGGAATCTTGATGAGATTCTTCTTTGCAGCGTCGATACCCTTTTCGATTGCAGCAGTCGCATCGTTAGCCTTACCAAGGCCAAAACCTACTCTACCTTTGCCGTCGCCAGCGACCATGATGGCAGCGAATGTGATCGCACGACCACCCTTAGTCACCTTAGTCACACGATTGAGTGCAACCATGTGCTCAATCATAGTTGATTCAGCAGGGACGTTTGTTTGCTTAGTATTATTCTTTTCAGCCATAACCTTTTAAAATTTAAGACCAGCCTTACGAGCTGCATCAGCAAGCTCCTGGACTCTGCCGTGATACAAATAACCATTACGATCAAAAACAACCTCAGTGATTCCGGCTGCAAGAGCGTTCTTGGCGATAAGTTCGCCAACCTTAGCGGCCTGCTCCTTCTTAGTGATCTTACCAGTCTCACCAAGTGAAAGAGAAGATGCAGAAGCCAAAGTCTTGCTGCTGAAAACAGTGATAGTCTTCTCAACTTTATCGTTGTGCTTTACCTCAAACTCATGAGCGTAAGTGTCATCAACGATCTGAGCGTAAATCTGCTTGTTGCTACGGAAAACCGACAAGCGAGGTCTGCTTGCAGTACCCGAAATCTTCTTACGGATGCTCAGTTTTATCTTGTTTCTTCTTTGAATTTTGTCGAACATAATAAAAACTAGTTTACGTGTATTACTTAGCGCCAGCAGACTTACCAGCTTTTCTGCGGATCTGTTCACCGACGAATTTGATACCCTTACCCTTGTAAGGTTCAGGCATACGGAAAGAACGAATCTTTGCGCAGATCTGACCGATGAGCTGTTTGTCAGCACATTCAAGAGTAAGAAGTGGGTTCTGGTTTCTTTCGCTCTTAGTTTCAACCTTTACTTCAGCTGGGAGCTGGAAGTAGATAGCGTGAGAGTAACCAAGTGAGAACTCAATTACGTTGCCGTTGTTAGAAACACGGTAACCTACGCCGACAAGTTCAAGTTCTTTCTTGTAACCTGCAGAAACACCAACGACCATGTTGTTCACAAGTGAACGATACAAGCCGTGGAGTGCCTTGTTGGTTTTCTCATCGTTTTCACGGGTGAATTCGATAGAACCATCTTCCACTTTAATTGCGATGCGTGGGTCAACCTTTTGTGAAAGTTCACCTTTAGGGCCCTTTACAGTAATAGTGTTATCTTTAACAGAAACTGTAACTCCACTTGGGATAGAGATTGGTAATTTACCTATTCTTGACATATTACAATTCCTCCTAAATTAATAAACATAACACAATACTTCGCCACCAACCTTCAGCTCACGAGCGTCCTTGTCAGTAATAACACCCTTAGAAGTTGAAACGATAGCGATACCGAGACCATTCAACACGCGAGGCATATCTTTGTAGCCAGTGTACTTACGTAAACCTGGAGTAGAAACGCGTTCAAGGTTGCGGATGGCATTAACCTTGTTTGCTGCGTCATACTTCAACGCGATTTTAATTGTTCCCTGAGGTCCGTCCTCAACAAACTTGTAATTCAAGATATAGCCCTTATCGAGCAAAATCTTGGTAATTTCTTTCTTCAAGTTCGATGCAGGAACTTCAAGAACTCTGTGCTTAGCGCGGATAGCATTCCGCAATCTAGTCAGAAAATCAGCTATTGGATCTGTCATATAAATGAAAATTAAATTGATCAGGAGACCCTGACAATATTTAAAAAACTCTTAAATTACCAGCTTGCTTTCTTAACACCAGGGATAAGACCAGCTGAAGCCATCTCACGGAATTGGATACGCGAGATGCCAAACACACGCATGTAGCCACGTGGACGACCGGTAAGCTTGCAACGGTTGTGTGCACGAACTGGACACGCATTCTTAGGCAGAGCCTGAAGAGCCTGGTAGTCACCAGCCTTCTTCAGTTCAGCCCTCTTTTCAGCGTATTTGGCGATGAGCTTTGCGCGCTTCACTTCACGCGCTTTCATTGATTCTTTTGCCATCTATTTTATTTTTTAAAAGGTAAACCGAATTCTTTCAAAAGAGCGAATCCTTCTTCATCAGTTTTCGCTGAGGTTACAAAGGTAATATTCATTCCCAACATATGCGATATAGAATCGATATTAATTTCAGGGAAAATGATCTGTTCTTCGATACCGAGGGTGTAATTACCCATTCCATCGAACTTAGACTGGATACCTTTGAAGTCGCGGATACGTGGGAGAGCCACACGAACCAAACGCTCCAAGAATTCGTACATCTTCTCGCGGCGAAGAGTTACACGAGCGCCGATAGGCACTTTCTTACGCAACTTGAAGTTTGAAATATCTTTCTTAGACACGGTAGGCACAGCCTTCTGACCAGTGATCAAAGTGAGCTCAGCAAGAGCTTCCTCAATGATCTTCTTGTCATCCACAGCCTTACCAAGACCTTCATTGATAACAATCTTCTCAAGCACTGGCACCTGCATTACTGAAGTGTAGCCAAACTGCTTAGTAAGAGCTGGAACGATACGCTCTGCGTATTCTTTCTTCAAACTTGCTGTATTCATTTCTTAACCTCCGCGTCTTTAATAACTTCACCTGTGCTCTTAGCATAACGAACGTTCTTGCCATCAACCACCTTACGGCCTACACGAGTTGGCTTGCCGTTAGCGTCAACTGGGTTCAAGTTCGAGATGTGGATAGGAGCTTCAATTTCGATGATACCACCCTGTGGGTTCTGGGCACTTGGCTTAGCACTTTTCTTAACCATGTTCATGCCCTTAACAATAGCGCGCTGTTCTTTAACCAACACTTTGATGACTTCGCCAACCTTGCGCTTGTCCTTACCGGTGTTGATATAAACCATATCGCCTTTTTTTATGTGCAATTTAGTCATATTTCCTAGTAATTGAAAAATTAAAGAACTTCAGGAGCCAATGAAATGATCTTCATGTTTGTAGCACGAAGTTCACGAGCAACCGGACCGAAAATACGGCTGGCTCTCATTTCACCTGCACCGTTTAATAATACGCATGCATTGTCATCAAAACGGATGTAAGAACCGTCTGCACGACGGATTTCTTTTTTGGTTCTAACAACCACAGCCTTTGATACGGTACCCTTCTTCATTTCGCTTGAAGAGAGGACGTCTTTCACTGTTACTACAATGATGTCACCTACAGAAGCATAGCGCTTGCCAGTACCGCCGAGTACGCGGATGCACAATGCTGACTTGCCGCCGCTGTTGTCGGCAATGTTCAATCTAGATTCTTGCTGTATCATATTATTTACTTAGCTCTTTCTACGATTTGGATCAATCTCCATCTTTTTGACTTGCTCAATGGACGAGTTTCCATGATGCGAACAACATCGCCTACATTACACTCGTTCTTCTCGTCGTGAGCGTGATATTTTTTTGTCTTGCTGACGAATTTTCCGTAAATAGGGTGTTTCTCCTTATAGATGGTCGAAACAGTGATGGTCTTGTCCATCTTGTTGCTTGAAACAACTCCCTGACGTACTTTTCTTAAGTTTCTCATAAAATCAAGCTCAATTTTATTTGTTATTCAATTCTCTAGCACGAAGCTCACCCATCATACGGGCAATGTCCTTACGAGCTTCCTTCAAGCTTGAAGGGTTAGCAAGAGGAGCGACAGCGTGCTGCAGCTTCTTAACATTGAGGTCCTTGACTGCGGCTTCCAATTTTGCTTGGAGATCCTTATCTGACAATTCTTTTAATTCTGCTGCTTTCATACGTTACGCGTTTTTAAAATCATAATCACGGCGAACAACGAACTTAGTAGCTACTGGAAGTTTCTGAGCTGCGAGGCGGAGAGCTTCTTTAGCAACTTCGTAAGGAACACCTTCAACTTCGATGATGATACGTCCTGGGGTTACAGTGGCAACGAAACCTTCTGGGTTACCTTTACCTTTACCCATACGTACATCCAACGGTTTCTTAGTGATTGGTTTGTCAGGGAAGATTCTAATCCAAATCTGACCTTCACGGTTCATATAACGAGTAACGGCAACACGGGCAGCTTCAATCTGACGGCCAGTGATCCATCTTCTTTCGTCCAAGACCTTAATACCGAATGAGCCGAATGCAAGCTGATTACCACGCTGAGCGTTACCTTTCAGTCTGCCCTTCTGCCATCTTCTGAACTTGGTTTTCTTAGGTTGTAACATTTTCTAACAATTGAAAAATTAAACGGACTGTTTTTTCTTTTTTCTGCTAAAGCCTTTGTTACCACCACGGTCATTATTGAATGAGCGGCCGTTGTCTTTAGCAGCAGTAAAGTTAGGAGCAAGGTCCTTCTTACCATAAACTTCACCACGGCAGATCCATACCTTGATACCGATCAAACCTACCTTAGTGAGAGCTTCGGTTGCACAGTAGTCGATGTCTGCACGAAGAGTGTGAAGTGGAGTTCTACCCTCTTTAAACATTTCGCTACGAGCGATTTCAGCACCGTTCAAACGGCCAGAAACCTGCACTTTGATACCTTCAGCACCAAGACGCATTGCAGAAGCGATGGCCATGCGGGCAGCACGCTTGTAAGCAATCTTACCTTCGATCTGACGAGCGATGTTGTTACCAACGATCACAGCGTCGAGTTCAGGTTTCTTCACTTCGAAGATGTTGATCTGAACATCTTTGTCGGTGATGTCTTTCATTTCTTCCTTGAGCTTGTCAACTTCCTGACCACCCTTGCCGATGATGATACCTGGGCGAGCGGTGCAGATAGTGATAGTAACAAGCTTAAGAGTGCGTTCGATAACGATCTTTGAAACACTAGCCTTAGCGAGACGAGTTTCGAGATACTTTCTGATCTTTGAGTCTTCAAGAATAGTATCACCGAAGTTCTTACCGCCGAACCAGTTAGAGTCCCAACCTTTGATGATACCCAAACGGTTAGCAATCGGATTAATCTTCTGTCCCATCTTCTGCTGTGTTTTTAGTTTCTTTAGCTATTTTTTTGTCCATTGTTTCCACGAACAAAGTTACGTGGTTAGAGCGTTTACGGATTCTATATCCACGGCCCTGAGGAGCAGTGCGAAGGCGTTTGAGCATGCCAGCACCGTCAACGTAAATGTTAGAAACATAAAGGTCGCCAGTTTCCATCTTCTGTTCAGTCTTCTGTTCCCAGTTATTGATAGCAGAGAGCAAAAGCTTTTCAAGACGGTTTGAAGCTTCCTTAGCGGAATACTTAAGCACTGCGAGTGCCTTAGTAGCTTCCATGCCGCGAATCATATCAGCAACGAGACGCATTTTGCGAGGCGAGGTAGGAACGTCGTTCAACTTAGCGAAGTAAACGCTCTTGTTGGCCTCCTTGCGCGCATCAGCTGCTTTTTGTTTTCTGTTAGCCATATTTAAATTTCTTTATTCTTTTTATAACGGATTACTTTCTATTGTTACCGTGGCCGCGGAAGTTGCGAGTCATAGAGAACTCACCAAGCTTGTGACCTACCATGTTTTCAGTAACAAAAACGGGAATAAACTTATTACCGTTGTGGACTGCGATTGTGTGGCCCACGAAGTCAGGCGAGATCATTGAGGCACGAGACCAAGTCTTGATTACAGACTTCTTACCGCTCTCGTTCATCGCCAAAACCTTCTTCTCGAGCTTAACCTCGATGTACGGACCTTTTTTAAGTGATCTACTCATAAAATACCTTAGTTAGATGATGATTACTTCTTTCTTCTTTCAACGATGAACTTGTTGCTGGCCTTCTTAGGAGTGCGAGTCTTGTAACCCTTAGCCAAGATACCCTTGCGTGAACGTGGGTGTCCACCAGACTGGCGACCTTCACCACCACCCATTGGGTGATCAACTGGGTTCATTACGACACCGCGGTTACGAGGACGACGGCCCAACCAACGTGAACGACCTGCTTTACCAGATCTTTCGAGCATGTGGTCACCGTTACCTACGATACCTACAGTAGCCTTGCAAGAACAAAGAATCATTCTCATTTCACCTGAAGGTAATTTAATAAGAGCATACTTGCCTTCTCTCGAAGTCAACTGTGCACCGGTACCTGCAGAGCGAACCAAAGCAGCACCCTGTCCTGGACGAAGTTCGATGTTGTGAATCATTGTACCAAGAGGAATGTTCTGCAAAGGAAGAGCGTTACCAACTTCAGGGGCAACGTTTTCACCCGATACAAGTTCCTGACCTACCTGTAAACCGTTAGGCGCAAGAATGTAGCGCTTTTCACCATCCTTGTAGAAGAGCAGAGCGATACGAGCAGATCTGTTTGGATCGTATTCGATAGTCTTTACAACAGCTGGCACACCATCTTTTTCTCTCTTAAAGTCAATTACTCTAAACTTTCTCTTGTGACCGCCTCCAATGTAGCGCATTGTCATTTTACCGGTATTGTTACGACCACCAGTGCCGTGCATACCTTTTACAAGAGACTTTTCTGGCTTGTTTGTGGTAATTGTCTCAAACATGCCAATAACTTTGTGTCTTTGCCCCGGTGTTGAGGGCTTGAATTTACGTACAGCCATTTTATTTAAATATTGCTATAAAAGTCGATTTCTTGGCCATTCTCAAGAGTAACGTAAGCTTTCTTGTATGAAGCAGAGAAACCCTTGATCAAGCTACGCTTAGTAGAACGCATTTTAGCCTTGCCGTTAACAATAGAGGTGTTTACAGAAGAAACCTTTACATTGTAAGCTTCTTCCACAGCCTTCTTGATGTCTTCCTTAGAGGCAGACTTAACGACACGGAAGCCATAAACACCACTCTGGTTGAGCTTGTCTAGCTTTTCAGTTACGATTGGTCTGATTATGATTCCCATTTTATTATGCATTTAATGTGTTTTGAATATTTGCCAATGCACTTTCTGTGAAAATCACAGTCTTTGCGTCCATAATTTTGTATGTGTTGAGCTCAGTTGCGTTGATAACGCTTGAGTTTGGCACGTTACGGGCCGACAAATATACGTTATTATTTGATTCTGACAAAACTAAAACGGTTTTCTTATCAGAAACTTTCAAATTTGAAGTGAATTTCAAGTATTCTTTGGTCTTTGGAGCCTCGAAAGTGAAGTCTTCAACAACAATAATCGCATTTTCCTGCGCCTTGTATGAAAGAGCACCCTTACGTGCCAATACCTTAGTTTTCTTGTTCAACTTGAAAGAGTAGTCGCGTGGCTGTGGACCGAAGATGCGACCACCACCAACGAGGACTGGAGACTTGATGTCACCTCTACGAGCACCGCCTCCACCCTTCTGCTTACCGAGCTTACGAGTTGAACCGGCGTTTTCACTTCTTTCTTTTGCTTTGTGAGTTCCCTGGCGAAGATTTGCCAAGTACTGTTTAACTCCCAAGTAAATTACGTGGTCGTTAGGTACGATACCGAAGATTGAGTCGCTCAAAGTGACTTTCTTGCCAGTATCTTCACCTTTGATATTTAATACGCTGAGTTCCATTACTTATTGATGATTACGATTGAACCTTTAGTGCCTGGAAGAGAACCCTTCAATACGAGGATGTTGTTTTCAGGAATCACTTTTAATACTTCGAGATTCTTTACTGTGACAGTATCACCACCCATGCGGCCGGCCATGCGAAGACCCTTGAACACACGTGCAGGATATGAACATGCACCGATTGAACCTGGAGCACGCTGACGGTCGTCCTGACCGTGAGTTGACTGCTGCACACCACCGAAGCCGTGGCGTTTTACTACACCCTGGAATCCCTTACCTTTTGAGGTTCCGCATACGTCAACGAATTTTACATCAGCGAAAAGATCAACAGTGATTACATCACCTAGATTGTAAACTTCGTCAAATTTGAACTCGGCCAAGTGTCTCTTTGGAGTTGTGTTCGCTTTCTTGAAGTGACCCAATTCAGCCTTAGGAGTGTTCTTTTCTTTCTTCTCCTGGAAACCGATCTGGACTGCTTCGTAACCGTCTTTTTCAACGGTTCTAACCTGCGTCACAACACAAGGACCTACTTCGACAACAGTGCATGGCACATTTTTGCCCTCAGCACTGAAAACGGATGTCATTCCGATTTTTTTACCTAATAATCCTGGCATTTCACTAAAAAATTAAAAATTACACTTTGATTTCAACTTCTACACCGCTTGGCAATTCAAGCTTCATAAGCGCGTCAACTGTCTTCGCTGTCGAGCTGTAAATGTCGATCAGTCTCTTGTAAGAAGAAAGCTGGAACTGCTCACGTGACTTCTTGTTTACGAATGTAGAGCGGTTAACAGTAAAGATGCTTGTGTGAGTTGGAAGCGGAATTGGACCGCTTACCATCGCACCAGTAGTCTTTACAGTCGATACGATCTTTTCGGCTGACTTGTCAACCAAAGTGTGGTCGTATGACTTCAATTTGATTCTAATTTTTTGACTCATTTGAATCTATTAATAAAAAACTTGTTTGGTATTTCTTTAATTACTTAAGAAGGTCAACACGGCCTTTTGCTTCTTCTACTACAGCCTTAGCGATAGTGTTAGAAACAGCTTCATAGTGTGAGAACTCCATTGAAGAAGTAGCACGACCAGAAGAGATTGTACGCAATGTGGTTACATAACCGAAGGTCTCTGCGAGCGGAACTTTAGCCTTAACGACACGAGCGCCAGTACGTGAAGTTTCCATGCCTTCAACCTGACCACGACGCTTGTTCAAGTCACCGATAACGTCACCCATGTTTTCTTCTGGAGTAACGACTTCGAGTTTCATGATTGGTTCGAGCAAGATAGGCTTAGCCTTAGCGCAGGCAGCCTTAAACGCGAGGTTAGCGCAGATTTCGAATGAAAGCTGGTCCGAGTCAACTGGGTGATAGGAACCATCGACAACAACAACCTTCAACTGATCTACTGGGAAGCCAGCGAGAACGCCGTTCTTCATTGCGTTAACGAAACCTTTCTGGATAGCAGGGATGAATTCCTTAGGGATGTTACCACCCTTAACCTGGTCAACGAACTGGAGTGAGCCAACGAAATCATCGTCAACTGGACCAACTTCGAGGAGCATATCTGCATACTTACCACGACCACCCGACTGCTTCTTATAAGATTCACGGTGTGAAACGGTAGTAGTGATTGATTCCTTGTAGTTAACCTGAGGCTTACCCTGGTTACATTCAACCTTGAATTCGCGTTTCAAACGGTCGATAATGATATCGAGGTGAAGCTCACCCATACCAGAGATGACTGTCTGACCGCTCTGTTCGTCTGTGCGGACAACGAATGTAGGGTCTTCTTCAGCGAGCTTAGCAAGACCATTGCCGAGCTTATCTACGTCAGCCTGAGACTTAGGTTCAACTGCGATACCGATCACTGGATCTGGGAACTTGATTGATTCAAGCACGATCTGGTTGTTTTCGTCGCAGAGAGTATCACCAGTACGGATATCCTTGAAACCTACACCAGCAGCGATATCACCAGCCTCAACGACTTCGATAGCGTTCTGCTTGTTTGAGTGCATCTGGAACAAACGTGACACACGTTCCTTCTTACCTGAGCGTGGAATGAACACATAAGAACCGGCATCAACCTTACCAGAGTAAACTCTGAAGTAGCTCAAACGGCCAACGAATGGGTCGGTAGCGATCTTAAACGCGAGGGCGCAAAGAGGTTCGTTTTCGTCAGCGTGACGAACGATCTTTTCATCTTCCGAGTCAACAGAGTGACCGATGATGTCGTTACGGTCCTTAGGGCTTGGGAGGTAAGCGCAAACAGCGTCAAGCATAGTCTGCACGCCTTTGTTCTTGAATGAAGAACCACAGATAACAGGGAACAATTCGTTAGCAAGAGTACCCTTACGGATAGCTGCACGGATTTCTTCTTCTGAGATTGATTCAACATCACCCGAGAGGTATTTTTCCATGAGAGCATCATCGAACTCAGAAACAGTTTCGAGCATCTTTTCTCTCCACTCTTCTGCTTCAGCGCGAAGTTCTGGGCGGATTTCACCAACTTCGTACTCAGCACCCTGAGTTTCATCGTGCCAAAGGATCTCCTTCATTTTGATGAGGTCAACTACGCCCTTGAAGTTTTCTTCAGAGCCTACAGGGATTTGAATAGCGCAAGATCTTGCACCGAGGATGTCCTTGATCTGCTTCACAACTTCATAGAAGTTAGCGCCCGAACGGTCCATCTTGTTAACGTAGCAGATACGAGGCACACCGTACTTTTCAGCCTGGTTCCATACAGTTTCAGACTGTGGCTGTACACCACCAACCGCGCAGAATGTAGCAACTGCGCCGTCGAGCACACGGAGAGAGCGTTCCACCTCAGCGGTGAAGTCAACGTGTCCTGGAGTATCAATCAAGTTGAACTTGTACTTCTTGCCATCATAATTCCAGAAACAAGTAGTAGCAGCAGAAGTGATGGTTATACCACGTTCCTGTTCCTGAGCCATCCAGTCCATTGTTGCGCCACCATCGTGCACTTCACCGATTTTGTGAGTAAGACCAGTGTAGAACAAAATACGTTCAGAAGTAGTAGTCTTACCAGCATCGATGTGGGCCATGATACCGATATTTCGAGTTAAATGTAAATCGTGCTTTGCCATAATAAAGTTTGATAAACTAAAAATTTAAAAAAATCAGAAACGGAAGTGAGCGAATGCACGGTTAGCTTCAGCCATCTTGTGCATATCTTCTTTACGCTTGAATGCGCCACCCTGCAAGTTATAAGCGTCTGAGATTTCAGCTGCCAACTTATCTGCCATTGAGTGACCACTTCTCTTGCGAGCGTAAGTAATCATGTTCTTCATAGAGATTGACTCCTTACGGTCTGGTCTGATTTCTGTAGGAACCTGGAAAGTAGCACCACCGATACGGCGAGACTTAACTTCTACCAATGGAGTGATGTTTTCCAACGCCTTTTTCCAGATGTCAAGCGGAGCTTCTTCGCTGTTAGGGAATTTAGCCTTCAAGTTTTCCAATGCTGAATAGAAAATTGTATAGGCGATGCTCTTTTTGCCGTCATACATCAAGTGGTTAACGAATCTTGTAACCATTACTTCGTTGAAGACGGGATCTGGTAAAATTACCCGTTTCTTAGGGGTTGCTTTTCTCATTTTGTTTAATAATTCTGTTCTTGTTTGGCTGCGCTATCGCTCTTCAATCAGCCGGTCGTGCCGGCCGTTTACTCAACCTGATATGCTACCAGTAAACTCAAACAATGTTAATAATTACTTGAAATAGAAAGGATCAAGGTGGAACCGATTACTTCTTAGCTCCTGCCTTAGGACGCTTAGCTCCGTATTTAGAGCGACGCTGAGTACGGCCTGCAACGGCTGCAGTATCCAAAGTACCACGAACGATGTGGTAGCGTACACCTGGAAGGTCTTTCACACGACCACCACGTACGAGTACGATTGAGTGTTCCTGCAAGTTGTGGCCTTCTCCTGGGATGTAGGCGTTAACTTCCTTCTGGTTGGTGAGGTGAACACGGGCAACCTTACGCATAGCCGAGTTTGGCTTCTTAGGGGTTGCTGTGTAAACTCTTACACATACGCCACGTCTCTGTGGGCACAAGTTCAGCGCTGGAGACTTACTCTTGTCTTCCAATGAAGTCCTTCCTTTTCTAACTAACTGTTGAATCGTAGGCATTTTTAAAAACTTTTAACTTTTAATTTTACTGATATACTTTTACTAATAGTATGCAAAGTTACAAACAAATTCCAACATTACCAACAAGTTCTTAAAAAAATTACACTTAATTTTCACAAAATTACCTTTTTAGCATTTTTTTCGTTTTCCTCCCTTTCCTTTCATTTTTATGCTTATTCAAGTAAAAAAACGTATATTTGCAACGTTATAATTTCATTTTACAACATGGAAAAAGAATTTTCTGATAAAAATAATATTGAGGCGGAAGAAAACATGCAGCTACAGCCTCCCTATAATGAAGTGGTAGAATCTAACGAAGATGTATTCAAGCAGAGGGCTCAAAATATCTGGCACTATCTAAAAAGATTCAGTCCATTTTTTATCGCAGCGCTCATTATTGTGCTGGTCTTTCCTTCTGGCATGAAATTTAAATACGCATACGAGCTCGGGAAGCCTTGGATGTATGGAACTCTCTATGCTCCATTCAGTTACTCCATATTAAAGTCGGACTCTGAAATTGAGCGAGACTATATCGGCCAACTTAGGAACTACTATAAACCTTGTTACCATATAGACAATGAGGTTACAGAAAAAGTGCTGAATGATTTTGAAAGGAAAGCGCCCAACATCGCCAATAATATGGGGGATGAATATGTGCGTTACCTCAAAAAAAGCCTTAAAGACATATATAAAAAAGGTGTCATGACTTCAGATGACCACAACGAAGTGGAGAAAATCGGCATGCAGCAAATTCGTGTTTCCACACAATACAATTCTGAAGCCGAAGAAGAAAGTATTTATGAAGTGGTTGATTTCAAGAATGTTTATACCATCAAATCTGCTTATCAGTCCATCATACGGAAGGCTCCTAAAAGTCTGGACAGTGTCCTCATTCAACGGCTGAACATTAATGAACTTCTTAAATGCAATTTGATTTTCGACAAAAAGATTTCTGAGAAGCAGCGCGAAAATTGCAGAAAAAGCGTATCCGCAACAGGTAAAATGGTGCAAAAAGGACAAAAGATCATCGTTGCAGGCGATTTGATTGGAGACGAGCAATACGCGCAACTCAAATCTCTTCAAAAGATTTATGAGCAAGACAACAGCATTGCAAATACTAAATCGGTCAATATTGGACAGTTTGTTTGCACTTTGTGTTTTCTTACTGCATTCTTCTTGTACTTAATGCTTTTCCGCGAAAAATTTTACAACAAGCAAAATGTAATTTTCATGTTGGGACTCATTGTCGGGATGTGTTGTCTGACAGCAGGTGTTGTGAAAATAGGATATGACCTCAAAATAGTTTCGGTTTATATCATTCCATATGCGTTGGTTCCAATCACTATAAGTGCATTCTTCGATACTCGGACAGCGCTTTTCACCCATTTGACAACTGTTCTCATTTGTTCTCTTATCGCACCGGAGGAGTTTCAGTTTCTGCTGCTTCAGGTCGTAAGCGGTATGATATGCATCAGCACTCTTAAGCATTTCTATCAGCGATCACAGCTCTTTATCACTGCAGCAGTGATGGGAGGGTTATATATTCTGACCTACCTTGGTTTGGTCATGGTTTATTCATCAGGCTGGGATGATAAAGACACAGTAGCATTGGTTTCTTTCATCATCAACGCCACCCTCTTACTCTTCACATACCCACTGATTTTCATCTTTGAAAAGATGTTTGACTTCGTTTCAGACATCACACTCGTGGAACTGACGAACTCAAACAATCCACTTTTGCGTGAGTTTTCTGAAAAAGCGCCAGGAAGTTTCCAGCATTCCATGCAAGTAAGCAACCTGGCAAGCTACGCCGCAGACAGTATCGGAGGCAACGCACTGCTTGCAAGAGCTGGTGCTCTGTATCATGATATAGGTAAAATGCACAATCCTATCTATTTCACAGAGAATCAAAACGGCTACAACCCGCACCGTCCGGGAGATGAGAAGGAAAGCGCGCGACGTATCATACGGCACGTTGAACACGGACTGAAAACCGCAGCAAGATACAACCTACCTAAAAGGATTCAAGACTTCATCAGCACACACCACGGACACAACGTTGTAGGCTATTTCTATACAACATATAGCAACAGTCATCCCGACGAAGTAGTAGATAAAGCAGACTTCGCCTACCCATACGAGTTACCAAACTCTAAAGAGACTGCTATTGTAATGATGTGCGACGCTGTTGAAGCCGCTTCACGAAGTATGAAAGACTACACACAAGAAAGCATTTCAAAGTTGGTCAACAACATCGTCAACAGTCAGCTCAGTTCGGGTGCATTTGCCAACGCGCCAATCACGTTAAAGCAGATTGAAACAGTGAAAAGCACATTGGTGGAAAAAATCATCAATATGTACCACTCCCGCATACGTTATCCAGAATTGAACAAAAACACAAAAACGAGTCAAGCTGAACAACAAAAAGAGAATTGAGGTTAAGTTTTCCTTAAAAGAATATCTTTATAAACAAGAAACGCCGGCATGGGATTCATGTCGGCGTTTCTTATCGGCATATTCTATTGAGGTGTCATCTAGTTCGCGGAGATGTCGCACCCGTTATACCATCCGGTTCAACTGAGGTATTTTCAGGGAATCCCGAATTAGCTTTTATCTCATCTTTCTGGATCACCGAAAGGAAATCAGCATAAGTCTTCACAACAGGAGCAGACGAAAACTCGACAACATTGTAGTTTTTCAACAAATCGTCATCATAACGGGGATATGAATGTGGCATAGGCAATGGTTTGCCAGATTTGCCTTCTTCATCAATATGAGCAAAATAGGGACGCGAGTAATTTCCATCACCACGGCGCGAGCTTACCACCAGCCAACGGCTTTCTGAAGACCAGTCATGATAGCTGTCAGATTCTGTAGGGCTGTTCACTTCGCTCATATTACGCACCTCTTTTGTTTCCAGGTTCATAATAAACAAATCGGCTGTTCTATTAGTCTGGGTTGATGTACCGTACAAAGCCCCTGTGAAAGCCAAGAATTTTCCATCTGGTGACACACGCGGATATGTGGCGCTTCTTTTATCCTTTGCAGCAGCATATACCAATTCCGGTTCACCCCAAGATAGGGAATCCACATTGAAAGGAATACGATAAATATCGTAGAGCAAATGTCGATAATTATTGCATACCGTGAACACCGAATCCGACACATTATAATAAAGATATTTTCCATCGGGGCTCCAATTCGGATTTGTTTCTTGCTTTAATCTGGTATTCTGAATTGGGGAGATGGTATTTTTTTCTATATCATACAAAACCAAATCCGAATAAAAGTCAAAAGGTTCGACTTTATTTTTATCATTTGACGAGAAACATTGTTTTATCACATTGGAAGAGAATGCTATATATGGCAGATTCGGATGCCATGCAGGATAAACAGTACCTGCAAACATCTCCTTGGTTCGTGTATTGATTTTTTTTACTTGTCCATTATAGGTTAGAATCAACCCTCCATTTGGGCCACGGAAATAAAACATCTTATTTTCAGGATGATTTCTTTGAGCAGTATGGCAATTCACGCATTTCTGCGTTCTGACGTGAGGGTCACGATGGAAAAATTTGTTCTCAAATATCGACTGTGTTTCTCCTGTTTCCAAATCACTCTGAAAAATTCCAATCAAGCCTGTACCCATATAAGACGGTTCTATCAATCGATATGTCAAATAACGATCAATTGAATCAGGGCTGACAGTCTCATTAAAAGGCTCAAAATGCAGCCATCGGCCTTCTTTCTTGGCATACACATCAAAAGACAGAGTTCCTCCGACATTATTGGCCAAAAGTTTTTTCCATGATGGTACATCGATGACGAAATTGTTTTTAGAATCTCCAATCACTTCAATAGTCTCGCCCTTTTCTCCGGAAATTTTCAATGCTGTCGCCTCCCAATCTCCCTTAAGATAAAAATTGGTTGGAGAGATGTTGACAGGCACAGTCACATTTTGAAAGTCAGGAGATATATCCGGTCTTGTTTGTGTGTCATAAGATGATTCCGGGAAATGAGGAGTGCATGACGAAAGCGCCATAGAACACATGACTGACGCCACAACATATTTTAGCAATTTATTCATACGCATCATTGATAATTATTAAAGGCTTTCAACTGTTGGATTCCCAAACAGTAAATGATACAGACTTGATCCTTGATATTTTTTTAAGGCAACTGCACCTTCTTCTGGTTTGTCCACAAAGTTGGAAGCAGCGCCCTCAAATGAAACGACTCTTTCATAAACCGCGCGCGACACAGGGAAAACCTTTGTAAGATCTCGGTTTGTCTTCATCGCATACAAAATAATAACTTCCTGCATACATTCGGGCAATTGGGCATACAATCCCCGCGCTTTCATCAAATCTTCAAGAAACTTATCCACATTATTTTCATACAATCCCAACAAAAGGCGTCTTTGAAAATTTTCGGAGTCGAGATTGTTGTAAGACCGAAGTATTTCGGTCAAGCCTGATGTGGTTACATTGATATTTTGACGAGGCTGACACCTGGCCACTTTTAAGAATGTCTTATTATTTTCAACATATTTATGCGGATTGGATAGATACTGTTCATGATCTTTCGCCCAAGACGCATGAAATGTTGTCTGCTTAAGCAAATCAATATACTTCTTGGCAGTCGCCGTCTCTCCCTTGATAAGGGCCGCTTGCAAAAAACGTTTCATCAAAGAGAAGTTGCGACCAGTCGCCGTCCATAATTCCATGCTCCACATCAGCGACAAATCGACCTGCGACATATAGAAAAAATAATCAGGATAATACGTTCCAATCCAAATGTCTTTATACTCGGAATCTATTTTTTCGAAACGAACAGGGAAATTAAACAGTTCTTTCGCCAAAAGGTCTTTATGGTCGAGCGCAAGAATCCTATAAGCGGCTATTCCTTGCGTAGGACGTTCCACGCTTTTCACTTCCTCAAGCACTCCATCCCAATCTTGCGTCTCTGTCAAATGCTGCAATTTCAGTTCTGTTCTGAAATTTGCATTACGATATGAAGCAAAATAACACACTGCAAATGAAAAGACAGCAAACAACAGCAATGACACATTGGTAGAAAGTTTTTTCTCCAACAGGGAATTGAGTAAGCCACCAGCCATACATAATACAGTTACAACAGCAATAAGACCAAACAAAAAAGGTCTCAAATAATAATAATTGATAAACGGAGCGAATAATGAGGCTGACAAGAAATCGCCATAGATTTCACTCGTCAAAGAAGCGCCGAGGAACAAAGCCATCACAAACAAGGCAAAGTCTAAGAACGCAATTCTGACGTTTTTACGCACCGCGCCAACCGCCAAAACCAGCAGAGAAAATGGTCCATAGACGCCAATCGCCAAATGAAGTAAAGTTGAGGCTCCAAAAGCCAAAATCAATCCAAACTTAGTATTAAGACGCATCACGCGTTTGTAAATCCATGTCAAGACAAGAGAAATGAGAAGTCCCAATTCAAAAGATATGACGAAAGAGATTTCACAATTATCATACAAAGCATAACCTAAGGATGTCTGAGAAATCATGACAAACAACACTGGCAAAGCACATAATGATTTTGACGCAAGCGTAGTAGCCTTGCTCAACACAATCAGCATTTTTGTCAGCAGCAAGTAACCACAAACTATCAAAAACGCCCCAAGCAAAGGATAATAGCAGTATTGAAGTATATAACGAGACACATAAATAAGCAAGCCTCCAGTTTGGCAAATGATTTCATTGGCGAACAACTCGTTTTTCAAGAACAAAGACTGATTTTGCAATTTGTAGAGATACTCTGCATTATACGCGCCAAGGAACAGCAACGCAAAAAGCACAAACATACAAATCAGCAACCGCAATGTCGCTATGGATGAAAATTCATTTATTTTCGCAAAAACACTTGTTTTATCTGTTTCGTTTTTAACCATGAGTCATTAAATTATCGTTGCACATCGCGCCTTTTCTGCGCGTAAATAAAAAAAATTCCAAACAAGTGGCTACTCATTTGGAATTAAAAAATTGGTGATTGAGGAGGGATTCGAACCCTCGACCCACAGCTTAGAAGGCTGTTGCTCTATCCAGCTGAGCTACCCAACCGAACCTTATTTTTCAAAACATCAAAGTTTTGTGGTGCAAAAGTAGCACTATTTTTCTTTCATTCCAAATATTTCAAACTCTTTCAAATGAAATATGGCATTTTTTATGTCGTTCAACCCATGAATAATTTTAGAATGGATATCCTATGGCGAAATGGAATGCGAAATCGTTTCCCCATGTGATATCTTTGTAACGCCAACGGAAATCTTTTTCTCTGGCTGGGTCGTATGCTTTCATACCAAAATCAAGTCGCACCAAGAAATATGTGAAATCACAACGGATGCCCAATCCGTAAGCCAAAGCAATTTGTTCATAAAAAGTGTCGAAATAGAATGTGCCTTCCGGTTGGAAATCATATCTTCTGATGTTCCAAACATTACCCGCATCTACAAACGCTGCGCCTTCAAGCAGCCAAAAAAGCTTGGAACGATACTCCACATTGGCAGTCATGTCAATATTACCACTTTGGCTGACGAAATCTTCCCCATTCGGGCTGTGATATGATCCTGGTCCCAAAGTCCTCACAGGCCATCCTCTCACACCATTAGCGCCTCCGGAAAAAAACCTCTTTTCAAATGGCACCATCTCCGAATTTCCGTATGGCAACTCTAAACCAAACTTCAAGTGAGTGACAATGCGGTTCCGTTCGTCAAGATATTTGTTGTAGGCATATTCAAACTCTCCTTTCACATACTGGGAATAAGGGGTGTGGGCTACTTCATAAAAGCCATCCTCATTTTTATGTGACTTCAGCATGTGATCTATGCCATACAAAAGGTTGCCCGCGCTCTCCAAAGATATACGATAACTTTGCTTGTTGAGGGTGGTTTTACTGTTTTGATTATTATAAGACATTGAGACGCCTGTCGCAAATATCAAGTGATCGGAATAACTATAACGAAGCACAGAATACTTAGACGCCGAATAACGTTCATTAAATTCGGGAGATACCCATGGCAAATGCACATAGTTTAAGTTGTAAGCGTCTATTGTATAGTTATAGAAGCGGTGCATGTTCCAAACATATTTCATACCCGCAGTCATAATGTCACGAACATATTCTGGACGATGTTGATCGTTGATCGCAAATGTGAACTCAGTACTTGAGTTGATTCGTCTTTTAAATGCTGAAGACAAGAAAGGAAAGACGAATTGAGGAAATTTCAAAGATAAATCGACCTCGTATTCGCTCACATACTTGCTCAAGTCGCTAATGTCTTCCACTTTATAAGTCACCATTTCCCATGCACCTCTCGCCTTTAGCGAAAGCAATTCGGAACCGCGAAACAAGTTACGATGTTGGAGTGTACCAGACACAGCAGCGCCCAAGTCGCCCGACGAATTTGTTCCTTCTACGTCAAGCGAGAAAGTATGCGCCTTATTTGGTAAAATCAATATGTTACAATCGAGTTGATTGGATTCCGTTTTAAGGTCCTTAAATGTTATTTCCGTAGAACGCACAATACCAAGTCCGTTCAATTTGTTATATGTGGCATTCACAAAAAAATCATTATACCACATTCCGGGGAAGACACGAAGATTGTTGTTGAGGATTTTCTTTCGTATCAATGGTTTCTTCACATAAAAGAGCATCGAATTGTCTCCCAGAGCCAAAGAGTCATATCGGTCATAAGACTCAAGAATTGAGGAAGACTTCGGCAACGTGGTCACGTTGATGTTGTTTATCGTAAAACGAGGATGCTGAGTCTCCTGCACGATATCGCCGGTGCGCACATAATAAGGTTTCAGCACCAAAGTCAAATCGACCTGATTGGAACGAAGCGAACTGTCTGCCAGATAAGACACATCGTCTTTCGTAAAATAATAATACCCGTTTCTGCGCGCTATATTCGCTATTCGCGAGCGTTCTTCATTCAGCACCTGCATATCAAACAAAGCACCGGAATCGAGCAAAGTGGAGGAAAAACGATTTCGTCGGATAAGGTTTCCGAGTGTGGTGTCGTTGTGGAAATCGAAGGAGACATGGCGTAAACGGTATGGTTCGTTTTCTGTCACATCATAAACCACTCTCGCCTTTTTCCCTTTATAATGGGCCGAGGCTACCACCTGCGCATTCAAATATCCCTTTGTCTGGAAAAACTGTTCAAGCTTTTTCTCCGACCGCAAGCAATGAAGGCTGTCAAAAATCACAGGTTCTTCACCCATTCTGCGGAGCCAACGGTTTCGGCGTTTCGACGTATCACGTCCCGACAAAGAATAAGTTGCCAAACGGAGACGGGCCATACCAAACACTCGGAAATTGGGTTGCTGGGTCAAGTATTTCTCCAACTCCGCTTTCTGCATGCCAGGCACCTTGGTGTTGATCTCCACCTTGTCCAGCAAATGTTGGTCATCCGGCACATATTTGGTCACTGAGCAAGACGGAAGGAAAGCCAGTGCTGCAATCACAAAGGAAAGCAACACTGAACGCTGTTTTATCTTCTGTTTCACGAAAGTCGCCAATCTCATCGGTATTCTTCATTTTCTAATTGCAAAGATAATGTTTTGAAATATTTTTTACCACTTTGTAAACGCCTTTCTTAATTTCAGTTTTGCGACTTTGCCTATTGTTTTATATATTTGTCAAGATTTTATGATGGAATGATGCAATTCCATGCATTTTTCCACGTTACATATTTGACACAAACAAACATTCAATGACACTAATAAAATCAATCTCAGGCATTAGAGGCACCATTGGAGGGAATGTTGGAGACAATCTCACTCCTCTCGACGTAGTAAAATTCACATCTGCTTACGCAGCATGGCAGAAAAGCAAAAATCCAGGCAAACAACTCAAAGTTGTAGTCGGAAGAGACGCGCGTATTTCTGGCCCAATGGTGGATTCTATCGTCACAGCCACACTCAGTGGCATGGGCATAGAAGTTGTCAACATTGGCTTAGCTACCACACCTACCACAGAAATAGCAGTCACAAAAGAGAAAGCGAATGGTGGCATCATCATCACTGCCAGCCACAACCCTACTCAATGGAACGCGCTCAAGCTGCTCAATGAAAACGGAGAGTTCCTTAGCGACGCTGACGGGAAAATGGTCCTCAAACTTGCGGCTGAAGAGAAGTTCGACTATGCAGATGTGCACGCCCTCGGAAATGTTATCTATAAAAAAGACTATAATGACATTCATATCGATGACGTACTCAAACTGAAATTGGTGGACAAAGCCGCTATTGAGAAAGCAAACTTCTCTGTAGCTATCGATTGTGTCAATTCAGTTGGCGGACTGATTTTGCCTAACTTGCTGAAAAAACTGGGCGTTAAAAACATCATCCAACTTAACTGCGAGGCAAACGGACATTTCAGCCACAACCCAGAGCCAATACCACAAAACCTGACAGAGATTTCTGACCTCTGCAAAAGCGGCAAGGCAGATGTCGGTTTCGTAGTGGACCCAGACGTGGACCGACTTGCCATCATCTGCGAAAACGGAGATATGTTTGGCGAAGAATACACACTCGTTTCTGTCGCAGACTATGTTTTGAGCCACACAAAAGGAAACACCGTTTCCAACCTCAGTTCTACAAGGGCGTTGCGCGACGTCACACGTGCTCACGGTGGTGTTTACACTCCTGCAGCAGTAGGTGAAGTTAATGTTGTCACAAAAATGAAAGAGGTGAATGCCGTCATCGGAGGCGAAGGCAATGGTGGAGTCATCTATCCAGAAATACACTATGGCCGAGACGCTCTCGTGGGCATCGCCATGTTCCTTTCCCTGCTCGCACAAAAAGGCAAGAAAGTAAGCGAACTCAAGAAGGACTACCCTCCTTACGAAATCTCGAAGAATAAAATTGAACTTACTCCGGATATTGACGTTGACCTTATTCTTAAGAAAATGAAGGATAAATATGCCAATGAAGACGTCAACGACATCGACGGTGTCAAGATTGATTTCCCAGACAAATGGGTCCACCTTCGCAAGTCGAACACTGAGCCTATCATCCGCATCTATTCTGAAGCGAAAGACATGAAAGAAGCTGATGACTTGGCGCAAAAGATTATTGCCGACATCAAGAGTCTGATATAAAATCAGGCAGGACTTCCATTCAAACAATCATTTGAACATCACACGGGCGGACAGGGGCGTACAAATCCTCATCCGCCCTTATTTTTAGTCAATGAAGCATTCATTTTCTCACAAACCAAGATTTAGATCTTTCTTTTTTACCCTTGGAATCATAGGCTTATTACTCGTCCTTTTCATTTTCACGACTTGCATTATAGAAAAACCTGCACTATGGGTGCTTTACTTACCTTTGATGGCGTTGATGTTATTGCCATGTATATATCTGATGGCGTACGCCATTCTATGTAAAGAAGATTTTCTAAAAACTGACCACAAATCCATCAGTTTCGTCAGCCACTATCCTTTTTTGAGACGGAAAAGCGGGGAATATCAATGGTATGAAATCAAATATTACGACACTTCCATCAATCAAACAAAACACGACAGCATCTATAAAATACAATTGTTCGGGCAACAAGATGAGTTGCTAAATTCTGTTTCATTCCCTCTCGACGATTATACGATAGAAGAACTAGAGGCTATCATTGACGAACATATTCCAACAAAAGAAACTTATCTGCAAAATAATACCACAGCATCCGATTTTGTTTTCACACGAAAAAAGTCGGAAAAAATAATGATGTTTTTCGCATGTGCGTTTCCAATCTGCTTGTGTGTCTTTGTGCCATATTTAGCTTTTATAATGGTTCTGGCTCCTATTATAATTTATCTCATCATTTTCTATTGGCTGGCATTTTACGACAAAATCACAATCAGTAATGACAACATAGAAATCGACGTACACAACGAATTCTGTCAACACACAAAACGCAGCATTCCGTCGGCATCTGTTATGAAATATTATGTCTCAAATCAAATCACTTTGGTACTAAAAGACAATGACAAAATGCTGTCTTTTGAGCATTTAGGCTATAGAAACGAAATTAAAACGGCGCTGTACCACATTCTTCACAATCCTTCATCAGAAAATGAAACGGAGCGTCAAGCCACATCTGCTTCTAAAAAGAATAAAAGAAAAAAGCGAAAAACATTAAACCAAACCGTTCATCATGACCGCAAAGATGAGAAAAAGAAGTATCTTTGCAAGAACGACCTTTTGTCGTTTCATAAGCTGAAAAAATGACAAAATTCATCCTCACCAGACACGGGCAAACCGTATTCAATTTGCAAAGACGCATGCAAGGGCAAGGTAATAGCGACCTGACAGAATTAGGCATTGCACAAGCCCAGGCTCTTGGGATAAGGCTCAAAGACATAGATTTTGACTTTGTCGTATCCAGCAATCAAGGAAGAGCCATGGATACAACCAAGATCTTAGTCGGCAATAAAAAAACACCCGTCGAGTTCTGCTCCGACATCACAGAAATCAACATCGGGGATTGGAGCGGCATGAGTTTTCTGGAAGCAGAGGAAAAGTTTCCCGAACAAACCGATAATTTCTGGCATCATCCGGCGGATTTTGTTCCGCCTATGGGAGGCGAAACGTACGAGCAGGTCAGAGAAAGAGCAGCCAACAAACTTAAGAGTATTGCGAAAGAGCACCCCCACAGCACTGTACTTGTCGTATCTCACGGCATAGTCATCAAGAGTCTGCTGAGTTTCTTCAGGAATCAGCCCATCAGCACCATCGCAGATGCTCAGCCACACCCACAATCGTGTTGCTACTGTGAAGTGGCCTACGAAGATGGAGTTTGGAACATTTACAAATGGAATGACATTGATCACTATAAATTTATCAATCCCGCTTTACAAGCCAAATAATGCACTTCAGAAACCATGGCAGACAACGGAGAAATCATCATAAAAGGAGCAAGAGCTCACAACCTGAAGAATATTGACGTCAGAATCCCAAGAAACAAGATAACGGTCATCACCGGGCTTTCAGGCTCCGGCAAATCCAGCCTTGCTTTCGACACTCTCTACGCGGAAGGACAACGAAGATATGTGGAAAGCCTGTCTTCCTACGCACGTCAGTTTTTAGGCAGGCTCAGCAAACCAGAATGCGACTATATAAAGGGCATTCCTCCTGCCATTGCCATCGAGCAGAAAGTGAGCATACGAAACAGTCGCTCCACCGTAGGCACTTCCACCGAGATCTATGAATACATGAAACTATTGTATGCAAGAATCGGCAAAACCATATCGCCTATCTCCGGGAACCAAGTAAAGAAGCATCAGGTCAGCGACGTGGTGGATTATATCTTATCCTTTCCTGTTTCAACAAAGGGATTGATACTAAGCAAAATCGTATTTTCACCTTCAGACACCCTTTCCAACGAACTTAAGCGTCTGCAACTGCAAGGTTTCAGCCGTATTGAACTAAACGGGAATGTACTTCGCATCAGCGACCTGCAAGACGCAGAACTAGAGGGTGCTGACACTTCATCCTTATTCCTAGTAGTCGATCGCTTTGTAGTCCGAAACGACGAAGACACGAAAGGTCGATTGGCAGACTCTGTGCAGACTGCTTTTTGGGAAGGCGAAAACGGGAGCTGTACCATTAGAATGTATAACAACGATGGAACAACCTCCACAGCCGACTTCAGCAACAAGTTTGAGGCAGACGGAATGACGTTTGACGAGCCCAACGAACTAATGTTCAGTTTCAACAGCCCTTATGGTGCTTGTCCGGAATGTGAAGGATACGGGAAAGTTGTGGGCATCGACGAAAACCTCGTTGTGCCAAACAAAACCCTCTCTGTTTATGACGGGGCTGTCACTTGTTGGAAAGGTGAAAAAATGGGGGAATGGCTGGACGAACTAATTGCCAACGCAAAATATAGTCACTTTCCAATCCATAAACCTTACAATGAATTATCAAAAGAAGAACACGACATGCTGTGGAATGGCACCAACCATTTTCATGGCATCAACGATTTCTTTGAATTTGTGAAAGGAAATCAATATAAGATTCAGTATCGCATCATGCTGGCACGTTTCAGAGGAAGAACCGATTGCCCCGTATGCAAAGGTACACGTCTGAAACCTGAGGCCAACTACGTTAAAGTCGGTGGCAAAAGCATCAGCGAATTAGTGGACCTCCCAGTTGATAAACTGCAAGACTTCTTCAACAATCTTGTTTTGACAGATGATGAATTTGGTGTGGCAAAACGGCTGCTGATAGAAATAAAAAACAGGCTCCAATTCCTTAAAGACGTAGGACTGAGTTATCTCACTATGAACCGACTCTCAAATTCCCTTTCCGGAGGTGAAAGCCAGCGCATCAATTTAGCGACTTCATTAGGCAGCAGCCTGGTTGGTTCTCTCTACATCTTAGACGAGCCGAGCATTGGTTTGCACCCACGAGACAGCCATCAACTCATCAGTGTGCTCCGAAAACTACAAAAATTAGGAAATACGGTCGTCATTGTGGAACACGATGAAGAAATCATGCGCGCCGCAGACTACCTTATCGACATTGGTCCGGAGGCCGGACGTCTTGGAGGAGAAGTCGTCTTCGCCGGAACTATTGAGGATGGATTGAAACAACCAGATAAAAGACAGAAAAGCCATACGTTCCAATATCTGTGTGGCGACGATGAAGTACAACTTCCAAGAATCAGAAGACCATGGTCTAATTTCATTGAAGTGGAAGGTGCCTGCGAAAACAACTTGAAAAATATCAACGTCAAATTCCCACTCAACGTCATCACAGTGGTGACGGGTGTCAGCGGATCAGGGAAATCGTCATTGGTAAGCGACGTCTTTTACAATGCGCTCAAGCGCTATTACGGAGACTCCACACCCAATCTGCCAGGAGCACACAGCAAGCTGTCTGGAGATCTGAAATTGATCAAGAACGTTGAATTTGTTGATCAAAGTCCAATAGGGAAATCAGCGCGAGCAAACCCTGTCACCTACATTAAGGCTTATGATGAGATAAGAAAATTATACGCCAACCAGCCGTATGCGAAGCAAATGGGTTACACGCCTGCTCATTTCTCATTCAACGTCGAAGGAGGAAGATGTGAGGAATGTCAGGGTGAAGGATCAATCACAGTGGAGATGCAGTTCATGGCAGACCTTGTGCTCACATGCGACGCCTGTCACGGTCAACGATTCCGTCAGGATGTGCTCGAAGTGAAATACAAAGGAAAGAGCATATTTGATGTCTTGGATATGACCATCAATCAAGCCATGGAGTTTTTCTCGGAAGGTACGAGCACCACAGAGAAAAACATCATCAAACGCATGAAACCATTGCAGGATGTGGGTTTAGGCTATGTCAAGTTGGGACAGCCTTCAAGCACACTCTCTGGAGGCGAGAGTCAGCGTGTGAAACTTGCAAGCATATTGGCAGGAGACAAAAGCGAACCCACCATGTTCATATTTGACGAACCAACAACAGGTTTGCATATCCACGATGTAAAAACGCTGCTCAAATCCTTCAATGCTTTAGTCGATGCAGGTCATACAATCGTCATCATTGAGCACAACTTGGATGTCATCAAGTGCGCCGACCATGTCATTGACATTGGGCCTGAAGGTGGGGCGAAAGGCGGTGAATTGGTTTTCACCGGGACACCGGAAGAACTAATCAAAGAAAAGCGAAGTTATACTGCGAAATTTCTTGCAGACAAGCTCAAATAAAGCAAAACAGAGAGGAATCAAAGCCGTAGAAGAAACATCTTCTACGGCTTTCTTTATGGCCTTATCCTAAACAATCCATTAGGACATCAAACCATAAAAAAGAAGAAGGGGTGCAAATGTATTTGCACCCCTTCGATATTATTGAATTTTTAAGTTTTCAATAATTACTTAACAACAATCTTAGCACTTGCTTTAGTGTTAGTCACAACCACATAAACACCCTTTGCAAGGTTTTCAACGTTTACTGAGTTGGTGTTAGAAGTAGCAACAAGAGCACCAAGAGAGTTGTAAACAGACAAGCTTTCTGCATCAGCTACAGTAGCAACGCCACCTTCAACAGTTACAACAGCCTTGTTATCTGCTTCAACAACTTCAACATCTGCAGTGTAATCTTTGTAGAGCTGGATGTTGTCAACTACATATGAGAAATACTTTGGAGTTTCAAAGATGATAGCGATGTACTTCTTAGTAGCATCAGCTTTGAGGTGATGAGCGTGCATACGAGTCCAAACTGCAGGAAGTGAATCTGCAACCTTAGTAAAGGCTGTCATATCACCTGCGCAATCAAGTGGGCTGTCAACAAGACCGAAGTAGATTGGCAATTCCAAGCTATCCTTTGAAGTGTTTTCATTAAGACCTTCTGAGATACGTTTTGCAGACCATTTTGCGATGAATGTCAAATCCCATTCCTTTGCAGTTGCATCGTTAGGGATAAGAACAAATGTACGAGGTGAGCCCTTGATAGTCTTTGCTGAACCAGAAATCTTCATTTCTTCCAAACCATGGAAGTTTTCAGCATCCAAGAAGTAAGCGTTACCATCTGTACCAGTTTCTTCCCAAAGACGGAGAGTTCCAGGTGAAAGGATCTTACCCTTAGTGTCCAATTCATGCTGTACAGTATAGAATTCACCTTCTGTGCAAACAAATTTTTCAGGAGCACCTGAATAGCTGCCGTTTTCAGTTACTTCACCGCCAGTAATCACATATTTATTGAAGTTGTCAGCACCATCATTTGACACAGTGTTACCACCGATACGGCTGAAGTCTTCGTAGTAATATGGTTTTGGAGTTTCAAGTGAAGCCTGTTCGTTATCACCCATTTCGTGGTAACCACTTACAAGCTTAAGGCTCTTCACATAAAGAGGTTTAACTACATCTTCAAGACCGTTAAATTCATAAGCCCAGTCAAAAATGAACAACTTAGGATTTGTTGTTATTGCATTTGAAGCATAGATGAAACGAGTATCCTTGTTCCAAACACCTGGCTGGTGGCTAGTTTTAACATCCAATGATGTACGGTTGATTGAGTTGTCGCGAGAATACTGGTTACCGGTAGTGTCAGAGATTAAGAAGCAATCGATCATAGACCATTTTGAAGAGAATGCTTGGTTGAAAACAGACTCATCCATTTCTTCAAAATAGTATTCAACTTCAACGTTCCATGCCTTGTTAAGATCAAAACCTTCTGGATTGTAGATACGGCATTCGGTATAACCTTGTGTCAAAGTGAAAGAGGCAGCAGGTGTACCATCTGGCGCTGTACCTTCTGCATACTCAAGCACTTCTTTACCATCAAGCACTTCCAAGCCTGAAGCGAGCTTACCATCTTCAATGATGGAGATTTCATAAGCATTTGCCGACATAGTGAAGCCAGCAGCGAATGCAGAAAAGAGTAAACTTTTAAAATTCATACGCTTTTTAAATTATTATTGATTGTTTTTATTTCAATTTCAATGCTATTACACTTTGAATGCGTAAAATTAAGCATTTCAAAATTAACACACAAAAAAAATAATCAAAAAAAAAGAAAATAAAAAAGGCGGTTTCGCTATGCAAAACCGCCTTTTGTTATGATTCAAACGATTTATTTGAATTCAGAAGTACGAGGCTTAGAAGAATAGTGCTGTGTTGGAACACCATATTTAAGCTTTTCGTAGATAGCACCGTTACCATCGTTAGGAACAACACGAATGTTGTCGAAACATGTAACCTGACTTGCCATCATGTTGTCGTTGTTGGCAGGACCATCGTATGTGTTGAAACACATGATCATACCGCCCCAATAGTCATACGCTTTGTCAATGTTTGCAAGCTCAGCTGCATAAACCTTGTCATAAGACTGATGTGAAGCATCACCCCAAGTGTCTTCAGCAACAGAGCCGAGATCACCTTCAGCAAAATTCTGAGCGTTTGCAACATAGTTCTTATTTGAAAGGCTCCAGATGAATTCAGAGAATGGGATTGTAACAGTCATCCAACCATCAGTTTCAAATGGCTTAGCGCTTTCAAACGCCCATTCGCCTTCATTTGCCTTGTTCCAGTTGTATTCTGAGAACTGAACTGCTGCAGCGAACTTACGACAGTTGTCGAGAGTGGTTTCGCTCTGAGACTGAATTGCGAGAGCAAATACCGATCCAGTAGTTGGAGAAGGAACATTAACTTCAAACTTAACAACATAAGCAGAAGGGTTGTTCTTTGCATCATTATAGAATGAGCCAAAGATTGTTGGTGTACCATCTGCTCCGTCATCATAAGGGTTAGCTTCGTCCCAGTCTGGAGTCCAGCCGATGTAGTTCCAGTCTTTTGCACCGAGAATACCAAATTGGTTATCTCCATCCGAGAAGCTATAACCCATGCCCTTTTCACGCATAGAAACAAGCTGTCCACGAAGTTTAAGCTCAGAAGGTTTTGCATCAGCACCTGTACCAAGGCTCATGATATCATAGTGGCCATTTACATCTTTTTCTACCATACCGAGTGCACCACACCAAAGGTTGGTTTCATCACGATCGAAATCAATGAGGATGTTACGCGCGTCACGGAGAATAATAGAAGATACACACTGCTTAGGATTGCCAGCGTCATCAAGGTTAGTAAGGTTCTTAACGACGATGCGACGAGTGTTGCCTGTTCCTGCAGGAATTTTCACAAACATCTCAGCGCCTGAGTTACCCTGCAACTGAATATCTGCTCCAGAAGCAGTTGAAACAACAGCACCAGTATTGATGTCTTGGAATTCAACAACCATCTGCTCACCGAGGAAGTTGGAACCCTTAATCTTCAAGAATTCACCATCAGCAGGGAATTCATTGTAGATCTGATAAACAACAGGAGCACCAATAACCACTGAGAGAGCAGACTTGCTGTAGCCCGATGGGCAATTATCGGTATAAAGAACACCTTCACAAGAAGATGACACAACAGGAACCTTGAATGCCAAAGAGTTGTCGTGACGGAACGCTGGACGAAGACCCGCATCCTTACCACCGAAGGTAACCTTAGTCACACCACCGAGGTTCTGACCAGTGACCAAAATCCAACGTCCGCTTTCAATCTCACCGGTGAGACCTGCATGAGTAGAATCGTTGAGGTATTCCACACGTTCGATGACAGGAATGGCGCAATCGCAGCCACATTCGATATCTTCTTGACATGCGGTGAAGCCTGCCATTGCTGCCAAGGCTGTAGCCACAAGAATTGAATACTTTTTCATGTTTATTATCTAAATAATGATAATCTGATTAATTAATATTGGTATTTGCCGCTCTTAATTGCATCAACATCGTCGTAAATATTACTTGTGTTAACGCGTGAAGAGATTGACAATGGAAGAGGGAAGAACCACTGAACTTTGTCAACATCAACCGGAGTTTCTTCTGGTTCTTTTGGATCGATCATGTGGATTTCCTTCTGACGCTGATAGTCGCTATACTGCTTAGGAGTGCCTTCCATGCCATAACGGTGACCAAAGTAGAAACCACGGTCCTGACGTGCCAAGAATTCCTTAGCAGAGAATACGTTTCTGTAGTAGATACGTTTCAAGTCAAGCCAGTTCTGGTTTTCAAGAGCGAACTCGTGACGACGTTCTTCAAACAAGTCTGGAGTTGTGTTGTAAACAGTGTACTGGAATTCCTTAATGTCACCAGAAGCGTCTTCATAAGTGAATTTCTTCTTAGTTTCGATGTCGGTGTCATACAATGCGAATGGAGCGCTCAATTCTGCAACGCCAGCACGTTTACGAATAACATTAATATCTGCATTACCAGCTGAAGTTTTAACAGAAACACCTTCCGCACCAGTTTCTAAAGCCATCTCAGCCTCGGCTTTAATCAAATAAAGATCAGCCATACGCATGAAAGCAATTGAGATAGGCACAGAGAATTGGCTTTCTGAAGGGAATCCATAAACGAACTTACGGCAGTTGTTGAGCTGCTTTGATTCTGCTTCAGAGCCGAATGGCTGCGCACCATTGTCGAATGTCTGGTTAGGGTTGTAGAGGTAGTAGTACTCAGATCCATCATACATAGTGTATTTTGGAGTGTGCTTTGAAGCTGGTTCTTCGTCTGTAGAAACCTGATCTTCGAAGTAGCAGCATGCTCTCTTACGGATATCGTTGCTAGCAAATGAAGTGAAGAGCGATTGAGTCAAACCCTTTTCACCTCCGTATGCATCAAAACCTGAGTTGAGATACTTTGAACGGCCGAACTGAACCTGACGTGAAGATCCTGCACCATAAGGGCCATTTTCAAAGTGAAGAGCAAACAAGATTTCCTTACTGAATGTTCTTGGTTTGAAAATATCTTCATATTGATCTACTGTTGCGCCACCTTTGCCTACCAATTCATATCCCGCTTTTTCTGCTGCACTGATTGCTTCTTGAGCTTTTTGAGAAGCCTTTGCATTGAGATTGGCGAACGATTCAGTAGTATTAAACGGAGCCGCAATTGCAGGGTCAGAGTTAACAGAAGCAGCAGCCTCAGTCAAATACAACTTAGCCAACATTGCGAGTGCGCTTGCTTTTGTCACACGTTCCTGGTTTGCGCCCCAACGTTTTTCAGGAAGCAAATCTGCAGCTTCAGTCCAGTCTTTTTCAACCTGTGCGAACAAGCATCTACGGCTTGCAAGAGGAATGTTGAATGCGTTGTCGCTTGCAATAACGTTAACGTTGTCGAGCACGATCATGCTCTTTCCCCAGTATTCAGCCAACAAGAAGTAAGCCATACCACGGAACATCTTTGCTTCACCAATTGCGCGGTTAACAGCTGTTTCAGAAACGCCCTTACCAACCTGGCTTTTGATATCGTTGATGATCATGTTACAACGGCTGATTACACCATAAAGGCCCTGATAACCGTCGAGCAAGTTTGCATTTTTGTTGTCGAAGCTCAAGAAGAAGAACGCACCTTCATCACCATAGTTGTGATATACGTTACCCACAGTAAGTTCGTTGGCACACCAAGAGAACTTAGTTTCGTATGTGTTCCAAGTGTAGGCTCCGTAAAGTTGCCAAGTGAAGCTCAACAAATTGTCGTCGCTGGTCAAATACTGATCGGTCGTAAGGCTGTCCTCGATTTCCTTGTCAAGGAAGTCGTTGCACGAAGAAAGTGCAAGCGAGCTGAGCACTGCCATCGACAAATACTTGAATTTATTCATAATTGCTTAATTTCTGTAATTAAAGGATTAGAAGTTGAAGCCCAAACCTACGTTATATACACGTGGTGAAGGATAACGACCTTCGTCCACACCCTGACGGATTGCGCTACCTGGGTTTTCTGGGTCGTAACCAGAGTAGTTAGTGAATGTGTAGATGTTAGACACACCTGCCGACAAGTGGAGGTTGTCAACCTTGATCTTATCACAATACTTGCGTGGCAAGTTGTAAGTCAAAGATACGTTCTGGATCTTCAAGAACGAACCATCTTCCACATAACGGTCAGAAGTCTTCTGCGCGTTACCGTTGGCGTCGTTAGTGAATTCTGAACGTGGGATTGAAGTATTGCTGTTAGAAACTTTCTGGTTGCCCTTTTCACCGTCAACACGAGCGAAGTCGAGAACGTCTCTTGTCTGGTTCACCCACTTGTCATTCAAGCCTTCAAGACGCTGACGAACGAGGTTATAAACATCGTTACCCTGCGAACCTGCGAGCTGGATACCAAGTGACCATGGACCCCATGATACGTTTGTGCCGAAACCATAAGTGAAATCAGGGTTAGGGTCACCGATGAAGTGCTGTTCTACTGAATACTTAACGTCACCTACGTTGGCGTTGCGGCCAGTTCTGCTATTGTATTCTTCCAATTCAGCGGTGTTCTGGATGATACCCTGTGTGATATAACCATAGAACAAACCTGGAGCTTCGCCCTTAACTGAACGGTTGATTTCAATGTTGTTTGAGAACATACGGTAAACACCACTTGGGTCAGAAGCTTCTGTAATAGCGTCGGTAGATGCACCGAGGTCAGTTACTTCGTTCTTAACCATAGAGAATGTCAAATCCATATCCCAAGTGAAAGGCTGGTTCATGAGCGAGTCTTCGATATTAACTGTATGCAATGCGATATCGAAACCGACGTTCTTGATCGAACCTGCGTTCACATATGCAGTGTTGAGGTATTCCCAACCGCCATCGCTTGGAGCAACGTATGCTGGCAATTCAGGCTTCAACAAAAGGTCGCTGTTCTGTTTGTGGTATGCGTCGAATGTGAAGTCGATTCTGTTCCACAAGCTGAAGCTCAAACCTACGTTGAACTGTTTGTTGGTTTCCCAGCTGAGGTCTTTGTTGATGTAGTTGTAGTAGTGATAGAGGTCATATGCTGAACCTGAAGACTGCCACTTGCTGAGAGTTGCGTTGTGAGCAGGCTGACAGTTTGCATTACCAGTTTCACCATAACCGAGACGGAGTTTCAAGTCTGTGATAGTCTTGTTAAGATCCGATTCTGCAATGAATGATTCGTTGCTGATACGCCAAGCCAAACCAATTGATGGGAAGAAACCCCACTGGTTGCCTGATGCGAAGTTAGAGCTACCGTCGTAACGGCCAGTAAGGCTGAGGTCGTAAGTACCCTTGTAAGAGTAGTTGATACGGCCGAAGAAAGAAGCCATTGAACCGCTACCTTTGTAGAATGTGTCGAAGATAGTGTTCTTTGCCATGTTTGGCTCAGGAATTTCGTTTGAAGAGAAGTTGGTGTACTTGATCTTTGTACCTTCCCATCCGAACATGTTAGCTTCAGCACCGAGCATGAAGTTTACCTTGTGAGTCTTGATGAAAGTCTTGTTATAGTTTGCATAAGAGCTCAAACGCATTGAGTTGCTTGAGTAGTCACCGGTTCTAAGTTCAGCGACTTCAGGGTCCTTGCTCAAACCACCATAGTTGTAAGAAGGATAGAAGATGCGGTCGTTAGAGTTTGTGATATCAAGACCCAACTCGTTTCTCCATGTGATGTCTTTCAAAATAGTGAATTCTGCGAAAGCCGAACCCAAGATGTTGGTTTCTTCACGTTCAAGTGGAGACTGTTTCAAACGAGCGATTGGGTTCATCTTCACACCTTGGTCAGTTTCAGGACCTGAGATTGATCCGTCGATGTTGTAAGGTGCGTCTGAAGGAAGCTGCATCAAAGTCTGAAGGATGATGTTTTCGTCGGTTTCCTTAAATGAAGATGATGAAGTACCGCTGGTCTGTGAACGAGGGTCGATGATGTTTTCAGCTTTGGTAGCGTTCTGACGGCTGATACCTACGTTCATACCGATTCTGAACCAATCCTTAACCTGAGACTCAACGTTCATACGTCCGTTGATACGCTGGTAGTCAGTTGTAATGATTACACCTTCCTGGTTGGTATAACCGAGTGAGAAGCTGTACTGAGTCTTGTCTGAACCACCGTTTACAGAGAGCTGATGGCTGTGACCGATTGCAGTCTGGAAGAGTTCTTCTTGCCAGTCTGTACCCTTGCCGAGAACGTCTGGGTTAGAGTACATTTCATCAGGCTGAGTCTGACGGTCAGGAATGATGTATGGACTGCTTACGAAGCGCGCATATTCCTGAAGGTTCATCATGCGGTAGCGGTTGGTGAACTGAGAAACTGTGAAGTTGCCCGAGTAGTTGATCTTAGTTGAACCGCTCTTACCTTTCTTAGTAGTGATGATGATGACACCGTTTGCAGCACGGCTACCATAGATAGCTGTTGCTGACGCGTCTTTCAACACTTCCATGCTTTCAATATCCGCAGGGTTGATTGATGCCAATGGGTTGCTTGATGCAACTTTGTCGGTACCACCACCGAGTGGCATACCATCTACCACGTAAAGAGGATCACCCGAACCAGTCAATGAAGACTGACCGTGAATACGAATTGTTGCAGGAGCACCTGGCTGACCTGATGCACTGTTTGCCTGCACGCCTGGAACTTTACCCTGAAGGGCGTTATCCACTGATGCGCCAGTTGCCGACTTCAATGCGTCTGCACCCAAAGTAGTTGTTGCACCAGTCACACCACCTGTACCACCGTAAGGTTGCTTTGCTTCCACAACCACAGCAGCAAGGCCTTCTGTAGATTCTGCCAAATTGATTCTAAGAGTCTTCTTAGGATCCTTTGGAACTGTCACTTTCTTTGTTTCGTAGCCTGTGAACTCAATCAGCAAAACCTGACCTGGGTTTGCGTCGATCTCAAAACTACCATCATCCTCGGTCTCAGTACCATCTGTAGTCCCTTGGATGATCACGCTTGCACCTGGCAATACGCCGCTTTCGTCAGAAACGACACCTTTGACCTTCATGGCCATTGATGAGGCTGTTGCCGCGCAAAACAGTGATAATGATAAAAGAACTTTTCTCATTACTAAATGTTTGTGATTATTATTAAATTATTATATGTTTTTCTACTTGGTCTTTTAACTCCAATAAAGCAAATTTATGGCAAATATAATTCATTCGCTCAATTATTTTGCACTTTTTTCTAATTATTCTTTCACATTTTTCACTTTTTACCGAAGATATTTCTTTGTCTTAAAAACAGGGAAACGCTTTCAAAGCCTGTTTTTTCCTGTTTTCCATGCATTTCACCGACATTTCCTTTTATATCTTCTGATATGGAGTTTTCTTAATTTTTCTTACCTTTGCTTAATTATTCTTAGTGATTCATGACAAAGTTTCTTCGTCTCATTCCCTTTCTCATTTTTGCAGCCTGTTTTCAGACAGCTTGTTCAGAAATAAATGATACCGATGATGAAATCAAGCAAGATTCTGCCAAGACCAATGCTTTTGCAGTCAATCTGTTTGATTACCAATATGGACCAGGACAGCATCTAAGGCTGTTGGAAAACTGTCCTCCAACCAACATCATCGGAGACAAAAAGGGCACTGTGCTGCTCGGTGGATGGGGAGGATACATAGTAGCCGGTTTTGACCACGACATCGTGAATGAAAAGGGTACCGACCTCATCATTTTCTGCGGAAGTTCGGTTTCCCCAGAACCCGGCATTATATATGTAATGGAAGATGAAAACGGGAATGGAATCCCTGATGATGAATGGTTGGAAATAAAGGGGTCGGAATACAACAACCCAGACTGCATCCACAATTACCATGTCACCTATTTCAAACCCGCCTCAGAATTTTCCAACGTATCATGGAAAGACAACTTGGGGAATGCTGGAGAACTGCCAAATTCCAAGACTTGGTGGCAGCATCCCGATAAAGATTCTCTTTCTTTCTCGGGCACACGTCTGCCAGACGCCTATTTCAATGCTCCGCAACCGAATGGAAACGAATATTGGGCTGTTTTTCCTCATCTGTTTAGATACGGATATGCTGAGAATGGAGGCGCTCCCGACCGGAATTCTTCTTCGGGATTCCTCGCTTCCGACTTCAGCACGGAACACAAAGGCAATATGATCGAGCTCGACAGCGCGGTCAACAAACAAGGGCAATTCGCTCCGCCCGCATCCATCCGCTTTGTGAAAATTCAAACGGGCGTATTCCAGCAAGCAGGGTGGCTAGGCGAAATATCCACTGAAATAAACGGAATGGCTGACTTCAGGATGTATCTTTCTATTCAAAAATAAACAATATCCGAAAACTTCATCGTTTCATGTACGCAGATGTCATTTTACCTTTAGCATTAGCCAGCAGTTACACTTACGCGGTTCCTGCCGAAATGGAAGAGTATATCCAGTTCGGCATGCGGGTTATTGTGCCATTTGGGAAGAGTAAAATATACACTGCTATCGTATTGCGCACGCACGATGTCTCTCCTGAAATGGTAGAGCCAAAAGACATCATGCAAGTTCTCGATCCTGAACCTATCATCACGAAAGAGCAATTAGACCTCTGGCAATGGATTGCCAACTACTACCAATGCACACTGGGGGAAATCATGAAAGCCGCCCTGCCATCGGGGTTGAAATTGGAAAGTGAGACGGAGGTCTCTTACATAGAGGATTATGAAGCCGACCATGTTCTCAAACCCAAAGAGCAGGCTGCTCTTGATTATCTTTCAGCACAAAAGAAATCAGTGCCATTGATCGAATTGGCGAAACACCTTGAAATGAAAAACTGCCTGCCTCTGGTCAAAAACCTTATGGAGATGGGGGCCGTAGCCATTGATGAAAACGTCAAGCAGAAATACAAGCCGAAGAAGGAAGTGTATGTCACCTTGAATCCCGAACTTGCCGACGAAGAGAAACTGCATCAGGTGTTTGACGGACTGGCAAAGGCAAAAAAGCAACTCCATATTTTGATGTTTTATCTCAACGAGTCTCATTTTCTCAGCAAAAGAGACATCAAAGAGATTTCCAAAAAGGAACTGATGGAACGGTGCGACTGTAATTCGACTGCCATCAAATCACTTACCGACAAAAAAATCCTCGTCACCTACGACAAGGAAACCGGAAGGACCGACTTAGACGCGAATTTCCGCACGCAAGCCACCCACCCGCTTTCCGAGGTTCAGCAGAAAGCCTACAACGAAATTGCAGAATCTTTTTCCACCAAGCAAACCACCCTTCTGCATGGTGTCACCAGCAGCGGTAAGACCGAAATATACATACATCTCATTCAAGAGGTCATAAAATCGGGCAAACAAGCCTTGTTTTTATTGCCAGAGATCGCACTCACCACTCAAATCACCATGAGACTCCGCAGAGTATTCGGAGCTCAGTTATGCGTTTACCACTCTAAGTTTTCAGACGCAGAACGTGTGGAAATCTGGAACAATATGCTCCGTGGGAAAAACTGCCAGGTCGTACTGGGTGTTCGTTCTTCCGTCTTGCTGCCTTTCAAAGATCTCGGTATTGTCATTGTGGATGAGGAGCACGAAAACAGTTACAAGCAATACGACCCAGCGCCACGCTACCATGCACGCGACACAGCCATTGTTTTGGCGCTTCAGAAAAAAGCGAAAGTGTTGTTGGGCTCCGCCACTCCATCCATAGAATCTTATTTCAACGCCAAATCCGGAAAATTCGGTTTGGTGGAACTGACGCAAAGGCATGAGGGAATCCAACTTCCTGAAATCATAATCGCCGACACAAAAGAGGCATACAGAAAAAAAGAAATGGTGCAGCATTTCACACCACAACTCATAAAGGAAATGCAAGAGGCGTTCAAACATGGCGAACAAGTCATCCTGTTTCAAAACAGACGCGGTTTTTCACCTTATATCCAATGCTCACAATGCGCCTATGTGCCGCGATGCAGCAATTGCGACGTCAGTCTCACTTACCACCGCTTCGCCAACCTGCTGTCTTGCCACTACTGCGGCTTCACTTTCCAAATGCCAGACAAATGCCCTGCATGCGGAAATCCCACATTAAGTCCGCACGGATTCGGCACGGAAAAAATTGAAGAAGAAGTGAAAGAAATCTTCCCCGACGCAAAAGTGGCCCGCCTCGACCTTGACACAGCCACGTCACGAAAAAACTTTGAGAAAATCATTTCCGATTTCGAAAGCGGCGAGACAAACGTGCTGGTTGGGACTCAAATGATTTCAAAAGGCCTCGATTTTGAACGGGTAAGAGTGGTCGGAGTCATGAATGCCGACATGATGCTCAATATCGCTGATTTCAGAGCATGTGAGCGAACTTACCAACTCACTTCTCAGGTGGCAGGCCGCGCCGGCAGAAAAGGCAGAAGAGGCGTGGTTGTGATTCAAACAGCACAGCCAGACCACCCGGTAATCCTTCAAGTGAAAAATTACGATTACAAAGGTCTGTATCGAAGTCAGATAAACGAACGATACCAATTCCATTATCCGCCTTATTACAGACTCATCTGTATATATGTAAAAGGTAAAGACAATGACAAAGTGGGAGAAGCGGCCAATGCGTTGGCTACAAAACTGAGAAGCGTGTTCAACGAAAGAATTTATGGCCCCGATGTTCCTCCCGTTTCCCGCATCCAGAATCTCAACATTCGCAAGATTGTGTTGAAACTGGAAAGGGAAGCCGACATTCCTGCCAGTAAAAAAATCGCGCAAGAGATCATCAACAGCATTATCGGTACAGGGAACTACAAATCCGTGTTTTTTCATTGTGATGTTGATCCCGCCTGACTTCATAAAAAAGAACAAATATGTTAATCAAGAAAATAAAAAAGACGTGGCTTTCATTCGCCGCCGCTGTAGTCGCCGCATCACTCCTCTTCAGCAACACAGCAAATGAAGCAAACGCAAAAGACAATTCAGAAGCAAACACGCAAATCGCCCCCGCGAGCAATCAAGGGAAGGTTGTAGAACTGACCGACAGTGAATTCAAAAGAATTGTCGGTCATCCCTCAGCCGACATGAAAAGATGGGAATTCAAATGCGACAAACCCATGTTGATCGATTTCTACGCAAGTTGGTGCGGTCCCTGCAAAATGCTTGCCCCTTCCATAGACAAAATGGCAAAGGAGTTTGGTGGAGAAATAGAGGTGTATAAGATGAACATAGAGAAAGCGCCAAAAACTGCGGCTCTTTTCCAAATAGACATTATTCCTTCATTGCTCTACGTTATGCCAAAGAGCAAAAAACTGCAGATAGAATCGGGTTATGTGGAAGAAAACGAGCTGAGAAAGAACATAAAAAGAAGATTGATCAAATAGCAAAAGGGAACTTCCAGACAAAAAAAGTCAAAAAATAGGAACATATTATCGCTAAATTTTATACTTTTGCAAAGTTTTTCATATTCCAAACATATCAATGGGAGCAGAAAACCAATATTTCATACCTCTAAGTGAGAAACAGACTGGCGTACTAAGTTACAATTTCAAACTTAGCGACAGTTTCTTTGAAGAGCTTGAAGATGCGGAAATCAAAAAAGGTGACCTCGTCGCCGATATTGAATGCGAAAAGGTATCTTCGTCATTCCATCTTCATTTCAACATTGAAGGCTCAGTCTTGATTCCATGCGACCGTTGTCTTGACGATATGGAGCAGCCAATCTCCACGGAAGGCGAGCTCATCGTAAGGTTTGGAGAAGGAAACGACACCAACGAAAATGTTGTTTACATTCCCGAAAACGAACAAGGGATAGACATCAGTTGGAACATCTACGAATTCATAGCGCTCAACGTCCCCATGAGGCACATTCACCCCGAAGGTATGTGCAATCAGGAAATGGCAAAAAGGCTGGCGACTCTTATGACCAACGGCGACGAAGAGCTGAACGATAACGACACAGCTTCGTCTAAGGAAGGAAACCACGATACTGACCCTAGATGGAACGCTTTGAAGAACTTGAAATTAGAATAATAAAAAATCAAAAAAAATAAAACAAAATGGCACATCCTAAGAGAAGACAGTCTAAGACTAGATCAGCTAAGAGAAGAACCCACTACAAAGCAGTTGAACCTACTTTGGCAGTTTGCCCTAACTGCGGCGCTCTCTATGTTTACCACAAAGTATGCGGCGAATGCGGTTTCTACCGTGGCGTTGTTGCTGTGGCTCCTAAGGTGAAAGACGAAGAAGTTGCTGAATAAATCTTCTTTCGACACAGAAAACAATTTTCAAGCCCTAAAAGTAACATTTTAGGGCTTAATTTTTATTTTTCAGGATAGTCTTTGTTTCTCACTTAAAAATTGGTGGGTTTATAGCGCTCACCTTAAACGTTTTGTTTGCAAGGTAATTCTATTTTTCATAACTTTGCAACATAACAATTTCTTGAAGAAACTAAACATTTCTAATAAAATGGGAAAAATTAACGCTGTAATCACAGGCGTAGGCGCTTTCTTGCCCGACTATGTGCTTACCAACGACGAATTAAGCCGCATGGTGGATACCAACGACGAATGGATCACCACACGTGTGGGCATTAAGGAAAGACGCATTGAAAAAGACCCTCAGAAGCCCGCTTCTTTCTTGGGTACTAAAGCCGTTGAAAACCTGTTTGAACGCACCCACACTAACCCCGATGAAATAGAATTGGTCATCTGTGCAACCAGCACTCCAGACCACATCTTCCCTGCCACTGCTGCCTACATCGCTGAAAACTGCGGCATCAAGCACGCACTTTGTTTCGATGTGCAAGCCGCTTGCGCAGGTTTCCTCACAGCTTACACCATCGCTTCCAATTTCATAGAATCTGGTCGCAAAAAGAAGGTGTTGGTTGTCACCACTGAAAAAATGTCTTTCATGGTGGACTACACAGACCGCGCCACTTGTCCGCTCTTTGGCGACGGCGCAGGTGCAGTGCTCATTGAAGGCAACGAAGAGGGCTTTGGCCTCATCGACTCAGAAATGCGTACCGATGGAGCTGGAACAGACTACCTCCAAATGAAGGCCGGTGGATCTGCAAAACCCGCTTCGCATGAAACCGTTGACGCACACGAGCATTTCGTATATCAAGAAGGTAAGGTAGTATTCAAGCACGCCGTCACAAACATGTGCGCCACTACCGCTGAAGTGATGGAAAGAAACAACCTCAAAGGCGAAGATCTTCGCTGGTTCATACCTCACCAAGCCAACCTTCGTATCATTGAAGCTGTTGGTGAACGTGTAGCAATTCCATCAGATCGTGTTTATGTAAACATTCAGAAATACGGAAACACCTCATCTGCTACTATTCCAATCTGCCTCTGGGAAATGCAGAACAATGGTCAGCTCAAAAAAGGCGACAAAATCGTATGTACCACATTCGGCGCAGGTTTCACTTTCGGTGCAATCTACATCAAGTGGGGTTACGACACAGACAAGTAATCTACAGAATACAACCATACGGAAGGTCGGCAATATTATGCCGACCTTTTTTATTCTAAATTATAAACATATCAATTTATTTTTCACTTAGTTATATTT
>JAGHUM010000074.1 GCA_018064855.1 Candidatus Physcocola equi
TGCACATAATTAGTAAAAATTCGGAATGCCACAGGCATTCTTAGTATAAATCTGTAACACCCCAGTAAATTTGTATAATTCGTAAAAATTCGTTGGCAAAAGAAAAGTGCCAACTTGTATATAGACACCTTGATTTTATTTGAAGGAATGCCAGCACAGGAAAATGATCCATGCAATTAGGAACAAGGGCACGAAAATGATGAATTTTTTGTGTTGGGTTTTGTGCCTGAATGTCTTCATCCCCAACCAGGCTCCAAGAGCGCCTCCAAATGCTGCCACAGCGAGCAGATTAGCCTCTGGAATCCTCCATTTGCTTTTCTTTGCCTTCCATTTGTCAATGCCATACATTGCAAATGCTACGATGTTTATGCCAATCAGCGCGTATATGGCTATGTTGTTCATGTGTTGGTGGATGAATTATAGAAGCTGCCTAAAATACGTTTGAAACCGATGGCGGTCAGTGGGTTGATGAATTTTGCCATAATCTTCTCTTTTCTGCAAAAATAATGTTTTTTGTCGATAGCCAACATCATTTTTGGAATAATATACAGGTTGCCACTTCCAATGTTCTTTGGCTAACGAAATTTTACCAATCTGTGTTGTAGAATCATCTGTTTCTTCATCCCGAATTAACGCATGTTTAGCATCAATTAACGTTCAGACCAAGCATATTCTTTTGCTTTTTTATGTTCTTCAACACAACCCCCAAAAAGGACCAAAATGGACCATGTAAAATATTGTGATTATGATTATTATTGTATCGCAATAAATGAATTTTACGTTGCAATCAATTACAAATTAGGTCCAAAGAATAAATTGGCATTATTCTTAAAAAGTAGGTTATGAAAATGACAAGTTCATCTTACGAAGATTTTTTACAGAAATTTGTTGATTTCGCTGATTTCAAACAGTTGAAGGCAAAGAAACCACACAACAACTATGTTGATATTGCAGACGAAAGAATGAAATCTGCTAAATGTGGTATCAATGCCAAAGTGACAAAAGAGGATGTGCTTGTTAACTTGATTTTCGATAAAGTGGATGGTCTGGCTCTCTATAACAAATTCGAGTCTGAGTCAAAGGCTGATATGGAGAACAATATGTCCGGTTTCGGTGAAGTGATTTGGGTAAGCAAAGAAGGCAATCATCCATACATCCAAGTAAGAAAGCCTGTCAGTGATTTTGCTGAAGAGACTGATGCTTATTCCTGGTACAAGGAGGTAGTCCTTATACTTTATGAGGTGTTCTGCAATCAGGGAAAAATGCAAGAGTGTGTGGTTGACGAAAATAAAGGTGGCTTCTTTAGTAAAGTCAAGAGTTTTTTCGGATTTGGGGAAACAGCAGAAGAAACAAAACCTGCCGCAAAGATCGAGTTGGATGGCGTGACTGTCAGTGGAAAGAAAGGTATCCACACCTATGTTGACCTTGGATTGCCAAGTGGCACCAAGTGGGCGACCTGCAACGTGGGTGCCACCAGACCGACTGAATATGGTGACTACTTCGCCTGGGGCGAGGCCAAGACGAAGAAGGACTACGATTGGAACACTTACAAATGGTGCAAAGGCAGTTATAACGGCTTGACCAAATACAACATCTCTAGCGACTACGGCACCGTGGACAACAAAACAGTGTTGGATGTGGAGGACGATGCCGCAACTGCCAACATGGGAGAGGAGTGGCGAATACCAACACTTGATGAATACAATGAGTTGATAAAAGGTTGCGAGTGGAAGTGGGTTGAAAACTTCAACGGCAGTGGAGTAAATGGCATGTTGTGCACCTCTAAAAAGAACTATGCAACCATATTCTTTCCCGCCGCTGGCCACCGTAACGATACGGACCTCAGCAACGCCGGCTGTCGCGGTGATTACTGGTTGTCTTCGCTTTATGGAATCCTCCCGAACAACTCGTATGCCCTCACCTTCAACGATGGCTACATCGCTTGGGACCAAAACGACCGCTACCTCGGACACTGTGTTCGTGCGGTTTTGAGATGAAAACGGTTCAAACCGAATATATTGATATTGCTGACAAAAATGACATATAAAAACAAAAGTTGCAGTTTGAAAAAATTAAATAAGCTTCTTAGAATAACAAATATAGAGAATAACAAAAACGGAGGTGAAATAATATTGAATTATGTCAAACAAATTTGATTGGTATCGTCTTGAAATTTGGAAGAATTTTGATGATAGATATACGGAAATAGTAAGAGTTTATGACTTTTGCAAAGGCGGACTTGGAGAGGATGTTAACAAAGACACTTTTGCATATCATACGAAGATGTTGTTTGAAAACAGAAGAGTGTTTTGCTCTGAAGAAGCGATGAAATTGATTGAACAGTCTGATGTTTATGATCCTGACGAAATTGATTTGTTGCGAAAGGGCGAAGTCCAAGAAAAATACTTGCAAGCTAAAACTCATAATTTCAAAAGGAAAACAAATTTCAATGTTTCTTTTGTCTGGGAGCATGTGGTTCCAGCAAGTGTTATTATTGAATTGTTTTGTAAAGATCAGAGCAAGAAAAATTATTTGAATTTAATTGAACTGGGTGCTGTGTGCATTGTTACGCAAGATGAAGACAAGAGGTTGACTAATAATCATTTGCGTGACAAGATGCCAGATGGATGGAAGTTGGGAGATGATATTTGGGCGAGATATGACAAAGCTGGAATAAAGGTCGTCAAATAATTGCCCAGTTTTTATTGTTTACTTCGCATACCGAATTCTCACGAATTTTGATTACGTAATTAGCAGTAATTTTAAATGTCAGATGCATTTTTGGTATAAATCTGCAATCATCCAATAAATTAGTATTATTCGTGAAAATTCGTTGGCAAAAGCAAATGTGCCAAATTTGTATATAGGCACCTAATAATATAAGGTCCAAAGAATAAATTGACATTAAATCTAAAAGAATATAGGTTATGAAAATGACAAGTTCAACTTACGAAGAGTTTCTACAGAAATTTGTTGATTTTGCAGATTTCAAGCAGTTAGAGGCTAAGAAACCACACAACAACTATGTTCATGTTACAAACAAAATACTGAAAACTGCTAAATGTTTTATTGAGCCCAAAGCAACTAAAGAGGATTTGTTTGTTAACTTGCTTTTTGATAAAGTGGATTGTCTGGCTCTCTATAACAAATTCGAGTCTGAGTCAAAAGCTGATGTGGAGAACAGTATGTCCGGTTTCGGTGAGGTGATTTGGGTAAGCAAAGATGGTAGCCATCCATATATCCAAGTTAGAAAGTCTGTCATTGATTTTGCTGAAGAGACTGAGGCTTTCAACTGGTACAAAGAAGTAGTCCTTAAACTTTATGAGTTGTTCTGCAACAATATAGGAGAAAAGCAAGAATGTGGGGTTGATGCTACCGCAGAGAAAGCCAAGGCGGAGGCCAAAAAGACCAAGGAAGAAGCGGAAAAGGAAACCAAACAGGAAAAGGCTGCTGCAAAAACTGCAAAGCCAGAAAAGGAAGCAACAACTGCCAAACCAACCTCATCCATAAATATTGAAACTCTTATTTCTGCCGCACTTGCCGATGGCGTGGTGACTGACAAGGAACGTGCTATTCTTATAAAGAAAGTAAAAGAGGCCGGTGAAGACGTTGATGAATTTGAAATGCTGCTCGATGCCCGTATTTATGAGGCACAGCAGAAGGCTGAGAAAACGAAAAAAGAAGACAATCCAAAGGCGGGAAAGAAACCTAAATCAAACGACCCTTTTGAAGATTTAATGGTGAAAGTGGAGGGCGGTGTGTTCGAGCAGAAAAGTAGTTGTGGCGAATGGGTTCACCCAGGAGGAGATAAAAGAAAAAAAGAGGTTTTAGTATCTCACAAGTATTCTCGTCAGGTCAAATTGTCCGATTTCCAAATCTGCAAGTATCAAGTAACCCAAAAACAGTGGAAAGACATTATGGGTGAATTCCCTGTACCACAGAAATGGGAAGGCGATGATCTGCCAGTGCATAATGTTAATTGGGAAGATGCCCAGAAATTCATTGAAAAGTTGAACCAATTAACCGGTAAGAAGTACCACCTGCCTACTGAGGCGCAGTGGGAATTTGCAGCACGTGGCGGCATTAAAACGCATGGCTACAAGTATGCGGGGAGCGACAATCTCGACGAAGTTGCGTATCATGAGCAAAACAGTTGGGGTCGCATACAGCCTGTAGGACAAAAAAAAGCAAATGAATTAGGACTTTATGATATGAGTGGCAATGTGGATGAGTGGTGTTTCGATTGGTACTATTTGATTTTTGGTAACACGAACATTCAAGACCCTACTGGTCCAACATCTGGCTCAGAATGCGTTTTCCGTGGGGGTAGTTGGAGTACCAGCTCTTATATCTTCGATGTTTCGCGGCGCTGGGGCGCTACCCCTTCTTTCCGCAACAACGACAGGGGCTTCCGCTTAGCGCTTTAGTTCACAAAAAAGTTAAGCTAAACAAACAAAAAACGGTAGTGAAGTAAGCGAGGGGGCAATTAAAAAGCCCCTCGCAAACTTCACCAACTGTTTTTTGTGTTCAAACAGGTAAAAGAAATGCAAATCAAAACCTTTGTGGTGCCTGCGCTTTCGCCCGAAAGCGCCACCGATGAACTGAATGCCTTCCTTCGAGGCCACAAGGTAGTCACCATCGACCGACATTTCGTAATGGAACAGGCTAACTCTTTTTGGTCGTTTTGTGTGACTTATCTCGATGCTGACGCCCACTACCACGAACTTCTTTATCAACAAAAAAAGAAAGTTGACTACGCAGTTACTTATGATATGTTTTTACAAAAGCGGGGTCATGTAAATTGGGATAAATTGGTAACCATTCTCTTCCTTGTAGTCCATGCAATGAATTACATAGGGAATGTGAATTTGATTTGAAAATTTCTTTCTGAACTTCTCAATGGAAGTTAAAGTATAATTTTTGATACAATTCCTCACCTTGTATTAGTTTTTCATCAAAAGCATGGGCGATAAGCAATCCAGTGTCGCTCATATAGCACTTGAAGGTCAATTCATCCCGTTTCAACTTCAGTCCGACCTGTGGTTCGGTTACATTATTACAGGTGTTTACAAACTGGGCATCTTTTAGCCAAAGAAAAAGAAGATTCATAACTTCTATACCGGGCCCCCCGCTCTATATCGGCCAATTTAAATTTTTTTTCGTGTTTCTGCAACTCGCCTGGAACTTTTGCACCAAACGGAGGTTTTGTGGCTGGAATATTATGCATCAATGAATCTACAAAAAGAAGGCTGACGTAAAGAGTTTGTCTTGCTTTTTCGGCCACTTTGCCAATGTTTCTCATCACGTGCTGCCATCCCTCCTCGCCTTCGTGGGGCAAGGGTAATACGGACAACTTTTATTTGCAAAGCTTTTATCTCTAATGACCTTTTTGTTTGTGTTAGATTAAGGATTCAACCTGTTCTTTTGTAAGTCCCGTATAACGAATGATTTTATCAATTGCCTCACCATCTTGAAGCATAATACGTGCCATTTCAAAAGCTTTCTCTTCTCGTCCTTCTTTTCTTTCGTTCTTCATTGCGGAGAGATTAGTGCGATAGGCGTCAAGACTGATGTTATACAATGTAATTTCTTCTGCACTCATATTGATAAGCTGTGAAATGTTTCCCACCTTGCCGAATATTGGACGTTCCTTTTGGAATGGCATTTCAGAGGTCATTGTTTCCATATTTGCCAAATTAAACATCCAATAATCAATATAGTTTTTGCAGTCTGCTACATCTTTTTTGCGATAGTTGGTAAGCTCAAGTGTGAATGCTTTTACGTTTTCGTTAAAAATCTCACCTGTTTCATTAACATTCAATTGAATAGTGCGAATTGACTGAGGTTTGAAACCTTGGAGATTGAAGTTTAAGAAGAATATCCCATAAACAGGAGTGAGTTTGTAATCCCACTCCACATTTCCCGTTTCAACCTGTGATGATATGCAGCGAGATAGATAGTAGAGTATGCGGTCGGAGAAGTTGAGTTGTGCCTTGTTCTGCATTTCAACAATAACCTGGGTATTGTCCTCGCACTTGCAACGCAAATCGTAAATAACTCCACGTTCGTACTTGGTTTGCCCCAATTCGTCTTTATCAATAAAGGTGACGTGAGCGATGGGAGATTTAGGTTCAAGCAAGTCGTTAAGGAATGCAATCATCACATCCTCATTTCCGAATATCTTCTTGAAACCGAAATCGGTAAGTGGATTTATGTATCTTGGTGTGTTCATAAATGCTCATTTATAGGAAAAAAGGTTATTCATAGATTACTTTTATAGACACATTTCTCAAAGAGTCAATCTTTTATACAAAGATATAAATAAAAAATAATATTTACTCTATCATACCATCCTGTCATTAGCGTTTCGATATGGCTTTATATCCTCTGGCTGTTTTTGTCTTGCTTTTTCGGCCACTTTGCCAATGTTTCTCATCACGTGCTGCCATCCCTCCTCGCCTTCGTGGGGCAAGGTGCAAGGCGAACAATCTTTTATGCCTGAAGACGTGTAGGTGAAATCGCCGCCACATTCCTCGCCTAAGGTGTAGAGGGGACAAAAACAAAACATACAGTTGTATTTCTGCCCCTCTGTCTCCACATGGCAAGGGTAATACGGACAACTTTTATTGGTGAAGCATTTCTCGCTCATGACCTTGTTTTTGCGTGGAATTACATTTCTTCAAATTCTTCCACATTGTTCTCTCTTTCTTCTCCGCCCTTTCCTTTGCTCTTGCTGCTCTTCATGTTGCCGAAGTTGTAACTGGCGTTCAAGAGGAACGTGGCGCCACCTCTCGAAAATTCATTCTCTTGGTTGAATGTGTCGTCGTAGGTGTTGCTGCGGAATTTGAATGTGCTGAAGATGTCGCGCACAGTGAATGATACGTTCAACTTTCTGTTGAGGAACGGACGACGCACACCGGCATTCATGGTGAACATATGGTGTGAGCGGCCTTGACTGAGTGCGCGTGGCGACATATAGTTGCCGCTGATCTGACCGGTGATGCTGGCTGGCAGTTTCAGGTCGGCAGTCATCTTGGCAGTCCAGCTGAAACTGGAGTTCTCATCCAGCGATGCTAAAGTCGGAGTGATGGCACCTGTGGTCTTGTCTATTTGGTTGATGTGGAATTCTCCGCCATCCAGTTGGCTGTAGTAGAAATTGAGGTTGGTGGTGAGGGTGAGGAGGCTGATGTGGTTTTTCGCAATCAGTTCCAAACCAGTGCTCTGCTGCTTGCTCATGTTGCCGAATGTGGTGGTGGCAACATTTCCGTTGAGCCAAGTGTAGCGGGCGATGACGTCGTCGGTGCGTTTGTAGTAGAGCGATGCGGTATATAGGTCTCCCTCCACGTTTTTCACATAGTTCAACTCCAACGAATGGGTAAGTTCCGGATCGAGGTCTGGGTTACCATACATCACGTTGAGTGAGTCGTTTTGGCTGACGTATGGGTTGATGAAGCGCATACGAGGGCGTGCCAGACGTCTGGTATAGTTCAACTGCAATTCGTCTGTCTCGTTCAGTGTGTAACTGAGGAATGCCGACGGGAACAAATTGAAGTAGGGGTCTTTTTTGCTTTTGTCGTTGGTGAGATTCTGTTTCCAACTCAGGTCGGTCAATTCTCCTCTGAGGCCGATGTTGTATTTCAAGCGTTTGGTGAGTTTGCCGCTATACGATGCGTAACCTGCGTAGATGTTTTCCTGCATCTCAAAATCATTGGTCGCGCTGGCAGGGGTGTCTCGTCGTCTGTCGGCAAATCCGGCAGCGTTTTCATCCATCATCATGGAGTCGCGTTGGTTGGGGGTGTTTCTGAAACTTCCTTTCGCTCCCATCTCCATTTTCCCTTTCCCGATGGGCAGAGAGTAGTCGATTTGCAGTGTCGTTTCCTTCGATCTCTCGTCTCTGCTTTCGTTTTTATAGGTCATGGAGCCTGGCAGTGCCACGCGGTTTTCGTCGGTGGTGGCAAGCAGGTAGTCGTTGGTGGAGTTGCTTTTGCTGGTGGAAAACGATGCGGCAGCGCTCAGCGATTCGCCTTCTTTTGCAAAGGTGTGGGTGTAGTCGATGGTTGTGCTCAGCATGTTGCGGTCTCCCTCAGTCTCGTTGTCGCTGATAGAGTAGCGGTCGGCAATGCTTTGCCCGTTCAAGATATGCCCGTTGGTGTATTTGTACTTCTCTTCGAAGTCGCGTTGCGCCAAAGAGCCTAATCCGTTCCACGAAATGGTGTTTTTCTCGTCGATGCGGTAGGTGGCGCCCAAGCGCAGGAACTCAGATGTGCGGTTGCGCGGACCTTTGGCGTAAGAGTTGGTAAACGATGTGTCGGCACCGGCGAAAGACTGACGTTCACGTTCGCGTTTGCCTTCATTGCTGTTGCGCTGGAAGCCGAGGCTGCCGTTTAATGTCCATTGCTTGGTTGTGTAGGTGATAGATGCCCCCAGCGAGCCACCGATCTGACCGTCGATTGGAACATTTAGCCCTCCGGTGACAGATCCGTAATATCCTTTTCGGTTGTCGTCTTTCAAAACGATGTTGATGATGCCGGCGTGTCCTTCCGCGTTGTATTTCGAAGATGGGTTGGTGATGATTTCCACTTTCTCGATGCTGCTGGCTGGCAACTGCTCCAATACTTCGGCTGCATTGCCGTCGCTCAGCCCGGCTGGTTTCCCGTTGATGTAGATTTCCACACTTTCATTGCCACGAAGCGACACGGTGCCCTCCACGTCCACATCCACGCTTGGCACTTCTCGAAGCATGTCGGAGATGGAAACACCTTCTGTCACAGCGTTGGAATTGACCAAAAACGTTTTTTTGTCGGCATCCACGTGCAAGGCTGTGCGTTCGCCGGTCACCACCACCGCCTGCATCATTTCCACGTCGTCTTGCATCTTCACAGCCATGGCTTTGATGTCTGGTTTCGCGTTGGAGATGGTGAAGTTGATCTTCTTGGTCTTATAACCTACAAACTCCACTTTCAGCATATAGCGGCCGTTGGGCAGCGGATTGAATGAGAACCTTCCGTTGTCGTCGGTCACATCCTGCTGGTAGATGGATGTGGTGTCGCTTTGCTTGTAAAGCAGAATGTCTGCGCCCGGCATGCCGCCTTCATTGTCGGAAACGGTGCCTCGAAGTGAACCTGCGAAAGCCGATGTTGTGAATAACAGCCCTGCTGCCACACTTTTTATTTTATTGGAGGAATTTGTCATTTTGACTCTGTTAATGTATGAAATGTGACCTGTTTTTGGAAACCAAATTAAATGAAAAACGGTCTCTTAACTATAATTAAGTACAAATATAATACTTTCAATGGTTAAATGAGACCGTTTGGGGTGTTTTATTATGATGTCTGCATCTTAATAATCATCATTTTCATAAATGAAGTGTGATTTGCTTGTGTAAAAGGCTGAAAAATAACCGATGCAGTCGTTGCCCACAAGGTTTGTTTTCGGGTTGACGGCCTGACTTTGGTTCTTTTCTCCGCTGTTGAGATATTTGAAGGCATCGATGTCTATGGAACGTAATTCCACATATCCCGCATCGCCGGGATAAATGATGTCCGATTGTATTACATCGGGTTGGCTCATGGCATCTTCCCAGTCATTCTTGCTCATGATCCCTTTGTGGATGAAGTTGTAGGTCTCGTCCATTTGTCGGTCATCGAAAACGTCCTGAGTCAATATGTCGTGATAAAGTTCCGTGTTTTTCCGGATGGTAACCATGTAGTAGTCGGATGTTGTCGGATCATCCTGGAAATGGATGTAGCAGGTGCGGATGTACACGTCGCCGATGAAATGCACCCATTTGAACCTTACAGAGTCGATATCGGTGGCTTGGGGCATGGTGGATTTGGCTGTGCAGTGTCGGTCTTTGTGCGTTACGTTGAGTGTGTAGGTCACGCCTGGGACTCCGGTGTAGTTGCTTGGTGAGTAATAGAAACTTTCGCCGAAGACCAAGGTCTCATTGTATCCATCGCTTCCGCTGATGCTGACTGTGGCGTCGGTCACCCAATTCTGGGTTATGCTGTCGGTCATGTCGCGGGTTTCTTTGAGATAGACTCTGACGCCTTCGTTGCTGACGTTCCCTTCAACCACGAGAAGCGGGCTGATGTCGTCATAATCGACGTCGAGTGTTTTTTCGCATGAGGTGGATGCTGCCGCAAAAAGGCAGCACAATATGATGTTTCCGAGGATATGGTATGCTTTCATAATGTTTTGGCTTATACTGATTATTTGATTTTGAAACGATAGGCAATCGATGGCACAAACGAGAAGAGGGAGGTCTGAGTGATCTTACTGCCTGTTATCGATGTTTTGTCTTCTTCAATGTTGATCATGAATGGATTGTATCGGCCGTATGCGTTATATAAGCCAAACGACCATTCGCCCTGCCAGTGTTTGTGCTCGCGGCAATGCTTGGTTGCGCTCAGGTCGAGGCGGTGGTAGCTTGGTGCGCGGTAGTTGTTTCGTGAGTCGTAATAATAGTAAGTCTTTTCATTGATTTCATACTTTGCTACTGGCAAGTTCATAGCCTGACCACTGTTGTATGTCCAAGAGGCTGAGAAATCCCACTTCTTGTTAGGAGTGTAGATAGCGACAATGGAAACAGCGTGGCGGCGGTCGTTGCTGGCGGTGTACCACTGATTGTCGTTGATGCCGTCAATCTGGGTTTCTGTCTTGCTGAGGGTGTAACTGATCCAGCCGGTAACAACTCCGTAGTTTTTCTTGATGCTTGTCTCAAGTCCGTATGACGTGCCCTGGCCAGCCAGCACCAGTTGGTCCATCTCGATTTCGTTGAATGCGGAGATACCGTCGCGGTAGTCGATGATGTTTTTTACCCATTTGTAGTAAACCTCAGCGGTGAACTCAAATGCGTTTTTATGGCCTTGCTCGTCTTCAATCTGACCGGCGTAGCCGAAACTGATTTGGTCTGCTGTCTCTGGCTTGATGAGGTTGGTGCTGAGAGTGTAGCGGTCCATTGGCATGGTGGTGATGCCGCTTTTGACGGTGTGAATGTTTTGGAGGGTATGACTATAAGCCGCTTTAAGGCTGTGGTCGCTGTTGAGTTTGTAATTCACAGAGGCACGTGGCTCCATGTTCCAGTAGGTCTTGACGATCTCTCCTTTGGCATAGTCTGTAGTGTTCACGATGTTCCCTTCTTCATCGATGTTGTAGTAAGGTGAACCGCCGAGCAGGGAAAAGGCGGTGAAACGTGAGCCAAACAAGATGCTGATTCGCTTGTTGACATCCCATTCACTGTTGGCCCAAAAGTTGTTTTCCCAGGCATAGCGTTCTTCTTTCTCTTTTCTTGCGTCAAACGACCATTGTCCGGTGATTACATCGTGGTAGTTGGTCTGCAGTCCCAGATTCAAAACGACGGAAGAATCCACTTTCCATTCAAATCTTTCACGAAGGGTGCTTTGTGCGTTTTTCCCTTTCAGCAGATAGTGGCTGTCCATGATGTCTGCATAGTTGTCGTTTTTATACGAACTGTGAATCAATTCACTGGTGAGGGTCATGTCTTCGTCAAACTGGTGTCTCCATTTTCCGGTAATGATGTCACTTCCCCATTCCATGTTCATCAGTTTTGCAATGCCTACCTTGTCGTTGCCTTTAAATGCCGACACTTCCAACAGGTCTTTTCTGCCCAGTTTGAAGTCAACTTTGGCGTTCATGTCGTAGAAATACAAGGTGGTGTTTTTATAGTCGTCTGTCGCTTTCAAAAAAAGGTCGAGATAGGTGCGTCTGCCGGATATGTAGAACGACGATTTCCCTTTTTGAATAGGTCCTTGGATGGCTAGTTTGCTGGCAAGCAGACCGATGGCTCCGTCAGCTTTATAGTTTTGGTAGTCTCCGTTTATGGTGTTGATGTCGAGCACACTCGCGATTCGTCCGCCATATTGTGCGGGCATCTGTCCTTTGTAGAGGGTGACATCTTTGAGAATGTCGCTGTTGAAGGTGGAAAAGAAACCCATTATGTGTCCTGCGTTGTTGATAGTGGCTCCGTCGATCAATACCAGGTTTTGGCTCGCTTCGCCGCCACGGACTTCAAATCCGCTCGATGCGTCACTTTCCGATTTCACTCCCGGCATGAGTTGGAGCGATTTGATGACGTCTTGCTCGCCAAAGAGCGCAGGCATTTTCTTGATGTCTTCCACTTCCAGGTGGGTGACGCTCATTTGAGTCTCTTCGGTGGTGACGTGCTGCATACGTCCGCTGATTTCGATGGCGCCAAGTTCTTCAACATCAGAAGTCAAAGACCAGTTCATCTTGGTCTTACCGTTGATGTTGATCGTTTTTATGCTTTTCTTATAGCCTGTGTATTCACATTCGAAGGTATAGGTCCCGTCTGGAATATCCAATGAATAGTATCCGTCTTCGTCGGTGTCTGTGCCAAGGTCTGATCGGTTGCTCACTTCAACACTTGCCATGGGGAGGGGCATACCGTCTTCAGATGATGTGACTCTACCGGTGAGTTGGCCACCCCATGCGAGGATGGTGTGAAATAGTAGAGGTAGGGTTAAGATGGATTTGTGTGCCGACACTTTTGGAAATTTGTGTTTCATTTAATTATATTATGTATTATATTCCTTTATGTATTAGGTGTATATTCTTCGATAATTCTTTTGGTTTCCAATCTGGCTTCCTTCCATTTTGGGAAGAATTGATCCATGATGGCGTAGAATTTTGGACTGTGGTTGGCTTCTTTAAGGTGCGCCAACTCGTGAACCACGACGTGCTCGATGCACCAAGCGGGAAGTAGAAGCAAGTAGAGGCTGAATTGTATTCTTTTGGTCTGCTTCTGGCATGCGCCCCATCTTGAAATGGTGGGTTTGTATTCAATGGTGTAGGGATGTACTCCCATGGCATTGGCATATTTCTCTATCAATGGATCGGTGCAGGCTTTTAACCTTGCAATCGCTTCCTCTTTTTCTTTTTTGGTCTTCAAAGAAAGCTGATTGTAGAATTGCTGACGTCTTTCATTGTGAGCGTTTTGCTGCGACAGCGCTTTGGCAATCCATGCCTGGTTGGAAAGGTAGAATCTTTCCACTTCCTCTTTCGCCAATCCGTATGGAGCAGAGATGTGGATTTCCCCTTGCTTGCTGACACGCATGCTCAACCTTGATGTGCGACGGTAGGTTACGATGATTTGTATGCCTTTATCCATTCGTTTGAGAATGCTCGTTCGACGATTCTAAAAGTTGTTTCTCGTAGAATTACGAAATGTCAATTTGCAAAGTTACAAAAAAATAACGTGTGGAATGTGACTATTCTTTCAACAATTTATATCCTTCATAATATACGATTCCGAAATACCCGATTCGGAAGCGGACGGGATTCGGCGCTGTGATAGTCTCCTTCATGGGTTACAAAAAGTTGTGGTCACAATTTCTTATTATGACAGCGGAAATGCTTATCTTTGCCAATCAAATTTGGAATAATCTATATTTTATGCCTACTGCAACTGAAAGAATTGGAGTGCTTCTCCAGGAAATAGGAGAGGGTGTTTATGAAAAAGACCGTGAACTGCGTCTGGCTTTGCTTGCGGCTTTGGCCGGTGAAAGCATCTTGCTGCTTGGCCCTCCTGGGGTGGCAAAATCCAAAATAGCGCGACAACTGAAAAAAGCCTTCAAAGGTGCGAATGCTTTTGAGTATCTTATGAGCAGGTTCTCCACTCCAGATGAGATTTTTGGACCTGTCAGCATTCAGAAACTGAAAAACAACGATTGCTACGAACGCAATACCAAAGGGTTCTTGCCTGATGCTGATGTGGTTTTCTTGGATGAAATATGGAAAGCCGGTCCTGCTATCCAAAATGCTTTGCTGACGGTTATCAATGAACGCATCTTCAGAAATGGAGATACGGAATGCAAACTCCCCCTTAAATTGCTGATCGCGGCGAGCAATGAACTGCCAGCACAGGGGGAAGGGTTGGAAGCGCTTTGGGACCGTTTCGTGATTCGGTTGGTCTGCGATAATATCAAAAATGAAGACACTTTCTATCAGATGCTTTTGGCCGATGAATCGCTGGAACAACCAACGATAAAGCATCCTCTCTCCGATAAGGAATGGAAGGATCTCCAAGCAGGAATACAAAATGTGGAAGTGCCTGCAGACGTTCTTCATATTATTACTGCCATTCGTAGTGAACTGAAAAGTGTCGCCATCCCGGGTACGGAAGTGAAACGCTCTATTTATGTGAGCGACCGACGCTGGAAGAAAATTGTGGCGCTTCTTAAAGCGTCTGCCTTCATTCATGGAAGAAATGCGGTGGATGCGACAGATGTGTTCCTGGTGCATCATTGCATTTGGAACAGCCCAGATGAGATTGAAACGGTAAGAGGTATTGTCATGGGCACTCTCTGCACGCCGTTGGCGCTGAAATTGAAGGCTCTGAAGAAAAATCTGACGGCGGACCTAAAGCAGTTTCAAATCAACAAGGCTGCCAAACAACTGCAGCTTAGCCGATATGACCGTGAACTGAAAGTTGCCAACGATTTCTATTTTCAATTGACCCAACATGGCATCGGCTACTCTTATATTTTCATGACAGATTTTATTTCATTGTCTCGTGACCATGATAAACCTCAAAGGGGGACAATGTACAAGGAAAAGGGTACGAAAAACACGATTATCCGCACACTCTCCGATCAAGGCGAACGTGCCGGACAGGAATACCAAGAGGTGATGCTTTATCGCGACGAACTTTTCCTCTACATCAATGGTGTGCGCTATGAATTGGAACGTCTGCCTTTCGGACAGACCAATCCAGACCTGGCCTGTGAATCTTCCGCTCTAAGTGGCGTGGATTATAATGCCCGCATTGAAGAATTAAGTTCGGCCTCTGCTGAACTTGAACGACACATGAAAGATAATTTGTTCGTTTCAGAAGAAGATGCGGCCAATATTGCTACTTATCTCGGCAAACTCCGTCGTGAAATCGCTTATACACGCGTGGATGTGGCAAAATTGGAAGACCATGAAGATGATAACGACAATACGGAGAAATAATCTATGAACAGGTGTTTGGTCTGTGAAAATACAAATTGTAAGTATCCCGATATACGCGATAGCGAGTATGGTGGCGGATGTGAAGATTATATCCAAGATTTGGATGATATCATAAATAAAGAGGATTTCTCTTATGATGATTTGCTCCCGAAAGAAAAATTGTTGCCCCTCAATTTCTATCGCGAAAAGTTGGATAAGTTTCTGGCGACGGGTGTTTATGAAATCAACAAACCAGATGACGATGATGTGGAACTTGATCCACTCGACGATTATCTGTACCGACACCTCAATGGTCCCATCCTTAAACTGCAGGTGCTGAACGATCCTCTTCGCGAGAAAATTTTCCGCGATGTCACGTTGTTGTTTATCTCCAATATCATCGATAGGAAGCGTTTCCAGTTTCAGTTGGCGCAAAGCGAAAAAGAACGCATGAGTGAGGCGATTCAGTGGAGTAGCAGCAAACGTCGTGCTGATTGGCAGCATTTGGTGAAAACGGTTGCGGAGAAAACGGAAGGATATGGATTCCCTGTAAGATTCTATGAAAAGGCGCTCGATCATTCAACGACAAAGGAAGATGAGGAAATCATCGTGCGAAAAATGGCAAAAGATCATGCTCAAGCCATAAAAAACAGACTGCAAACGGAAGAATCCAAACTGGTGAAAATCAATAGCGCTACCTATGAAAAGAATTTGCAGGACTATTTTAAAACTATCCCCGATTATCTGGATAAGAATAACATTGGTATCGAAACTTTCTCTCAAGCGTGGGGCATGATGAATGGCATTTGGAATTCTTCTGAGTTTGAACGATTGCTCAAAGTCGTCAATCTCCAAAAGACTTATCCCGATATTGTGCGTGTGGCCAATATGATGGGACGCACAGCCAACGATGACGGACAGCAATGGATGAGTCTGGCGCAGGGTGCAAGCCAATCGCTCGAACACGCTGCCCATAGTGACATTTTGGGCGTCACCGTGGGAAATGACCTGAGTTCCGTCTTGCCTTCAGAGGTCGCACTGTTTACCAATGAAGATACGGAAGACCTGTTTTTCCAAAAAATGATGTCTGGCAAACTGCAGGTGTTTCGTCACAAGTCTGAAATCTTAAAACCAAGCCGAAAACTGGAGGTGAGACCTACCATAAGACGCGGACCAATGGTCGTCTGCATCGACACTTCTGGCAGCATGAAGGGGATTCCCGAAAAAATTGCCCACTCGGTGCTGATGAAGGTGACGGATATAGCGATTAAGCAGCATAGGGAATGTTTTCTTATCGCTTTCTCGATAAGTGTGAAACCTATTGACGTCAATCTTGACCGACATCGTCTGTTGCAACTTTTCTCCCAATCTTCCAGCGGTGGTACAAGCGCTGTTCAACTTCTCGATACTGCATTTCAGTTGCTGGAAACTTCTCCTAAATACATGAACGCCGATATCTTGTGGGTGACCGATTTCCAAATTCCTTTGGTGGATGAGGAAAGACTGACGAAGATGCAAAACTATCGCAAAGAGAATACGCGTTTTTTTGGATTGCAGATTGGCATGGCCGGGCACGATTGGGATGCTTATTTCGATTCGATCATTCAACTGGAATATGATCTGCCACGAAGAATACGTGATAAATAATAGATGAGTGCGAGGGCGGGTTTGAAATTCGCGTTTTCGAACTGGTACAATTTTGTTGCGTCTTGGTGTCAATTCGCTCATCTTTTTGTAAAAATATGGTGCCGATTCGCTCATCTTTTTGTAAAAGAATGGTGCTGATTCGCTCATCTTTTTGTAAAAACATGGTGTCAATTCGCTCATCTTTTTGTAAATACATGGTGTTAATTCGCTCATCTTTTTGTAATTTTGCATGTATTAAACTGTGAAACACATGTATTTAAGAAGAAAAATAGATGGCTATCTAAAAAGTTGGAGGGAAAACGACGATAAAATGCCGCTTATAGTTAAAGGTGCGAGGCAAATAGGAAAGTCGGAATCCATACTTCATTTTGCCAATTCGAATTATAAATCGGTGGTGTATATCAATTTTGTGACGGACGAAAAGTACAAGAAAATAACAACTGATGGATATGCTGCCGAGGATATAGTCAGAAATCTGTCGAAATTAAATCCGAATTTCAAATTCATACGCCATGAAACGTTGATTGTATTTGATGAAATACAGGAATTCCCGGAGATTGCTACATCGTTAAAGTTTTTCAAGTTGGATGGGGCTTATGATGTAATCTGCAGTGGATCCATGTTGGGAATCAACTATAAGAGGATTGAGAGCAATAGTGTGGGATATAAAGAAGACTATACCATGTATTCTCTTGATTTTGAGGAATACTTATGGGCAAAAGGTTATTCGGATGAACTTATCTCCGATATGTTGTCGCACATGGTGTCTCATGTTCCTTTTAACGAATTGGAGATGAACGTTTTTCATAAGCATTTCTTGAATTTCTGCGTTTTGGGCGGAATGCCGAAGATCGTTTCGACATTTGTTCAGGAGAATACTTTCGAACGCAGTTTGAAAATGCAACGTCAACTGCTGCATGATTATGAGGAAGACGTGAGAAAGTATGCGGAAGGATTGGACCAAGCAAGAATATTGAATGTGTATTCACATATCCCAGTGCAGTTGGCAAAGGAAAACAAGAAATTCCAAATATCCAAAGTGGCAAGTGGGGCAAGGTTTAAAGATTACAGAGGCTGTATTGAATGGTTGGCAGATTCAGGCATTGTCAATGTTTGTTATTGCCTCTCTTTCCCTGAACTGCCTTTGAAGGGAAATTATGATGGTGACAAATACAAATTGTATTACGGAGATTCGGGGTTGCTGGTTGCGAGTCTTGACGACGAGTCCCAAGAAGATTTACGAGTGAATGATAACCTTGGAGTCTATAAGGGAGCACTTTATGAGAATATCATTGCTGAGTCGTTTGTAAAACAAGGATTGGGGTTATATTACTATAAACGGGAAGACTCTACGCTTGAGGAGGATTTCTTTGCCCGAACTAAGAAATCCTTAGTCCCTGTTGAGGTTAAAGCCGTGAGCGGACGTTCTAAATCTTTACGTACACTTATCGGCAGCGGGCAATATCCAGATATTAAGTATGGAATCAAACTGAGTAAGAATAATGTTGGATTTGAAAATGATATTTTCACATTCCCTTATTTCTGTTCATTCTTGTTGAAAAGATATTTGGCGACAGTAGAGTGGTGAAAAAAATAAATATATATTGCTATTTATAAGGTGAAATTTTTAAACAATTTGAAAATGAACAAACTGAATATATCCAATACGATTTCCGGACAGTTGGTCACATTTTTGGTGCTGACTTGCGCTTGTGTTTTCGCCTCTTTTTGTGTGGCTGTGCTGGTGTCTTATGTTTTGAATGATAAGATGGTTGCAATGTTGGTGTCGCAAGCCATCATTACGTTGGGCTCTTTTGTGGTGCCTGCTTGGGGAATGAAACGGTTGTATCCCAAAGATGAGAATGATGTAAAACTGATGTCCGATTTTCTACCGGTGTCGTTGCGCTGTGTGGCTGTGGCTGTTTTGGCGTTGCTGTTTGCATTGCCATTCCTCAACTGGATGGGAACCTATACGGAGATGGTGTTTCCTGCAAGTGTGGAACAGCAGGAACAGATGTTTTCTTTGTTGACCGATGGTGGGGTGGGAATGTTGGTTGCTCGTTTGGTTGTGGTGGCTTTTATTGCTGCAATTTGTGAAGAACTCTTTTTTCGCGGCACCTTGCAGCGTGTTTTTACGGAAAATATACAAAAAAAGAGCGACGTTTTGATGGATTGTGAGAATGATACAGCAAGTACAAATACCACCAAATCGCTCTGCGGCGTTATTTTGACTGCTTTGATTTTCAGTCTGGCTCACTTTGATATGTCCGGCTTTTTCCAACGTTTTGTGTTAGGCTGCTATCTTGGTTTCGCATTTTATTGGACAAAATCATTATGGACATCATTTGCCATGCACTTTGCCAATAATGGGCTCTTGGTACTCGCTTTTTATTATTTGCCTGTGCCGGAAAAATTTGGTTGCGAACTCGACTTTATCGGTGTGGATTGTCCGATTTTGGCCTTTTTGTGCCTTTTTGTGTCTTTATGTTGTATGTATTTGCTGAAAAGACTTGATAGTAAATGACTTAAATCTTCTTTAATTGCCCTGCCTGAGGGCATTTTAGGCTTCTTTTTGCTAGACTTTGACCTTTTCTTGACCTTTTCTGCACGTTTTTTCATCTATATTTGACAGAATTTACTCGTATCGGTCAGATTTTTACTATCTAATTTTGTATCCGAAGATACTGGTGAACTACAACTGCACACTGGTAACTACAATTTTTACAGACTAAAGAACACAAATTACTAAACTACAAAATCGCCAATGAAACACAATTTTACGCAAAAGATGATTGGTTTGGCTGTTTGTCTGGCTGCAACAACGATGTCATACGCTCAGACAGCAACGGTCTATCTTGACAAGGAAAGCCAGGAAATTAAAGGATTTGGTGGTATCAACCATCCAAGTTGGACCGGCTATGATATTACCGAAGAAGAAACGAAAAAACTATACGGTACTGGCGATGGAGAACTCGGTCTTTCTGTTCTCCGTATCTGGATTGATGAAAACAGCAATAACTGGGGAAAGGAAGTGAAGGTGGCTAAACGTATTCAAAATGAATATGGAGGTCTTATTTTTGCCACTCCTTGGAACCCGCCTGCTTCCATGTGCTATAAGGTGAATGGTGATAACAGACAGAAATATCTGAACGAAAATTCATATCAGGCTTATACCGATCACCTTATCAGTTTCAACAACTACATGAAGGGACAGGGTATTAAACTTTATGGTATGTCGTTCGCCAACGAACCCGACTATGGTTTTGATTGGACCAACTGGACAGTTGACCAAGTGTATAATTATACCAAGAATTATGCTGGCAAACTTCGTGTGAATGGTACAAAGGTGATTTCCGCAGAAAGCTTTGCCTATGCAAAAAAATATTATGACAAGATTCTTAACGATGCTTCAGCATTGGCAAATATCGACATCATTGGTACTCACTATTACGCCAGCGATGCTAAAACAAGCGACAGTTTCTTCCAATATCCTCTTGCAGATCAAAAGGCTCCAACAAAAGAACGATGGATGACCGAACACTATACAAGTTCAGACAATACTCCTGACGGACAGCCTATCCGTGCCAATTTGTGGCCTGAAGCGCTTGATGTGGCTTATGAAGTGCATCGCGCTATGGTGGAAAGCAAGATGAACGCTTATGTGTGGTGGTATCTCAAACGAGACTATTCCTTCATCGGCCAGAATCGTGGTACAAATGGACAGATTACCAAACGCGGTTACATAATGGGACAGTTCTCAAAATTCATACGTCCAGGATATGTCCGTGTCGAGGCAGACAAAAATCCGACCTACAATGTTTATCTTTCTGCTTATAAGGGAGACGGAAAGGTTGTTGTGGTGGCTGTAAACCGTAGCACAGAGCAGAAGACTATCACAGTGTCTATCCCTAACTGCACTGCAGCTTCTTACAAGCAATACTGCACCGATCAGACTCGCAACATGGCAAAAATGAGTGATGTGTCTGCTTCCAACGGTTCTTTCAAGGTTACTCTCCTTCCTCAAAGTTGCACTTCTTTCATTGGAGATGATGCGTCGTCTTCAAAGGGTAAGGTCATTTTGACCAGCGACAGCGAGGCTTATCTTGAAGGGACAACCATTTCTTTGAAAGCCGAACCTTCTGTAGAGGTTTCGCATATCGCATTCTTGGCGGGGAAAGATACTATTGTTGATAAGTGGGTTGCTCCTTATGAATGGACTAAATGGACACCGGCTCCAGGCAATTATGAAGTGGTGGCTCATGCTTACAATGCCAATGGCGACCTTATTCAGAGCGCACCTCTCAATATCAAGGTGGTGAAGAAACCTGTTCCTTTCGGTGGTAATGCAGCCACTATCCCAGGAAAGATTGAAGCGGAAAACTTCGATGAAGGCGCTTCTGGTTTCGCTTACTACGACAGAGGCGAGGAATATAAGGGAGATGTGAGATACCGTGAAGAGGACATCGACATATATAAAAACGGGTCTGGCTATGCTGTTGGTTACTGCCAGAGCGGTGAATGGATGAAATATACCGTAGAAGTCGAAAAAGAAGGCGACTATGATGTGACAGCAAGTATTGCATGCAGCAACACCACTGGTGAGATTTCTGTCACTTTCGATGGAGACAAGTCTTCTACTCTCATATTCAAATCTCCGGTGACTGCAGACTGGGACACTTATGCCGACGTGAAGGGTGGCAAGAAAATCCACCTTACTCCAGGCTCCCATGAAATTCTCCTTGAAATCACTTCCGACTGGATTAACATTGACTACCTCTCGTTTGAACGCGACATCACAGGCGTGGATGCTGTTGAGGCTGAAACTGAAGTGAATGGCGAGTGCCTTGTGATAGACGCCATGGGACGTGTGATCAGCACAATGGACGTGGAGTCTGCTGCTGATGCAGCTTTGAAGATTAAGGCAAACAATGCGCCTGCAGGTGTGTATATGCTCGTTCCTGTCAAGGGTGGTAAATCTCAGTCGATTTTGGTCAAATAAGTAGTATAAATCTTGAATGTTTATTTTTGAGCGGAAGCCCTTGTGGTTTCCGCTTTTTTTTATTCGGGTTTTTCTTTAATTTTGCAACGATTGGAGATCTCAGAGGCTTCAATTTGTTTATTACTTTGGAGGTCCATTTATATTTGTTGAATAATATGAAAAGATTATTTCTATTTTTTTCTTTGCTGATAACACTTCCTTTTGTTTCTACCGCTCAGTGTGTGAAACAGAACAAAGCAGTTCCGGAATCTGGGGAGACTTTGACCTATGCGGCTTATTTCAACTGGTCTGCCATTTGGGTGAAAGGTGGTGAGGCGATTTTTTCTGCAAAGAAAATAGGTGATTATTATAATTATAAGGTTTCTGCTCATTCCATGCCAAAGTGGCGTTGGGTATATGACCTCAATACCAATATTGAAGCCAATATGAAATCGGACATGACTCCGGTCTCGTATTCTTCTTCAACTTATGAGGAAAAGAAAAACCATTTTGAGAAAATCACCTATGCCGGTGATAAACTGACCTACTCATATTCCACTGATCAGCCGGGAAGTGATAAAACCATCACGGTGGATCGCCCCGATTGCTCATACGATTTGCTCAACGAGGTATATGCGGCACGCAATCTTGATTTGTCGTCTTTTGAAAAAGGCGAGCAGATTCCGTTTGATGTGTTCTTTACCAGTGAGTTGACACGCATTTATGGGGAGGTGCTTGGCGAAGAAACCATTGAGACACGAAATGGACAAAAATATGATTGCATCAAGTGCGTGGCCAATTCCATCCCAGGTTCAATATTCGATCCGAAGGAGCCTGTTTATGTGTGGGTGACCAACGACGAACGCCACATCCCTGTTTGTGTGCAATGCAAATTCAAGTTTGGCTATATAAAGGTTTATTTGGAGGACGTTAAGTAATCTCAATCCCTATGCAGACTTCTCATCCTAAAGGTTTATATCTGTTGTTTGCTACCGAAATGTGGGAAAGATTTTCCTACTATGGTATGCGTGCCCTCTTCGTGCTCTATTTGGTGAAGGCATTGGCTTTCTCCAGTGCAGACGCTTCCCAACTGTATGGCAGTTTTACAGGGTTGGTTTATTTGACACCTTTGCTTGGAGGTTACATTTCAGACCGTTTTTGGGGTAATCGTCGTTCCATTGTCGTAGGCGGCATATTGATGGCATTGGGCCAGTTCTCTTTGTTTTTGAGCGCTTCTTATTACAATGTTCCTCTCGCATTCCCTCTCCTTTACTTGGGTTTGGGACTGCTGATTATGGGAAATGGCTTTTTCAAGCCAAACATTTCATCCATGGTCGGTCAACTCTACAAGGCAGGGGACTCAAGAGTCGATTCTGCCTATACCATCTTTTACATGGGTATCAATATCGGAGCGTTTTTTTCTCCTTTGGTGTGTGGCACATTTGGCGATACGAACGACCCGTCAGATTTCCGTTGGGGATTTCTTGCCGCTTGTGTCGGTATGATTGTTGGCGTGCTGGTGTTTGTCGGCTTGCGTGAGAAATATTTGGTATCAGCGACAGGCTTGGAAATCGGCATGAAACCAAAACATATAGATGTGTCGTCTGAAAACCAGATAGATGAGAATGTGGATCCAAATGCAGGAGCAAGCAAACAGGTGTTTATAAGTGCGTTGGTTGCTGTTGCGCTTCTGCTGTTCTTCTATTTTGTGGCGCAGTTTGATTTGGTCGGAACGGTTATATTTTCTGCGTGTATTGCTGTGCCTGTATATATCATCACCGACCCGTTGCTGACTTCGGTGGAGCGTAAACGTATATTGGTCATCTATATTCTGGCATTCTTCGTTATTTTCTTTTGGGTGGCGTATGAACAGGCAGGGGCCTCCATTACGCTCTTTACGGAAGACATGGTGGATCGCACTATAGGAACAAAGGAGATTGCCACCAGTTATTTCCAATCGCTTAATGCGATTTTTGTGGTGATACTGGCTCCAATCATGTCTATCTTTTGGACGTGGTGCGACAACAAACATCCGCGTTTCTCGCTTTCTGTCTGTCAGAAGCAGGCACTTGGTATTTTGCTTTTGGCGTTGAGTTATGCTTTTCTGGCTTTCTACACAAAAGGCGTGTCGGTTGAGGCCAAAGCATCCATGTTTTTGGTGGTTTGGTACTATCTGCTGACCACAGTCGGAGAACTGGCGCTTTCTCCTATAGGCTTGTCCATGGTAAATAAACTTTCACCTGCCAGATTCGCCTCTTTGCTGATGGGTGTGTGGCTCATGAGTTCTGCGGCCGCTCAAAAACTCTGCGGCATGATGTCATCTCTCTATCCATCTCAGGATAAGGTGACTGGGGTGGTGAACGAGACAAGTATCTTCGGTTATCAGATTGCCAATATACACGACTTTTTCTTGCTGTTCGTGGTCTTTACTGCGATTGCCGCTGTGGCGCTTTTCGCTATTTCACCTTGGTTGAACAAACTCATGAAAGGATAGTCTCCAGGACTCTGTATGGGGTTATTTGCAAAGTGTTGATAAATAATTAGACCCTTTGTTTGCTTTTCTCGTAATTTTTTGCAATATTTGCACAATTAAGTTGATTGTAGCATTGTGCTTGTGCTATACTGATACTTAACGAAATAATAGGGCTTTGAAAAGAAATAGTATATGAACATGAAATATATTAAGAAAATCTGCAGTGTACTGCTTTTGCTCCCTTTGCTTTCGCAGTCTGTTTCTGCACAAACAACGTGGAGACGTATATCTTATCTTGACTTCGGGGGTAACTCTGCTACGGCCGATCAATTCCGTTCCTATGAACTTGAAGGTGGAGAGGGTGAATCCTCGTCTGAGTTTGCTCCGGCTGTCTCCCTTACGACGAAATATTGTATAGGTAAGTATGTTGCCGATGGAAAATGCGGATGGGTTTCAGGTGGTGACCACACCAACCTCGATGATAAAAAACGTGGTTATTTTTTGATGTTGAACTGCCCACAGGGTTGTGGAGGCTTGGTCCCATGTTCTGGTAACTCATTGACTGATTTGGAATATCCAAAACAGTTTATTTATCAGAAGTCTTTGGCAAAGAATATTTGTGCGAACGTGACTTTCAAATTCGAGGCTTATGTTGCGAATATGGCTGCGAAAGACCCAAGTAGTTCGGGATCTTACATTACCCTTGGTGTGTATGATGCAAACGATGAGATAATCTGGCAGCGTGATCCGCTTTTGGTCCCAGTAAGTTCCGCCTCTTCTGAAGCATTGAACTGGCAGAAGATCGAAGGTATATTCTCCGTTCCTTCTTCCGCTGACTTGAGTAAGATTAACTTCCGTATTTATCCGACACAGGGTGGTAAACCGGGCGCTGAACGTAACGGTTATGACTTCGGTTTGGATGATATCGCAATCTATGTGGAACAGCCATCGGTTGATTTCACAACTACCGAATTGCTCTATCAGCAGCCTGCTACTATCACTGCGACTCTCGGCTCCAATGTTTTCTTCGCCAATCTGAACGAAGTGGCATATTATTGGGAATATTCAGTCGATGGTGAGACTTTCACAAAGATAGGCTCTACTTACAATTACAAGGATTCTAAGAGTTTCAAATACGACATCGCTTCCTTTGATAAGGATGATAAAACAGGTAATGGTAACGGTTATTACCGTATTACCATGGCGACTTCTTCTGATATTAACAACATCAATGACGAGTCGGTCTGCTGTGTGCGCGACACATTCCAAATCAATGAAACTAAAAACAAATTGAGCATTCTTATCTGTGAAGAAGGCTCTGCTGTAGTTGATGGCGTCACTTTCACCAAGGCTGACGAAGGTGTTGAAAAAACTACTCCTAAGAATTTCGTCGTAACCACTCATGTTATCAAAAAGGAAGAAGTGGTTGAACCTGAAAAGGTTTGTATCGGTCAGGAATTCCCTGTAGGTAGTGGCATCATTCGCGATACAAAAGGTGATTTCGTTGATACTTTGGATGTGGTTAAGTCAAAACGTTTGAATTACGACAAACAGTATTGCGACTCCGTTGTGAATACATTCAAACTCTCTGTTACCGATGGTGACGTTGATAGCCTCGCTCCTGAACATATATGCGTTGGCAAGCGTTCGGGATTCAGTTCTAAACTTTATGACGAGGTCGGCGAATTTACAGAAAGCAACAAGGTCGGATGTCTTACTAAAGTGGCTACTATCATCGTTCACACTACTTATGACGTGAAACCTGATGTTTATATTTGCCAAGATCAAGAGTATGAAGGCAAAGTTTATTCTACTCCTGGCGACTATATCCTCAATCCTAATAAGTTGAAGTCAATATTTGGATGTGATTCCTCTGTTACTGCTAATCTTCATGTTAGAGAACAGGCAGTCGGATTCCTTCCTGATGAAGAAATTTGCCAAAGTGACTTTGGCGCTGGCCAGGTGGCTTTTTCTTACGATGGTAAAGATTACATCAACACCACTTCTAAAGACTTGGTGCTTGACTTGGAAAAATTCGAACCAACCGATTCTGGTTGTGATTCTGTGACAAAACAACATGTCGTAATTCATCCTATCATTCATACCGAGGGAGATACGCTCATCTGCCGCGACCAGATTCTCTTCGGTAAGGAATGGACCATTGCTGGAAAGTATGATTACGATATGAATTACAAGACTGCCAATGGCTGTGATTCTACTGTGACTTGGCATATCACTGTTCTCGACATCCAGTTGAAACTCCGTGCTGAGTTTGGCGCAAGTTCTGTATGTGAAGGTCAGGCCATTACTTTGATTGTGGATCTTATCCCATCTACAGTTCCTCTCCGTTGGGAACCTGAATTGACCAGCCGTAACCCATTGAGACCAGTTGTGAACCCTGAGAAAACCACCATGTATGTGGCTCACGCCGAAAACAATGTTGGTTGTCATGCTACCGACTCTATCAACATAGCGGTTTATCCAAATCCAAGTTTGGTGATTGATACAATTGATCAACAGGCACGCGAGCTTTTCTTCGCTGTTTCTGGCGGTACTCCTGAATACACCTACATGATTGGAAACAAGAATGTGGAACCTGAAGATGGAAAACTCTCAGGATTGACTTATGGTACTCACGAATTCCGTGTGATCGACTCTGCAGGTTGTGTGGCTGTTGATTCATTCGCCCTCGAACCACTTGCTATCAAACCTGGTGTTATCGTTACTCCTAATGGTGATGGTGTGAATGACACTTGGAACATCGATGGTATTGATGCTTATCCAGATTCTTATGTCCGTATTTATGACAGATTTGGTAAGCTTATCTATGAAGTTAGAGGTTATCAAAATGAAACCGGTTGGAATGGTGAATACAACGGTAATAAGGTCCCTACTTCCGATTATTGGTATGTGATCGACTTGGAATCAATCGATAAACAATTCGTTGGCCACTTCACGCTGTTAAGGTGATGGTCTTAATCAATATCGAAAAAGGATGCGGCAACTCCGCATCCTTTTTTGTTTTCTTTGCTTGATTCTTTTTGCTGCCATTGTTTTGTTCTTCCCCTTTTCTTCTTTTTTTTAGATATGTTATCAATTCTTTGCTTATCTTTGTAGATGAATTTTGGTGCTTTCCTTCTTTTGAAGGTTTGCATCCTCTATTATTAATTTAATTTTTTTAATTATGCCCGACCCCATTAAAAAGAAAGTGACTACTATTGAGTTCGCTGCCATGAAATCGCGTGGAGAGAAGATTACAATGCTTACTGCTTATGATTATCTTACTGCTTCAATTTTTGACCAGGCTGGACTCGACTCTATTCTTGTGGGAGACTCTGCTTCCAATGTGATGCAGGGTAATGCCAATACTTTGCCTATCACTGTAGATGAAATGATTGTTTATGCACGAAGTGTTGTTCGTGCTTGTAAACGTGCGATGGTGATTTGTGACATGCCTTTTGGTAGCTATCAAATTTCAAAGACTGATGCACTTGCCAATGCTGTTCGCATTATGAAAGAAACTGGTGCTGATGCTTTGAAACTGGAAGGAGGCGAAGAGTATTTGGATGTCATTTCCGGCATTATTCATGCTGGTATTCCTGTTTGCGGTCATCTTGGACTGACTCCTCAGTCTGTTAAGGCTTTTGGTGGTTTTGGAGTGAGAGCCAAAGAGGATGCAGAAGCAGAGAAACTTATTCGTGACCTTAAGATGCTGGAAAATGCCGGTTGCTTTGCAGTCGTTCTGGAAAAGATTCCTGCGGCATTGGCTGCACGTGCAACTGCTGCTGTGCGTATTCCTATTATTGGTATCGGTGCCGGTACTGAGGTGGATGGTCAAGTTCTTGTAGGGCAGGATTTGCTTGGCTATGATCCTTCGTTCCATCCTAAGTTTGTCCGTTCGTATGCCAATTTGAATAAAGTGATAACTGAAGCCGTTCAGGCGTATTCTGCTGACGTAAAGAGCAAGAATTTCCCAGGTCCTAATGAACAATACTAATTATTGATCGTATAAAAGAAAATCGGGTGTGCAAGTATATTTGCACACCCGATTTTCTTTGTTTGTGATTTTTTATTGGATTTCCTCAATGCAGAAATCTGCTTTCTTCAAATCTTCCCAATATTTAGGATAGGATTTGCTGACTACCTGCGCGTCGTTGATATGGATTTGGTTGACCTTGATGCAGGCAGGAGCAAACGCCATGGCCATTCGGTGGTCTTCATAAGTTTTTATTGACGCTGTTCCCGAAACAGTTGATCGTTCGCCTTTCCAAACCAAAGTGCCTTCTTCCTCTTCTTCGACCTTATAACCCAATTTTGCCATTTCTGCTATTAGCGCCGCTATGCGGTCGGTCTCTTTTATTTTGAGGTTGCCTAAACCGCTGAACTTAAATGTGGTGCCCAGCATACAACAGGTAACGACAAATGTCTGAGCTAGATCTGGCTGATCGACGAGGCTGAGGTCGTAGTGTTTTATGGCTTCTTGTACTTTCTTCAATACGACATCACATCCTTCAAATGTAGTACTAACACCTAGTGGCTTGAATAATTCTGCAATTCGAGAGTCGCCCTGCACACTGTTGCTGTACAAACGGGGAAGCCTGATTTCGGCGTTGTCGCTTAATGCTGCTATTTCATACCAATAAGACGAACCGCTCCAGTCGCTTTCCACATCCATTTCAAGCGCTGTGTATTCTTGTGGGGCTATCTTGATGAGTTTTCCGTTTTCAAATGTCACCTTGATGCCAAACTGCTCCATCAGTTGTTTGGTCATCAAAATGTAGGGTAGTGACACCACTTTGCCGGTCAACTCCAGTTCCAAACCATCTTCCATGCTTGGTGCTGCCATCATCAGGGCGGAAATATATTGGCTGCTGACTCCTCCGTCTAATGCAATGTGTCCGCCTTTCAGCTTTTTACCGGTGATGCGGAGTGGGGGAAAGCCTTCTTCTCCTGCGTATTCAACTTGGGCTCCTGCTTGGTTGAGGGCATCCACCAGCAAGCCAATCGGACGTTTGCGCATTCGCTCGCTGCCGGTGACAATGTGAACGCCTGGTTTTTGTGAGTAATAGGCTGTCAGGAAACGCATGGCAGTGCCTGCCGCGCCAATGTCGATATGTGTGCCATTCCCGCTTAAAGCTTTTACCATGACGTCTGTGTCGTCGCATTTGGCGAGATTCCCAATATGCGCCGGACGTTGGCACATGGCGTTCATGATGAGAACTCGGTTGCTGATGCTTTTGCTCGCAGGAAGGTCAATCGTGGTTTCTATGCTACGCTTGTTTGCGCTGATTTTGTAGTTCATTGCTGTGAGTGTTTCTTTTCTTGGTGTTTCAGGTGGTTTTGAAATGCGTCTTTAGAGGCCCACCACGTCTCTGTAGTAGTCTATAGATTCCAAAATGGTCTTCTTATCTACATCTTGATTGATGCGGATGTCGCCAATGCCTTTGTCTCCAAGAAGGGTAAACAAGATTCGACCGTCGCCCACGTTCTTTTTGTCGTGTGTCATAAGGTCGTATAAGTGGTCATAAACCTTGCAGCTGATTGGCAAGGATCCGTAGTTCTCTTTGATTAGGGCAACAGCCTGTCGCATCAGTTCTTTAGGGAAGTTGCAGATTTTGTGGCTTAAGTAAAGTTCTGAAATCATACCATAGGCTACTGCATAGCCATGAAGGATGGCGTCTCCCACTTCCATGGCGTGGCTCTCAAATGCGTGGCCGACTGTGTGGCCGAAATTAAGCGCCTTGCGGATGTTCTTCTCTGTAGGGTCGATTTCTACGATTTTCTCTTTCACAGCGATGGAGTCGCGAAGCAATGTTTGCAACTGAAGATAATCAATGTTTTCCAAGTCGAACTTGAGCATGTCGTTCCAATGCTTTTCGTCTGAAATCAAACCGTGCTTTATCATTTCCGCATAGCCAGAGAGAAGGTCTTTGCGGGTGAGAGTGCGGAAGAAATTGACGTCGATAAGCACGCTCTGACTGCTGTTGATGACGCCTATCTCATTTTTGTAACCGCAAAAGTTGATGCCTGTCTTGCCTCCTACTGCTGCATCCACTGCGCCGAGCAGGGTGGTCGGAATGTTGACGTAGTCCATGCCGCGCTTGAATGTGCTGGCAGCAAAACCTCCTAGGTCTGTTACCATTCCGCCTCCAAGATTGATGAGCAAACTTTTCCTTGTGGCTTTGTTTTCACTAAGGAATGTCCACACGCTTGCCAGCGCCTCCAACGTCTTGTTGTCGTCGTTGGGGGCTATTTCCACAAACTTTACTTTGCCGAAATAGTCGTCGCTGCTCAAGGCTGGAAGACAAAGGCGACGAGTGTTGCTGTCAACTAATATGAAAACACTTTCTGCAGTGCGGCCATTGGTCTCTTTTCTGAGTTGCTCGATCAATTCGCCTGCGCACATGATAACGCGTTGTTCGCTCATCTTTTCACGATTTATTGTAATTTTTGCAAAAATACAAAAAATCTATCAGTGTATGGCTTTGCCACCAAAAAAGTCCTCCGCCTTTGACTGTCCCTTGCTTAAAAAATAGTAAATTTGCACTCCGATTTTTTTATTTAACTGATAACTTTTCAAACTTGCTATTGTTGGCAACGTAAATAGATTTATGAACAAGGAACAAATTCTTATCAGCATAACAGGTCAAGACCGCCCTGGCCTCACAGCATCCGTCATGGGTATTCTGGCCAAATACGACGCTCAAATCTTGGATATGGGCCAGGCAGATATCCACAGCACGCTGTCTCTTGGTATTCTTATTCGTGCGGACGAAGATTATTCTGGTCATGTGATGAAGGAACTCTTGTTCAAGGCTAATGAGTTGAATGTGAATATCAGTTTCCAACCTATCTCCGATGAAAAGTACGAGGAATGGGTGGGACAACAAGGTAAAAACCGCTACATTCTTACCCTTATCGGTCGCTCCCTTTCTGCTCGCCAGATAGAAGCAGCAACGAAGGTGGTTGCCGAACAAGGGCTTAATATAGACTCCATCCTTCGCCTGACTGGACGTATCAGCATCAAGGATCCTACCAAAAACGTAAGGGCTTGTATTGAACTCTCTTTGCGAGGTACCATTCAAAACCGATCAAGCCTGCAGGAGGAACTGATGCATCTTTCTTCGTCTATGGGATTTGATTTCTCTCTCCAGCACGATGATATGTATCGCCGTATGCGTCGTTTGATCTGCTTCGATATGGACTCCACTCTTATTCAGACAGAATGTATCGACGAGCTGGCCATTAGAGCCGGTGTGGGAGATCAGGTTAAAGCCATTACGGAAAGTGCGATGCGTGGCGAGATTGATTTCAAGGAAAGTTTCACCAAACGTGTGGCACTGCTGAAAGGTCTCGACGTTAGTGTGATGCAGGATATTGCTGAGCATCTTCCTATTACTGAAGGCGCAGACCGATTGATGGCGGTCTTGAAAAGATGTGGTTACAAAATCGCTATTCTCAGTGGTGGATTCTCTTTCTTCGGAGAGTATCTGCAACGTCGTTTTGGCATCGACTATGTCTATGCCAACAATCTCGAAATCGATGATAACGGCAAACTCACCGGACGCTATTTAGGGGATGTGGTTGACGGACACCGTAAAGCCGAGTTGCTGAAACTGATAGCCCAGGTGGAGAAGGTGAACCTCGCACAGACGATCGCTGTGGGGGATGGTGCCAACGATCTACCTATGATCAGTGAGGCTGGTCTTGGTATTGCCTTCCACGCAAAACCGCGTGTGGTTGCCAACGCGCAACAAAGTATTAACACCATAGGCCTCGATGGCGTTCTTTATTTCCTTGGATTCAAAGACAGTTATCTGGGCGAATAATTTTTTCTATACCGTGTCAACACTTAAACAACAGATTTTTGTAGCCGCTTGTCCCGACTTCTTTCCTGAAGTCGCCTTTCAGATGGCCAAAACACTGGCTACCGCTTACTCTAAAGATATTTGTTTCCTGGGCATTTGCTTTGGAAAGAATGCTTTGCCGGACAGTTATGAATCGACCTTCAAAAAATGGATCGAAGATCCTCAGTATGCTGTCGATGGGGTGGGTGTCTCTTACAAGGTGTTGACTCCCTCTGATGATTTTACCGAAACGATTGAAGCAACTGAAGCGTCGATGCTGGTTTTCCAGTTGAATGATAAGGTGAAACCGTTTTCTAAACTGCAGTCACTACTGGATGTTTGTAGAGGACTGCGCATCCCTTATTTTTTCGTCAAGGAAGGCCAACGCATCTCTTTCGACCGGGTGCTTGTGCCGGTCGGTTTCTTGATGGAGGAGCGCGAAAAAGGACCTTTCAGCAACAGTTTTGTGCGATTCTTCGATTCGGAAATCATCTTGATGCCTGCAAAGGACTATGGATCAAAGGCGCGTCAGACTACGGATGCTATCCGTACGTTGATTGAAAAATCAAATGCGAAATATCAGGAGTTTGCTGCCACGAAAGACAGTTTCAAAGTGGAATTGGAGGCTGCCCAACTGGCTCCGACCATCAATGCCAGCCTTTTGATGATTTCTGCATCTCGTGATTATGGTTTAGACGACATCATATTTGGACCGAAAGAACGGAAGGTGATTCAGCAGTCTTCCATTCCTGTAATGGTTATCAACCCTCGTGGCGACCTCTATGCGCTTTGCGGATAGGATTTTGTCGCTTTTATCCCCATATCTACTGACATCCATAATACTATGAATTCGATAATAGCAAAACTTTTAAATATCCCCCTCCGTCAGGTGGATGCGACTGTCAATCTATTGAACGATGGGGCTACCATCCCTTTTATTGCCCGTTACCGCAAGGAGGCGACAGGTTCGCTCGATGAAGTGCAGATCCAAGCCATTCAGGAACAACTCGATAAACTGACCGAATTGCAGAAACGAAAGGTCACCGTCCTTAACTCGATTGAGGAACAAGGCAAGTTGACGGAAGAACTGAAACGGAAGATTGAGGATTGCTGGGAATCTAATCTGCTGGAAGATATTTACCTCCCTTTCAAACCAAAGAAACGTACCCGTGCGGAAGTGGCAAGACAGAAAGGACTTGAACCATTGGCAAAACGCTTGATGGTGCAGAATGTATCCGATGATCCTGCTGTTTTGGCCGCTCGTTTTGTCAAGGGTGACGTGAAGGATGAAGATGACGCGATTAAGGGCGCTCAGGATATTATAGCCGAATGGGTGGCTGAAAGTGAAGGTGCCCGTGCGCGTGTGCGTCGTTCTTTTCAATATGATGCAGTCATCACTTGCAAGGTGGTTAAAGGCAAAGAGGAGGAAGCGGAGAAATACAAAGATTATTTCGCTTTTTCAGAACCATTGAAACGCTGCTCGTCTCATCGTTTTTTAGCGATGCGCAGAGGCGAGGATGAAGGTTTTTTGCGTATGGATATTAGTCCGGCCAATGATGATGATTGCTTGGACAGACTCGAACATATTTTTGTGAAAACTCGCGGAGCTTGCGCTTCATTGGTGGCGCAGGCTGTTGGCGATGGATATAAGCGATTGCTCAAACCATCTATCCAAACTGAGTTTGCCGCATTGAGTAAAGAGAAAGCCGACGAGGAGGCTATAAAGGTTTTTGCCGACAATCTGCGCCAGTTGCTTTTGTCTGCACCGCTGGGGCAGAAACGTGTGTTGGCGCTCGATCCTGGCTTTCGCACAGGCTGTAAGGTGGTCTGCCTTTCTCGACAGGGCGATCTGTTATGCCACGATGTGGTTTATCCTCATCCTCCAGTGCAGAAAGCGCAGGAGGCAGAAGCCAAATTACTTCATTTGGTGCAAAAGTTTGAGATTGAAGCCGTTTCCATTGGAAACGGAACTGCGAGTCGTGAAACGGAGGCGTTTGTCAGGGCCATCAAATTCCCACAACCAGTGCAGATTTTTGTCGTCAGCGAGAATGGCGCATCTGTATATTCCGCATCGGCTGTGGCGCGCGAGGAGTTTCCCAATGAGGATGTAACTGTGCGTGGTGCTGTTTCCATAGGACGTCGTTTGATAGATCCGTTGGCGGAGTTGGTGAAAATAGATCCGAAGTCCATCGGCGTGGGACAATATCAGCACGATGTGGATCAGTCAAAACTGAAAAAGTCGCTCGACAATACGGTTGTTTCCTGCGTCAATAGGGTAGGTGTGAATGTCAATACTGCCAGCCGCCATTTGTTGACCTATATCTCTGGCCTTGGTCCGCAGTTGGCACAGAATATTGTGGAATATCGAGCCGAAAACGGCCCTTTCGCATCCCGTGCCGCGCTTAAAAAGGTGCCTCGTCTGGGAGAAAAAGCGTTCCAATTGGCTGCCGGCTTCTTGCGTATTCCGGATGCGAAAAACCCGTTGGACAATTCTGCTGTTCACCCTGAAGCGTATGATGTGGTGGCTCAAATGGCAAAGGATGCCCATGTTACAGTCGCACAACTGATTGCCGATGGAAATTTACGCCAATCCATTGATTTGAAGAAGTATGTGACAAACGAAATAGGCTTACCAACCCTGAGCGATATTATGGCGGAGTTGGAAAAACCAGGACGAGATCCTCGCCAGCAACTTACAGAGTTTTCTTTCGATGCCACGGTTCATACTATTCAAGATTTGCATGAGGGACAGATTTTACCTGGCATTGTAACCAATATCACCAACTTTGGAGCCTTTGTTGATATCGGTGTGCATCAAGACGGATTGGTGCATATATCTGAGTTGGCAGACCATTATGTGTCTTCTGCTTCAGATGTGGTGTCGTTGCATCAGCAGGTCATGGTTCGTGTTTCCCAAGTGGATGTCAAAAGAAATCGCATTTCTTTGTCTATGAAAGGGGTGTGATAGTCTTTCTTTTGGGTATATGTGGCTTCTATTGATTTGTCTTATTTGTTTTCGGAACTTCCATCGACTTTATCACAGCCCTCAAACTATCGTTCTCTTTCCTGAGTTTTTCAATTGTCTCGTTGTAATACTGTACCACATTGGTGACTATGGTTCCCGAAAGTTCTGCTGCATCAACATCTGGGTTTTCCAACCCGCCTTGCACCACCTTCAAACCAATGTCGTCTGCCAATCCGTATTTACCCATGCGTGCTTTTAGCAAGTCTATTTGATGCCCATCTACTGGAGAACCCAGCAAGTTGACTTGGATGATGGAAGTGGAATCGTCTTCCATGTATTCGTAACTGACCAAATGGACGTTTTCCATTGATTTGAATTCGCCCGATATGTATGACGAAACACGTGCGTCGAGCATGTTTCTCTTGATAATGCCAGCGGTGGTGAAAATGCTTGGAATGATGAATATTACCAGCAAGACAACGGTCCATGCAACACGTTTTTTCCTGTCTGTCCTTTCCGCTTCGTCGCCATCTTTGTGGGCTTGTGGTAAACGCAAAAGTTTTGTCCCCATCCATGTTGCCAAACCAATGTAAACTGCGTTTATGGAAAACAGATAAAGCGCGCCATATAGAAACTTCCACTGAAAGGTTGCCAGTCCGTAACCTGCTGTACACAGTGGAGGCATGAGTGCTGTTGCTATGGCAACTCCCGGCAATATGTTGCCTTTTGTTTTACTGCCGGTGGCAATAATGCCTGCAAAACCACCGAAGAAAGCAATCATAACGTCGTAAATGGTTGGTTGTGTGCGCGCCAGCAATTCGCTGCGGGCGTCGTTGATGGGCGAAATCCAGAAGTAAATGGCGCTTGCCAGCAGCGAGAATAGGGTTGCGACGAAAAGATTTTTTGCGGAACTGCGCACAAGACTCCCTTCGCCAATACCAATGCCTAAGCCAATGCCCATGATGGGACCCATTAACGGACTGATGAGCATGGCTCCAATGATGACAGCAGTTGAGTTCATGTTTAGACCCAGCGAGGCTATTAAGATGGCACACACCAAAATCCAAAGGTTGGACCCTTTAAACTGTGTGCCGCTGGATATGGCGGCAATAATCTCACTATTGGATTGTTTGTCTTTGCTAAGGCTGAAATACTCAAGCAACCATCTTCTGATTTCTATCTTCATTGTCTGTTTAAATTCTAATTACACAAATATAAACGTTTATCTTTTTTAAAACAAGTATTGACATGAATGTGAGAATTATATGCCTGTTATTAGGAAAATATAAGTGGAATTATATACAATTTGGCACCAGCTTTTTTGCCAACGAATTTATACTGATTTGCACGAAATTATTGCGTTGAACTATATTTTCACTAAAAACGCCGTTGACGTTACGAATTAATTCGAATTCAGAAATGGAACCAGTAGTAATTAGAAATGCCATAGGCATTCTTAGTATAAATCTGTGCAACCATCCAATGAATTTGAATTATTCGTATAAATTCGTTGGCAAAAAAGAGCCTACTTGTATATAGACACCAAAGAAAAATCCTCGTGCTACATAAAATAACACGAGGATTATCGGTTTTACTCTTTAAGAGACGAAAGTAATCTTACTTTGCAGCATTTGCAGCGGCTTTAGCAGCAGCTTCTGCAGCCTTCTTGGCAACTCTTTCTTCGAATCTCTTTGTTCTTTCAGCTTCAAATTCTTCGAACTTCTTAAACTGGTCTTTGTTGAGAAGCTTTTTTACCTTTGCTGATTCTTCAGCGCGGAATTTTCTGATGTCTTCGAGGCTTGGACGTTCCTGAGCGGCGATGTACTTTTCGATTCTGTCAGCACCTACAGTAAGGATTTCTGCCAACTCAGCCAACTGCTTGTCGTTGAGCTTCAATTCTTTCTGGTAACGTTCCATGCGCTTTGCGAAGATGTCGTTTGCATTGATGTCACGCTTTGCTTCTGCTTCTTTTGCTTCTGCAGATGCAGCGGTAGTGTCGGAAGCAACTGTTGAATCCTGAGCAACAACAGTGTCTTTTACTGTTGTGTCAACAACTGCTGGAACTTCTGTAGTGTCTGCTACGTTTGTTGAATCTGTAGCGTTGTTTGCTGGTTTGTTGCAACCTGTGCAAGATGCAAGCATGGTCATTGCAGCAACTGAAGCGAAAAGGAATACTTTTTTCATGTTATATAATATATTTTTTTAATATTCAATGCGCAAAATTACAAAATCTTTGGTAATGTTGTGTGGCGAAATAATAAATTAGTGTTTTTTTTGTTTTTTTTTATCAAAGAAAAGTCCCAACTTTGTGTTGTTGAATTATCTTAAATTATAAAACTGATATGAAGATTCTGCATACAAGTGATTGGCATCTTGGCCACATGCTTTACAATTTCGATAGAACTGAGGAGCAATTGGCAATACTCGTTCAGATGGTGAATATCGTCAAGGAGCAGAAACCTGATTTGTTTTTACTTTGTGGCGATGTGTATCACACCGCTCAGCCATCTGTATCCACCCAGTTGATGTTTACTAATGCTATGGCTGAAATTCACGAAGCTAATCCTGATATGCCGATTGTAATTATCGCCGGCAATCACGACAGCAGTTCCAGACACGATATTTTCCAAAGACCCTGGAAGGCCTTAAACGTTCATACCATCGGCTCTCTTGATAAGGACTCTCCTGAAAAACATATTATTGAGATGCCGGGAAAGTGCTTCATTGTGGCTGTTCCTTATGCGCACGAAAGAAATATTCCAGATGGTTTTTTCCAGCAATTGCTCGATGTGGTGGATCGGAATAACTCCAATGATTTACCCGTAATTATGACTGCTCATACTACAGTCAAAGGTTGTGATTTTACCGGACATGATCATTTTTCGGAATATACTGTGGGGGGCATTGATGCGCTGGATATACAGCGTATGGGGGAGGGTTACGATTATTTGGCTCTCGGACATATCCATCATGAACAGTTTGTTCATACGGGAAAACACAATGTTCGCTATTGTGGCACTCCGTTGGCAGTCAGTTTCGATGAGACATTTAATCATTCTGTCAGTCTCATTGAAATCAGTAAGCATGGAGAGTCTCCGGTTGTCAGTCAGATACGAATTGACAATCCCTGGCCATTGGTGACTTTGCCTGCTGATGGCTGGCTGAATTGGACAGACGCAAAAAAAGCACTGCAAAATTTCCCTGATGACATCCAGGCTTATATCCGCTTAAATGTAGAGGTGGACGATTTTCTTCCGACTGAAGCGCACACGGAGTGTATTGACCTAGTAAAAGGAAAAAAATGTAAGTTCTGTCATATCAACCCCAAACGCAGAGAAAACCGGAAATCCGACACGAAAATGCTGTCTGTTCAGGAATTTCAGGAAGTTGCCCCTATTGATATTGCCCGACAGTTCGCAGCAGATACACACTGCAATTTTGACGACGATATGGTCTCTTTGTTTAAAGAAGCACTGCAATTACTAGAAGTGGAATCACGCAATTTATGAAAAGCATATAATTATGAAGCTTAAGAAACTTACCATTCACAATATCGCTTCGATTGAACATACGGAAATAGATTTTTCCGCAAGCCCTTTAGTGGATAGCGAGGTCTTTTTGATAACTGGTGAAACCGGAGCCGGAAAATCCACTATCCTCGATGCTATTTGTCTGGCTCTCTATGGAAATACACCGCGTCTGAAAAACACCCGTATGGAAGGGAAAATGAAAGACGAAGATAAAGAACTCCTCATTTCAGACCCTAGTCAGTTGTTGCGTCGTAATACTGCTGAAGGGTATGTTTGCTTGTCTTTTGTTGGCAGCAATGGCGTCAACTATGAAGCGTCTTGGTCGATTGCTCGTGCTTATAAAAAAGTTAACGGGAACATTCAACCAAAGGTCTGGACTTTAAAGAACTTGAACACCAATCAGACACTTGATCGGGACAAGGAAATCATGGCAGAAATGAACTCTGCCATAGGGCTGAACTTCAATCAGTTTTGTCGCACCACTTTGCTCGCACAAGGTGAGTTTACCAAATTCCTGAACAGCAAAGACGATGAAAAGGCTGAAATCTTGGAGAAGATAACGGGAGTGGATGTCTATTCAAAGATAGGGGCAAAGATTTTTGAGGTGACCAATAGCAAAAAACAACTCTGGGACAATGCGCAGAAACTTGCCAATGGCATCTCTGTTTTGTCTGATGAGGAGAAAAAAGAGAAAAAGGATGCTTTGTCTGAGCTAAATGGCGCTTATGATAAGTTGAAATCTGAAAAAGACATAATCGAGAATAAGAAAGGGTGGATAGTTAAGGACAAGGAATTGGAGCAAGCGGTTTTGAAGGCAAAGATTGAGCATACAAAGGCGATAGATGATACAAAAACGGATGAGTTTTTAGCAAAAGTCCAGCTTATTGAGGATTGGAAGGAAACCTCCGATGCACGTCCGCTGCTTTCGGAAATTGAAAAGGCAAGAAAGGTTGTTGATGAACAGAAAAACATCCTCAAGAATCTGGAGAGACAGTTTTGCGTGCTGCGGGGAGGACTGGCTTTTGCAAAGAAGGAAATGGAGGAGAAGACGAGTGAATACGACGAGGTTTGTAAGTCGATTGAAAACGAATCTGATAAAGCATATGTATATGAAAACTCGCAAACTATTGTCACTCTTCTAAAACAGATTCATGAAGGAAGGGTTTTTATTGAAACGCAAAATGCTAAAATCTTGCAAGATGAGACTCTACTTAATAAGACCTTGATTCCTGAGGCAAATAGCGCAGAAGTTGCTTGTCAACAAGCGAAAGAGGCGGTCGATGCAATGTCGAAAGAAATAGGGTTGAAGGATGATGATTTTTCCAACCTTCACCTTCCAGACTTACGAATGGAACGCGATGAGTATAAGGAATTGGTCAACAACATTCACAAAGCGCAGGATCTTGTTGACAGACTCAATGAAGTTGTTGAAAAAAGGAAACAAACCGAAAACAAACTTCAATCTCGCTTGATTTTGATTCAACAAAAGAAAAAGGATTTGGCAGAATTGAATGGCCCTATACACGATGCCGATCTGCTGGTGAATGATCGTAAAAATGCTTTAGACAAACAGAGCGATACGATAGAAAAGTTTGTGTCCGCCATGCGTTCCAAACTCCATGTGGGTGATGTTTGTCCCGTTTGTCGGCAGAAGATTCTGTCTGAATTGCCTCACGAGGATGTCTTAAAACAACTTGTCGATGGCTTAAGAAAAGACTATGATGAGGCACTTGAAAATCAAAGAATACTTGCGGGAAAAAGGGACAAGTTGGCGGCTGAAATCAAAGCGGAGGAGTATTCTTATGCGTGTGATCTGAATGCTTATAATGAAGATCGGTCTGTCTCTAATGCTGAAAATAGTCTAAAAGTGTCGTGCAAAGTGTGTGGCATTGAAATAGTGGACAGCCAAATAACAGCCAGATTGCAGTCTTTGGAAACTGATGCCAATGGCCGCTTGGAGAATCTTGAAAAGCGAATCGACAGCGGTGTTGTCTTAGAGAATGCACTCAAAAGTCTTCGTTCTCAGTTGGAACAGTGTCGCACTGAATTGAACCGATTGGAAACTTTGAAACAAGCGGCGGATGATAAAGTGAAAGATTGCAAGGCTGGTATCAATAGTACGCGTGCTGTCGTAGAGAGCAGGGCGAATGAAATTGCCAAGGCGCAAAACGAAACCGACAGGCTATTGTCGTCTGCAGAATGGAACATAGACTGGAAAATGAACCCAAAGGAATTTGCCGCTCGTCTCAAGTCTGCTGCTGATTCTTTCAATGAAAAAAGGGAAAAGCGACAGAGACTTTCTTCCCAGATAGATACTGCCCAGGTTTCCCTCAAAAATCTGGATCATGTGTTTTCTGCAATCCTTACGGCTATGCCAGAGTGGAAGAACGTACAGTCGGATATTTGTTGTGTCGATAGCCTTTCTGAAAAGTGGAATGAACTCGGCACCAGCATCTCTACTGCCAAAACCAAATTGAGTGCAGGAGAAGCATCTTTGCAGGAAAACAGTAGTAAATTGCAGTTTTTTCTTCTAAATCATGGAAATATCTGTATGGAACGACTTTTATGGCTCAAATCGTTTTCCAATGAAGTCATTTCTCAAGAAGAAGATTTCGTGCTTAGGAAAAATAAGGAAGTTGTTGCCAAGCAGACGTTGTTTGATAAAGCGGAAGAGTCGTATCATAAACATGGCTCCATCAAACCGGTGCTGTCCAAAGAGGAAACACAGGAAAGACTGGAAAAGGATCTGGATGAACTTGACGATCAATATAAAAAAGTAGGCGAACAAATTGGATCCATAAAAAAGGAACTGGAAACAGACGAAGAAAACAACAAACGTCTTTCTTCTCAAATGGAAGAAATAGAGAAGACGAAGAATGTTTATCAGCGATGGGAACGTCTGAACGAGATGTTTGGAGATGCAAAAGGACATAAATTCCGCAAAATCGCACAAAGTTACGTCTTGTCTAGTCTTATTCATTCTGCTAATAGTTATATGAAGTCGTTGACCGATCGCTATACGTTAAGTGTGGAACCCGGCACGTTTGTCATCTCAATAGTAGATGCTTATCAGGGATATGTGTCTCGTCCGGCAAGCACCATCTCTGGTGGAGAAAGTTTCTTGGTGTCTTTGTCTTTGGCGCTTGCGCTCAGCGATATAGGTCAGGCTCTCTCTGTGAATACGCTCTTTATTGATGAAGGCTTTGGCACACTTAGCGGTGAACCTTTGCTGAAGGCTATCAATACGTTGCGCCTACTTCACAGAAAAGCGGGGCGCAACGTCGGCATCATCAGTCATGTGGTGGAATTGAAAGAACGAATAACTGTCCAGATTCAAGTCGCTCAGGAAGCGAAAAATTCAAGCAGCACCGTCAATGTGGTGTCTTGACGGTGGATTTTTTTTGCTGACAGTATAGCGACTTCTTCTATATTTTTGTATCCTGACTACTGCTTCTCAAAAAGAATGTATATTTGTATCATCATATTCCCAGACTTGCTTTATGGCAACAATATTAGCAAATCCAATATACGATTCCGTATTTAAATACATGATAGCCAACTTTGATTTGTGATTAACTTAAAATGTCGATTATGAAACACTTTTTATTCATTATTGGGACAACTGTTGTGGTTTTATTAGGTCTCTGTCAATGCCAATATGTAATAGACCAGACATTAAATACTTTTGATCATATCACAGAACACATGGATTCCGTATCTGATGCTAGGTGGGAAAAACAGCGTGCTAAAAGTGATTCTGCCTGGGAAGAAAGATCGAGGAAGATGCACGAAGACTTTGAACGACGCTCAAAGGAAATGCGTGAGGAATTTGATGAAAATACAAAGAGGAAGCGTGATGACTTCGAAAGAGAGAGAAGGAAGATGCAGGAAGATTTTGAAAGACGATCAAAAGAAATGGATGAGGATTTTGAAAAAAGTACAAAGCGGATGCAAGAGAACTTTGAAAGGGATTGCAAGAAAATGGATGAAGAATTTGAAAAACACTCCCATTCGTTTGAAGGCTTTTAATCAATTTGTGAATGGATGAAACGATCTTTCCATTGTGTGAATTTGCTATTTTGTTATATTGCGTTGTAAGCGTATGAAAAAATATTGAAAAAAATCCCATTTTTTCTTTCATATATCCTTTCCTCCTCCCATATTTATCAATGAAAGATAAAAATCTAATAAAACTTGAGACTTATGGGAAATAAAACAGACATTTTTGAAGGGATGGAATGTGAGAATCTTGATTTCAACGACAAGAAACGTGACCGTGTTAAAAATCAAATCGGACAGGTTGCTCCTACATTGATGGCAAATATGGATGCCATTGTGAAATTGTCGGAAGACAGTGGTTTGGATTCACGTTTTTTTGATGATGCCAAACCTTATATCGAATTCGTGAAAGACAAGTTGGGACTTTCTGCCAATCAGGTCATCCTTCTTTCTTTGTTTGCCGAACTTAGTTGTTCTCGTTCTGATGTTGAATTGGATCAAATCTCCAGTCATATGGACTGCTCCAATTTGAAATTGTTGTCGATGAAGACTGATCTGGATGAATTGTGTCAGAAAGGTTATTTGACGAAATGTGTGGGCAGACCTCCGTTTAGAGGTGACGACAAGTGCTTTACGCTCCCGGAAAAGGTGATTAAGGCTTTGTCCGACAATCAGCCTTTTATTCCCGAATCGGATTATGACCTGTCTTTGGATACGTTTTTTTCGAGAATTCACGATATCTTTGATGAAAACAACAACGATGATGATATCATGCTAAAGATTGATTCGTTGATGGAGAAAAACCCTAAACTCTCTTTTGTCAAGTCTTACAAAAAAATGTGTAAAGAGAAGGCTTTCAATCCGATTGAACGATACATCTTCTTTTATTTATGCAACAGTGCGGTCAATGAGGGGGATTTCGTTTCCACAACCAGAGAAATGCTGGAAAACGTAAAACCTTTTGTGAAGGCGCGTTCTGCAAGATCCAGACTGGATTCTGGAGAGTGTTCGCTTTTGAAGGAAAACATCATAGAGAATGTACCCGACAACGGACTGTATGGTTCTGCGTTCAGATTGACGAGAGATACCATCAACTCTTTTCTGAATTCTTTGTGTCAGGTTGAAGATTGTTCTGCCAAGAATCTTTTGAAATGGGATTCGTTTGCTGAAAAACGTATGTTCTACAACCCTGAAGAGGGTGAACAAATCAACCGTGTGACTGATTTGTTGAAAGAGGACAATTTTAAGATGGTGCAGCAGCGTTTGGAAAAATGCGGACTGAGAAAAGGTTTCGCTTGCTTGTTTTATGGTGCACCTGGTACTGGTAAGACGGAGACTGTCAATCAGTTGGCTCGTGTTACCGGACGCGACGTCATGGTGGTGGACGTAAGTCAGATCAAAGATAAGTTTGTGGGCGAGAGCGAGAAAAACATCAAGCAGGCTTTCCGCAGATATGCCGACTTGGTGAAAAACAGCGATAAGGCTCCCATCCTCCTTTTCAACGAGGCCGATGCTGTGCTTGGTAAAAGAACGGAAGGGGCGGAAAGGGCTGTGGATAAGATGGAAAACTCCATTCAAAACATTATCTTGCAGGAAATGGAAAACTTGGAGGGTATCATGATTGCTACCACCAACCTTACCCAGAACCTCGACAGCGCTTTCGAGCGTCGTTTCCTCTATAAAGTGGAGTTCAAAAATCCTTCGGTGGAGGCCAAAAAGAACATCTGGTTGAGCATGATTCCCGATATGAATGAGAGTCTTGCTGAACGTTTGGCTACAGACTATGACTTTAGCGGGGGGCAAATCGAGAATATCGTGCGTAAGTCTTCTGTCAACTATATTCTAACCGGCAAGGAGGCCACAGCAGATGATTATATCAAATTCTGCGACTGCGAGAGAATCAACAAAAAGGATAAAGCGCAAAAAATCGGTTTTGTCCGTTAGTCAATGCCTTTCACTACAATTTTTCCGTCGAGTCCTGTGAAGGTGACTTTCCATTCACCGAACTCAAACTTGTATTCTCTGTTTTCCTCTCCTTTTTGGTAGGCTGGCACAGGGTTTTGCTGGAGCACTTGCCGTAGGGCTTCCCGCTTGTTTTCGGGTAGTTTTTCAGCGAGGTCATCCGGTAAGATTACTTCATATTGGGTGTCGGGTTCGCTCCATACCCAACTGTCGGCATCCGGGTGGCTGTCGGTGAATTTCACATATGGTTTTATGTCGTAAATGGGGGTGCCGGTCATCAGATCGGCACCTTTTACGTGCAATATGGGGCCATTGGTTGGATGCAGTTCCACCCGTTCCAATGCCACACAACTGAGACCGATGGGGTTGGGACGAAAGGGTGAGCGTGTGGCGAATACGCCCAGACGGGTGTTGCCTCCCAATCGTGGCGGACGCACTGTGGCGGTCCATCCGTCTCTTTTTACCTCGCTGAATCCCCACAACAGCCAGATGTGGCTCACGTTTTCCAATCCGCGCACCACATCGGGGTTGCGAAATGGGCCTTCAAATACGATTCTTCCCTCCAGTGCTGTCGCTATTCCGCTTTGCCGCGGAATGCCGAATTTGCCGGGAAAGTCGGTTTCAATATGTGCGATTGGTGTGATTTCCATCTGTTTACTCTATTTGCAAATCAATAGCCACAATGCTGCTCAGCGGCACGGTGGTTTTACCGTCTATGATCATTTCTTGTTCCAGTTCGTTCCATTTCGTCAGCCGTCCTTTGGTCTGGATATAGCGACCTCCGTCTTTCAACGCGTCGGGAATGAAATGGGTGAGGGTGACCTCCGGTTGCTCTTCTATGCGGGAAAGCAACTGCGTCAGACGTTCATTGAGTTCTTTGAGGTCGGACTCTTCCAACTGCAGTTGCGTGTCGGTCAGTCTTGCGGTCTCCATGATGGCTGCATTGTGTCCTGTCAGCGCGGCAAATGGCGCAAACTGGGCGGCTCGTTGGCTCATGGTCATCCGCGGATGCTTGGTGGAGATGGGGCGGGGCAGATCAATGATGTCGTCGTATGGCCCTTTGGTGTTCTCTTCCTGTGTCATTCCTTGGGGTTTTAGGCTTTGTGCCCTCCTATTTGTTTGTTACGTTCTATGGCGGTGGCACCTTCATCCAGGTTAAGTCCTTTCAGAATGGCGTTTTTGCCAAATTTCTTTTTTATTTCGAGCAGGGTTTCCTGCATCTTCCGCTCTTTGCTGAGCGAGGCTTTTTCTTCCTCCTGCTGTTTTTTCAGTGCGTCGTAGTCGGTGAAGATGTCCAGTTGCACAGGTTTGGCTGCCTGCTTTTGGGCTTTCTCTTCTGAAATGACGTTGTTGGTTGTCAGGTTCAGTCTTCTTATGAGCAGATTCTTATCTACGACTTGGTCGAACAGCGAAACCACAGCGTCTATGATTATCCTCGTGGAAGATGTGTGCTTCCCCAGTTTTGCTGTCCCGTGGGCGGGTTTGGGCACTTCCCTCCCATAGTAGTCAGTCGCCACTGGTCCGTTGTAGAGACTTCGTATGGCAGGGTTGGCGAGCGAGTCGGTGTCATAGCCCACAGTCAGCACCAGTTGGTCTGTCACCAGTCGTTTGCTCACAAGGTCCAGTGCGGCGGCGTCGGCCATTTCCTGTATCACCACTCTTGCCTTTTTGAAGTCGTAGGCGCATTGGAGCACTTGCCCGCTGCTGAGTGAGTTTGTCTCGGGGCGGTACGATTTGATGTAGTCGATGGTGCATGGCTCATATCCCCAGGCATGATCGATGATCAGTTCTGCGTTCACTCCAAACATTTGGTAGAGAAAATCTTCGTTGGTGAGCGAGAATCGCGCCAACTTGCCCATAGTGTCTATCCCATACAGCGCCAGTCTTTTGGCAACACCTCCGCCGATCCGCCAGAATTTTGTGATGGGCTGGTAGTCCCAGAGTTCCTTGCGGAAAGTCATTTCGTTTAGTTCGGCAATGCGAACTCCGTCTTTGTCCGCAGGCATTTTTTTTGCCACGATGTCCATGGCTATTTTGCAGAGGTAGAGGTTGGTCCCTATTCCGGCTGTGGCTGTGATGCCGGTTTGTTTCAGCACGTCCTTTATCATCGTCATGGCCAGTTCATATGCTGTTTTCTTATAGGTTTTCAGGTAGGCTGTCACGTCCATGAAAACCTCGTCGATGCTATATACATGAATGTCTTCCGGGGCGATGTATTTGAGGTAGATCTCGTAGATTTTCGTGCTGTATTTGATGTAATAAGCCATTCGGGGTGGTGCGGCAATGTAGTCCACCTCCCAGTCGGGATGTGCTTTCAGTTCGTTGTCGTTATACGATTTCCCGGTCAACTGTCGGTTGGGTGTCTTGAATTTTCGCTCCATATTCACTTCCCGCAGTTGCTGCACCACCTCAAACAGACGCGCGCGTCCGCCAATCCCGTACGATTTCAGGGATGGTGTCACAGCCAGGCAAATGGTTTTTTCCGTGCGGCTGGTGTCGGCCACCACCAAATTGGTGGTCAGCGGGTCCAGGTTGCGCTCCACGCACTCCACGCTGGCAAAGAAAGATTTTAAGTCTATGGCGATGTATGTGCGTTCTTGGTCAGACATGAGATTTACGAGGCGTTTGTTTTCTGGTTGCACAAAGGTACAAAAAGAATGGCGAGATATAAAAAAACAGGGATGCATATCGGTGCATCCCTGTCTTGAAAAAAAGAGAAAATATGATTTATCGTTTTGAGATAATCCAGTTCTTGGCGTTGACGAATGCCTCAATCCATGGGGTGAGTTCATCCACCTGCTTGTGGTCGTTAGGGTAGTATGCGCACTGCCAAGGGAAGATGGCACGTTCAGGGTGCGGCATCATGGCCAAGTGGCGACCGTCGCGTGAGGCGATGGCTGCGGTGTCGAACATACTTCCGTTAGGGTTGGCAGGGTAGTTGCTGTAGTTGAACTTCGCTACCACGTTGTATTTGCTTTCGTCGTTTTCTGGGAACCAGAATTTTCCTTCTCCGTGGGCAACCCAAACACCGAGTTTGGTGCCGCTGAGGCTCTTCAGCATCACACTGTCGTTTTCAGGGATGGTCAAACCAACGAATGTTGATTCAAACTTGTGTGAGTTGTTGTGGAGCATCTTTGGTTTTTGAGCGTCTTCTGGGTAGATCAAACCGAGTTCCACCATCAACTGGCAACCGTTGCAGATACCCAGGCTGAGGGTGTCGGGGCGAGCGTAGAAGCGGTCGAGGGCGGCTTTGGCTTTCTCGTTGTAGAGGAATCCTCCAGCCCAACCTTTGGCGCTGCCAAGAACGTCACTGTTCGAGAAACCACCGCAGAATACGATGAAGTTCACATCGTCGAGGGTTTCGCGGCCGCTTGCAAGGTCGGTCATATGAACGTCTTTCACGTCGAAGCCTGCGAGCCACATGGTGTAAGCCATTTCACGTTCACCGTTGGTTCCTTTGTCGCGGATGATGGCGGCTTTCACACCGGTACGGGTCTTGCGGTCTGCGTTCAAGCCGAGACCACTGAGCTTGCCCTTGAAGTTGCTGTTGAATACATATTCAATAGGTTGGCTCTTATAGTTGTCGAAGCGGTCTTTTGCACAGGTTTCGCCACTCTGCTTGCGGTCGAGCAGGTAAGATGAGCGATACCATACGTCGCGCAATGCATCGATGTCGAGTTTGAGGTTTTTGTCGTCTTTCACGATGCGGATCTCTCGGTCAACGATTGGCTTGGCAATCTTTGCGAAACCAATACCGGCGTCGTGAAGCATCTTTTCTACCAAAGCACAGTCTTTAACCTGGATGATGACACCTGGATTTTCTGCGAAGAGAATCTTGGTGAGGTTTGGCTCTGCCACGTTCTTGAGTTGAACGCTCAAGCCGCCTTCTTTGTTGGCGAAGCACATTTCAAGTAATGTGGTGATAAGACCACCGGCTGAAATGTCGTGACCTGCGAGAATCAAGCCTTCGTTGATGAGATCCTGGATGGTGTTGAACGCATCCTGGAAATATTCGCTGTTCTTCACAGTTGGCACTTCGTCGCCGATGCGGCCGAGGCTCTGTGCAAGGGCGCTACCGCCGAGTTTGAGGGCGTCGAACGAGAAGTCGATGTGGTAGAGGCTGGTGTTGCTGTCGTTGACGAGCACTGGGCTGACAATGCGGCGGACATCGCTAACCTGGCCAGCTGCTGTGATGATGACGGTACCTGGAGCAAGCACCTTGTCTTCTCCATATTTCTGGGTCATCGAAAGTGAGTCCTTACCGGTTGGAATGTTGATGCCAAGGTCGATGGCAAAGTCGCTGCATGCTTCTACTGCTTTGTAGAGGCGAGCGTCTTCTCCGGCGTTTTTGCAAGGCCACATCCAGTTGGCACTGAGCGATACGCTTTCAAGTCCTTTTTCAAGCGGTGCCCAAACGATGTTGGTAAGCGCTTCCGCAATACTCATCACTGAGCCTGCTTCTGGGTCGGCCATGGCTACGAGCGGTGCGTGACCAAGTGAGGTCGCGATACCTTTCTTACCACGGAAGTCGAGGCTGACTGCACCGAGGTCGTTGAGTGGAAGCTGGATTTCACCGGCGCACTGCTGCATGGCGATCTTACCTGTTACCGAACGGTCCACTTTGTTGGTGAGCCAGTCTTTGCAGGCAACGGCTTCAAGCTGAAGCACGTTGTTGAGGTATTCTTCCACCTTGCTGTCGTCGGTTTCCACAGCCTGGTATTTGTTTTCTACTGTGCTGTCGGTGATGATGGTTCTTGGCGGACGACCGATCATGTCCTGCATCTGCAGGTTGATTGGCTTTTCGCCGTTCTTTCTTTCAAATACGAATTGCTGGTCGCCTGTTGTTTCTCCAACAACGTACATTGGAGCACGTTCGCGGTCGGCAATCTTCTTCACCAGGTCGATGTCTTTTTCTTCCAAGAGGAAGCCCATTCTTTCCTGGCTTTCGTTGCCGATGATTTCCTTTGCCGAAAGGGTAGGGTCGCCTACAGGAAGGCTGTCCATGTCAATCACGCCACCAGTGGTTTCCACCAATTCCGAGAGACAGTTCAAGTGGCCGCCTGCTCCGTGGTCGTGGATTGAGATGATTGGGTTGTTGTCGCTTTCTGCCAATGTGCGGATCACGTTGGCTACGCGTTTCTGCATTTCTGGGTTGGCACGCTGCACTGCGTTAAGTTCGATGGCATTGGCGTACTGACCGGTGTTCACCGAGCTGACAGCGCCACCGCCCATACCGATACGGTAGTTGTCACCACCGCTCACTACTACTTTTTCGCCAGGTTTTGCTTCGCCCTTCATGGCGTCGCGCTTGTTGGCGAAGCCCACACCGCCGGCAAGCATGATGACCTTGTCGTAGGCAAATTTCTTGGCGTTTTCCTGGTGCTCGAATGTAAGCAATGAACCGCAGATGATTGGCTGACCGAATTTGTTGCCGAAGTCGCTCGCACCGTTGGAAGCCTTGATGAGGATTTCTTCTGGTGTCTGGTAGAGCCAAGGACGTTCTGGCATGTTCTGTTCCCATGCGCGGCCTTCTTCTGTGCGTGGGTAAGAGGTCATATATACCGCGGTACCAGCGATTGGAAGGCTGGCACGACCTCCGCCCAGACGGTCACGGATTTCACCACCTGTGCCGGTTGCCGCTCCGTTGAATGGCTCAACGGTGGTAGGGAAGTTGTGGGTCTCTGCCTTTACGGAGATAACCGATTCTATTTTCTTCACTTCAAAGAAGTCTGGCTTGTCGCCGCTTGCAGGAGCAAACTGTTCAATTTCTGGTCCGCTCTTGAATGCTACGTTGTCTGTGTAGGCGCTCACAAGGTCGTTAGGGTTTTCCTGTGAGGTCTTTTTGATCATGGCGAAGAGGGAACTTTCTTTCTTTTCGCCATCGATGATGAATTCACCACCGAAGATTTTATGACGGCAGTGCTCAGAGTTGACTTGCGAGAAACCAAACACTTCGCTGTCGGTCAGTTTGCGGCCGAGTTTCTGCGAGATGCTGGTAAGGTATTCCATTTCCGCTGGGCTCAGGGCAAGACCTTCGCTTTCGTTGTAAGCCTTGATGTCGTCGATATAGACGATGGCGTCTGGCTGTTTGTCAATAGTGAAAATCTCTTGGTCGAGTCCGTTGTAGATGCGTTGAAGCATTTTGTCGTGGGTGCTGTCGGCGCCTTTGGCTGCGAAGTATTCTTCGATACGTTCAATGCCGCTAAGACCCATGTTCTGGGTAATCTCCACAGCGTTGGTACTCCATGGGGTGATCATCTCACGACGTGGACCTACGTACCAGCCTTTCAGTTCGGTGCTATCTACATGCTTGGCGCCGCTGAAAAGCCATGTCAACTTTTCAATGTCGGTTGCAGAAAGGGCGTTTTTGGTGCCTACTGCAAGCACTCCGGCGTCTTCTTTTAAGAAGAATGAAATCATATATGTTTGTTTATATAATATTTTCTTGTCTTTGTTTTGTTTTTCGCTTCTTGGACAGTATTTTGAATATACGGCCACTATTTTGCAAAAATAATAAAATTCTCATACAATGTGTATTTTTTTGCGTGCCGTTTTGTCTTTTTGTTGGCGGAAACAATAAAGGCGAACATACAAGATGTTCGCCTTTTATCGTGATTGACTGTATTTGTTTATCTATTGCCTTTGTTGACCGACATCGATAAGATGATTTCGTGGGTGTTGGAAGGCAGTTTGCTCTTGCTGCCAAGTCCGAGGTCGTAAGAGTAACCGAAGCGGAACTGCTTCCATTCGCAGCCAAGTGTGAACACCATCATCGATGGGTTGCAACCTTCGTTCAAGTCCGGACGCCAGAATATTCCGCCCCACAATAAACGGTTGTAGTAACCGAAACTACCGATTTCCATCACGTTGGTTTTGTTGCGGTGCATGTATGACAGCGTAGGTGAAAGGTCCCACTTGTTGTTGAGTGGAATCAGGGTGGTGCCATACACATAGTAGTGTCTGCCCGGACGCTGTGAACTCATTTCGCTGTTGATGAGGTGCGTCACCGATGCACCCAGAGTCCATGACTGCTGAGACAACTCGAAACCGAAGTCAATGTCTGGTGTCACGTTGGTCTCTTTCTTGTCGCCCAGTGTGCCTGTTCCGTATTCGGCGTCATCGCTCACGGTGTTGGCGTCTGGGTTGAAATAGGCGAAGTTGGCGCCAGCCGAAAGACCGAGGGAGAGGAGGGTGTTGTCGGTAACGTCGATGTGATAGGCGTAAACCGCTTTCACATTGGTGGTGCTGTGCCCCACACCGATGTTGTCGTAACTGAGTGTCAAACCCATGCCCGATTTCAAGCGTTCGCTGTAGTTGGTGACGTTGAGAACCGAACTTTTTGGCCCGTTATCTACTCCCGCCCATTGGATTCGGCCATGCAAAAACGCGTCGATGGTCTCTGTGTTGCCTGTTCCGGCTGGGTTCTTGTTGATTCGCGAGAAGATTTCCTGTGAAAGCATCATGTCTTGCTGGGCGTTTGCCATGAAAGAGGATGCCATCGCTGCTATGACTAATATGAATTTGTTTTTCATTGTTTCTCTCATTTGATTCTGATAATTTCAACACGACGGTTTTTCTGGTGCTCTTCTTCGGTTTGAGCGCCTTTCACGTCTGGCTGCTGTGCTCCATAGCCTTCTGTTTTCAGGATCTCTGGTTTCACACCATTCTGAACAAGCAGGTCAAACACTTTCTTCGCACGTTCTCGTGAAAGTTTGAGGTTGTAGTTGGCTGCGCCTCTTTCGTCGGTGTGGCCCACCACTTTGTATCGGCTGTTTGGCTCTTCGTTGATGAAGTCAATGATGAATTTGATTTCTTTCTCGTAAGAGTTAATCAGTTTGTCGTTGTCGAATTCGAAGTAGAACACCACGGTGTTGAAGTCTTTCTTCACCACTTTCACTTCTTCCACCACGGTGTCTTCTTTCACTTCTTCCACCACGGGTTCAGGAATCAAAGCAGGGCGGTGGATCTTCATGCCGCCGTTTCTTTGTGAGAGCAGGAATACGCACTTGTTGCTGCCGATGAAGTTCTGGTCGTTGGAGTTGGAGTTCACATCCTTAGGAAGCATGGTGGCGTTTCCCGATTTCAAATCTGCGCGAAAAACGTTCCAGCCTCCCAGCGTGTCGGCTCTGTCAGATGAGAAATAGATGGTCTTGCTGTCGCTGAGGAATGGGAAATCTTCATTCTTCGGAGTGTTGATACCGCCCATGTTTGCAGGGGCAGACCAAGTGTTGTCTCCTTTTTTGGTCAATACCCAAATGTCGCGTCCGCCTTTTCCGTTTTCAAGCTCTGCCGAAACGTAAAGTTTCCTGCCGTCTTTTGAAAGACATGGGTTGTGGAAGGTCGCTTTTGTTTCTGTCTTGTAGCGCCATCTTCTGTAAGCAAACGAAGATCCGTTCTGGGTGATGCGGGTGGCGGAAAATCCTTCAATCTGAAGGGCTTTAGGCTTAGACCAGGTGTCTTTGCTTACTTGGGTGGTGGAGAATAACTGACCGTTGGATGAGTAGATGATGGTTTTAGACGCCTGGTCGTAAGCAAACTGACCTTGGATGGCCAGGTCGGTCATGCTGGCTTCGATGGTGGCGTTCTCAAGGTCGAGCGTGTCGCTGATCTCGGCAGAGTATGGCTCTCCGTTTTTGTAGAACACCACTTTCTTTCCCATCATGGAAATATTCGTTCCAGGTGCAATCTCGTATTTGGAAGGGACAAACTCGTACTTCTCAAGGAATTTTGTCTCAATGGCAGTCGCTTCCATTACGGCGGCTGCGCATATTGCTAATGAAAGGATATGTTTTTTCATTTTGTTTAATCTTCTTTAAATACTTCGATTGAGCCTTTCTTCTTTCTGCCGTCTTTCAGTGTGACGACATAGATGTAAACTCCAGGGTCGGCGATGGCGCCTCTGTAGGTACCGTCCCATCCGTCGTTAGAGTTGCAAATCAAGTTGCCGTAGCGGTCCCAGATCATTACATCGTATCCCTTCATGAATCGGTCGTTGATTCCGTCACCGTTGTAAGGGGTAAACAAGGTAGGGATGAAGATCCCGTCGATTGGTTTGCGTACGTGCAAATGAAGTGCGGTGATGCTGTCGCAGCCATATTGGTTGACACCGACTGTGTTGTAGAAAGTAAACTCTCCGAGTGTCTCTATGACATCGAGGCTGAATCCATTTGAGCTGTAATTGTCTCCAGCACTAATGGTGTCTCTGATGACGAAAGTGGTGTTAGGCTTCACGGTCAAGTTCAATACAGTGGTGCTGTCGCAGCCGTTGGCTGCCAGGGTAGTGTCGGCGTAAATTCCCGTTGTGGTAAGGTCTTTGCCTGCGAACTGGAATGTGTCTCCGTCACAGATGCTGGTGATGATGCTGTCGTAAACTGGGATGCAGACAGGTCCGAGTCTGCGGACGGTGAGTTCCAAGGTGATGATGCTGTCGCAACCATTTACGTTTCCACCTTCAATAGTGCGGGTGTAGGTGCCCGATTCGGTGAGCGTTTTGTTGCCGAATGTGTAACTTTCGCCCTCGTTGATGGTTTCTGTCACGGTCTTTTCGCTTGGCAATGCGATGCTGACAACCAAAGTGTCGCCTCCATTGCATTCACATTCTGTTGTGTAAGACCCTGCTTCCTTCAGATATTTGCCGGCAAACAAGACGCTGTCGCCTTTGCAGAGCGTTACATATTCTGTTTTATAAACAGCAGGTTCAAAGATGATATCCTTGAACACTGGATATTTGCCAGTTTCCTGTCGCCAGAGGTTAGGACTCTTTTCGTCGAGTTCCTTGAAGATGGTGCCATCTTCAAATTCCTCTACCGGATGCCACATATCCAGCTGCTGGCTGCTTCCCTGCAGTCTGTTGTAGTAGTAGCTGTGTTCAACTTTCGTGTCAGGGTAGTCGCTGTAGATCACAGCGCAAAGTCCGCCGCCGAAGTCGTTAGGTCGGCTTTCCACGTCAGCGATGGAGTAGCAGTTGGTCACAAGGCAGTTTTCCGCACTGCCGATCACACCTCCCACGCGTGAAGAGTTGCCGGTGATGTTACCGAGGTTGTAGCAGTCTTTCACTACGGAGCTGGTGAATGCCGCACCTGCGATACCACCCACACCAAACTGAGATTTGTCGCTGCTGATGCTGGTGATTGTACCTTCGTTGTGGCATCTCTGCAAATCGCTGTTGCGGCCAAGGTAACCGATGATACCACCGTTGAATTTCTTGTCGCAGATGACGGTCGCATAGTTGTGGCAGTTGTAAACCTTACCAATACCTACACCTGCAATACCGCCGGTCATGATGCCTTTGCTTGAGATGATGCCAGAGGCGAGGATGATGTTCTTGATTTCCGCGTTTTCAAAGTAACCGAACAAACCTTGTCCGCCAACGGTGCTGCCCTCCATGTAGATGTTGCTGATCTTGTGGTTGCGGCCATCGAAGTTACCCTTGTAGTGAACGCCATCGAAACCGATTGGAGTCCAAGAACCGATTTCAGGTCCGCACACGTTAGACAAGTCGATGTCTTCATCGAGCACACCGTAGGCGCTTTCGTTTTTGGCAATGGTATCTACGTTACCGTTCACCACAGCTGCGAAGTAAAGCAACTCGTTGGAATTGGTGATGTGGAACGGACACTCAGGTGTGCCTTTGCCACAAGGTCTCTTCGCTACATTGTCGATTGGAGTGATGTTGCTCTCCACCTTCAAGCTGAGAGTGATGATGCTGTCGCATCCGCTTTCGTTTCCGCCCACAATGGTGCGGGTGTAGGTTCCTGCATCGGTGATGGTTGTGTCGCCGAATGCGTAGCTTTCACCTTCCTTGATGGTTTCGTTGAGTTCAAAAGTGCTTGGCTCTGCTACGGTCAGCACCAAAGTGTCGCCGCCACATTTGCAGTCGCCACCAGCATAGTAAGTGCCGGCTGTTTTGAATACTTGTCCGTCAAAAGCAATGCTGTCGCCCTTGCAGATGGTGACGCGTTTCAATTGATATTTTTCTGAAGCAAAAACGGTGTCGATAAATACGGGGTATTTTCCTTCTTCCTGTCGCCAGAGGTTAGGACTCTTTTCGTCGAGTTCCTTATAGATGGTGCCATCTTCAAATTCCTCTTCCGGATGCCACATATCCAGCTGCTGGCTGCTTCCCTGCAGTCTGTTGTAGTAGTAACTGTGTTCAACTACTGTGTTTGGATAGTGGTCGTATATCACAGCGCAAAGACCGCCGCCGTAGTCGTTAGGTCGGCTTTCCACATCGGCAATGGAGTAGCAGTTGGTCACATGGCAGTTTTCCGCACTGCCGATCACACCACCCACGCGTGAAGAGTTGCCGGTGATGTCGCCGAGGTTGTAGCAGTCTGTCACAAGGGTGTTGGTGCTCACTGCACCTGCGATACCGCCCACGCCGAATTGTGATTTGTCGCTGCTGATGCTGGTGATTGTACCCTCGTTGTGACATCTCTGCAAAAGGCTGTTTGAACTCATGTAGCCGACGATACCACCATTGAATTTCTTGGAATTGATTACGGTCGCATAGTTGTGACAGTTGATGATCTGACCGCTGATGACACCGCCGATGGCTCCAACTGCCGGACCGTTTGCGGAAATTACACCCGACTCGATGACCACGTTCTTGATGACACATCTGGAACCGATACCGAACAATCCTTGGCCTTCCACTGTGCTGCCGTTCATGTAGATGTTTTTGATGCGATGGTTGCGTCCGTCAAACACACCTTTGAATGAAACTGGGTTCAAACCGATTGGTGTCCACGAGCCGATTTCAGGTCCGCAGACGCTCGACAAGTCGATGTCTTCATCGAGCACAGCGTATGCCGATACGTTTTGCTCGATTTCGCTGTTGTCGCCGTTGATTACGGATGCGAAGTAAAGCAGTTCTCCGGCTTTCTTAATGTGGAACGGACATTCTTCCGTTCCTTCTCCGCATGGCTTCGACAAGGCTCCGTCGTCTGGTGTTCCAGATTTCCAGATGGCATAAAGAATGATGTCTTCCTCGGTTGTGAAATTGTCGCCTGCATTGTAGGCAGTGCCCGTGCCGTCGGCTTTGGTGTTCCATTCAACGAACTCCGCACCATTTTTTTCAGGAAGAGGTAGCGCGATGGCGTTTGCTTCCCAAACAGCGGAAAGAGCAATCGCTCCGCTGTCTTCTCTCACCATGTTCTTGGTGGGTTCCTCGTCGGAATAATATAGGGTGGAGCTACCGTCTTTTTTGAATACGAAGTCTGCAAAGTTGAACCTGTTCACAACACCGTCGCTCACATTGCCGCAGTTGACGGAAAGATATACCGGTGTCTCACCGTTGGCATAGATAGGCAGGGTGCGGTCTTCGAGTTCTTCGCTTTTGTCGTTGTGCTTTAGCAAAACAGCGCTTTTCTCATCTCCTTTTGTCAGCATGCCATAGTCGTTTCCATAATCAATCTGAGGTACATCTACAGCAGCCATTTTGAAGTTGATTTCCCATTCTTTGCCAAGGTCTGAATATCCGGAAGGGGAGCAGAACTTGAAGTCCACCTCATAGTCTCCGGCTGGCATGTAGAGAGGTCGAGTGTAAAGTCGCTCACGGGTTGAGCCTCTTGTCAATACCGAAATATGGTTCACGCCATTGACGTTGGCGATGGTGAAAAGGTCTTTGTAGATAACGCCGGTGTTACCGTTGGAGCAGATATTGTACCAGTTCTCCATGTTTTTGGTGACGTCGGTCAGCACTTCAGCGTGTGCCCATTTCACAAAATCGTAAACGCACTCCTTCGGAGCGATGTCCGAGCCGCCTTGCGTGTTGAAGGAGACATTGTATTTGCGTTCATACTGATTGGCATCAAGTTTGGTGTCCTCATCCACGCCGATAGAGAAGGTGTGGCTGGTCATGGAACCGCTTGTTGCGCCGTTTCCGTTGTAAGAGACGATGTATTCGCCCTTATTTTGTGCTTGTACGATTGCGCATACGAGCAGCAAAAAACAACTAAAATAGTGTTTCAGTTTCATGTATTTATAATTATCTGTTATTTCTCGGAAACTTTATGGTGTAGTTAAGAATTTTTTTTGACAAATTATTGATTTTGTGTCTTGAAAATCAATCATCAAATGTGCAAAACTCTATATTCGTGTTAAACTCTGCAAAATTAAAACAAATTTCTTTTTTTGCATGATAATTGTTTGAAAAATGTGTTTTACGACACAAAGTTGCCCAATTCTTTTTGGTTGGAATGATAATGGAGACAAATAAAGTGTTAAAACTGCAAAAAAATGCGATTTTTTCTGCAGAAAAATGAAAATTGACAATATGTGACAAAACTATTTCGTAAATTGCGGCCGAATTTCAAAACAAACAAAAATTTTATAAGATGGAAACTTTGTCAAAATTTGTGTTAATGATGAGTGTCATGTTTGGTTTCTGTCAATGTCAGAGCAGCATAGATCAGGCGCTGAAAACGTTCGACCATATCGCCGATCACATAGACTCGGCACAAGATGCAAGGTGGCAGAAAAAATGCGCCGCCAGTGACTCTGCCTTTGACGCCAGAACTCGCCAGATGCGTGAGGATTTCGATAAGAGTGTGAAAGATATGCATGAGGAGCATGAAAGACGAGTTCGTCAGATGCGAGAAGGATTTTCGCGCGATACCCAGAGGATGAATGTCGAGTCTAGGAAGCGTCAAGCTGAATTTGACAAAGAGTGGGATGCTGCTCAAAAGCAATTCGACCGAGAGTTTAGGGAAACAGAGGAAAGAATGGACAAAATAATGGAGAAGATGAAGTAAATCTCACCAATGTTTCACATGGTGACCTTATTGCCATCTTCATGAGTGAACAAGATGAATGTGGCTCTCAATGAATTTGTTGAAGATGAAACTCCATCTTTGGTTTGAGGCGCTCCGTTGTGAATTGCTTTAAAATTCGTACCTTTGGTTAAGATTAAACACCGCTCTTGCGCATATAATCGAAGTATTTGCGGTTGTGAATTGCTTTAAAATTCGTACCTTTGGTTAAGATTAAACACCGCAAACACGCATAATGTCAGAGCGAATACAGTTGTGAATTGCTTTGAAATTCGTACCTTTGGTTAAGATTAAACACCAATCCTTTTTGAAATCGTGAACGTTTACTCGTTGTGAATTGCTTTGAAATTCGTACCTTTGGTTAAGATTAAACACCCAGTCCTTTCAAGTTGATTTTTGATGTATGTTGTGAATTGCTTTGAAATTCGTACCTTTGGTTAAGATTAAACACCACGAAGCTGTTTTAATTTT